>NZ_NEJY01000012.1:0-188335 GCF_002113255.1 Pseudomonas sp. B14(2017)
CTCGGCGTGCCAGCGGATGGTGTGGATGGTTTCCGGCACGTCGACGTTCTGGCACTCGCTGACCGGCTTGCCGCTGTCCAGCGCTTCCAGCACGGCCAGCTCGTGAGCGTTGTCTTCCAGCAGCTGGGCGAACTTCAGCAGCACGTGCTTGCGGTCGTTCGGCTGCATCTTCGACCAGGTGCCCTGTTCGAACACGCGCTTGGCGGCGGCCACGGCCACGTTCACGTCGTTGACGTCGCAGGCGGCGACTTCGGCCAGCTGCTTGCTGGTGGCCGGGTTGGTGGTGACGAAGGTGTTGCCCGAGATGGCATCGCGGAACTCACCGTCGATGAACGCCTGGGTACGCAGTTGCAGTTCGGCGGCGAGGGCCGCGTATTGTTGCTTGCTCAGCAAATCGGCCATTTTCAGGCACCTCCGGTGATCTGTGCGATGTTGCGCTTGAGTTCAGTGACCACGCGCTGCAGTTCCTGCTTCTCGGCGGCATCCAGGTCATACAGCGGCTTGCGTACGCCACCGGTGCTCAGGCCATTGAGGGCGCAGCCGTACTTGATCGACTGGACGAACTTGCCGCCTTCGAGGAAGTCCATCAGCGGCATCATGGCGCCCATGATCTTGCGGCCTTTGTCGAAGTCCTTCTCGATTACACAGGCCTCGTACAGGGCCACGTGCTCGCGCGGGATGAAGTTGGAGCCGGCGCAGACCCAGCTCTTGGCACCCCAGGCAAAGAACTCCAGGGCCTGGTCGTCCCAGCCGCACGACAGCTGGATGTTCGGGCGCTGGATGGCCAGGCGGTGCAGCTGGCCCATGTCACCGGAGCTTTCCTTGATGGCGACGATGTTCTTCACGTCGGCCACGGCGTCGAAGAACTCTTCACCCATGCTCACGCTCATGCGGCCCGGGTAGTTGTAGAGCATGATCGGCAGGCCGGCGGCGGCGTCGACGGCTTTGACGTGCAGGGCGATTTCCTGCTGGGTCGGCAGTGCGTACGGCGGGGTGCCCACCAGCAGTGCGTCGGCCTTGATTTCCTTGGCGTGCTGGGCGAAAGCCACGGCGTCTTCGGTGCGGATGCCACCGGTGCCGACGATCAGTGGCAGGCGGCCGGCCAGCACGTCCTTGGCCTGGGCGGCCAGGTCGATGCGCTCCTGAGTGGTGTGGGCGTAGTACTCGCCGGTGGAGCCACCAATGATGACGCCGTGGATTTTCGACTCGACCAGGTATTCGAGGACCTCGGCGAACGCCGCCTTGTCGATCGAGCCGTCCGCAGCCAGCGGAGTGATTGCCGGGGTGTAGATGCCTTCGAATTTCACGGTAGGTTCTCCAGTGCGTTGCTCAGTGTTGTAAAGGCCGCAGCGGATCGACGCTGCGGCGGGTCGTCATGAATTCAGCTCAGCGAAGCCGCTTGTTGCAGGTTCAGCGAGCGGGTTTCCGGGGCCAGGGCAACGGAGAACGCCAGGCCGACGAAGGTCACCGCGGCGGCGGCATACATGGTGGCGCCGATGCCATAGCTATCGAGGCCGATGGGCACCAGCCAGGTGCCGACCGCGGCACCGACCCGCGACATTGAGGTGCCCACGCCAACGGCACCGGCACGGATTTCGGTAGGGAACAGTTCGTTGGGGTACACCAGCTGCAACACCTGGGCGCCACCGATGAACAAGGCGTAGGCGCCGAACAGGGCGAGGATCAGCATCTCGTTGCCGTTGCTGAAAGCGCCCAGGCCCAGTAACGCCAGCCCCGACCAGAAGAAGCTGTGCAGCAGCGTGGTGCGGCGGCCGATGGTGTTCAGCAGGCGGGTGCCGATGATGCAACCGACCACGAACAGGCAGGTGATGGCGACCGAGCCGATGGCGGCCCAGTCCCCTTTCAGGTTCAGTGCACCCAACACTTTCGGAGCGAAGGCGTAGACGGCGAACACCGGGATCACCGAGCAGGTCCAGAACATGGTGACGAACAGCATGCGCTTGCCGTAGCCGGAGTGCAGCAGGCTGAGGAACGACAGCTTGCGGGTCTTGGGCTCTTCCGGCAGGTTCTTCAGCGAGAAATCTCTGCCGTAGACGCGCTTGATCACCTGCTCGGCTTCGGCCGAACGGCCTTTGCTGATCAGCCAGCGCGGCGATTCGGGGGTGCCTATACGGATAGCGAACAACAGCGCGCCGATCACCGAGGCACTGGCCAGCACCAGGCGCCAGGCATCATCGCCACCGTGGCGCAGGATCGCTTCACCGACCATGTAGGCACAGGCGGCACCGGCGAACCAGAGCACGGTCAGGGTGGCCAGGCGTGGGCCACGGTTCTTCTTGGGCAGGAACTCCACCAGCAGCGAGGTGGCCACCGGGTATTCGATGCCCACCGCGATGCCGATGGCGAAGCGCAGCAGGAACAGGACCATCGCCGATTCCACCCAGAACTGCGCGATCGAGGCCAGGATGAACAGGGTCGGGCCGACGAAGAACACGCGCTTGCGGCCGAAGCGGTCGGTCAACCAGCCGCCGAAGAAGCCACCGAAGAAAATGCCGATCAGCGCCGAAGCGGCGATCATGCCCTGCCAGAAACTGGTCAGGTTGAGGCCTGCCGACATCTGCACCATGGCAACGCCGATGATGCTCAATACATAGCCATCGACGAACGAGCCGCCACCGGAACGCAGGGTCAGCAACTGGTGAAAGTTGTTGATCGGTACATCTTCAATCGAAACATTTGGACTTGTCATTGTTGTTCCTGCCACTTCTGTTACATGCACATATTCAAGACGAGCGTGCCCGCGAAACTGAAAACAGCGTTCAGCCCCGGGTGACCGGCCTGTTGGCCGATCATCAATTTCGGGCAAAGGGTGCCCGTGCCGGCGAAATCGCCACCGGCATCAAGTGTTCAAAGTTGCAACGCCGTCAGCGGTCAGCTTTCTTTGCCAGCGCGGAACTGCCCCCACATCAGGTTGGCGTTCAAGCCCAGGGAAACCAGGGGCTGCGGCGGGTTTGCACAAGGCCCGGGAGCATTGAGCAAGAACTCGATCAGTTCGTTCTTGTCGCCGGCCAGCCAGTCGGCCAGCAACTTGCCGGTGACAGTGCCACGGGTAACACCCAGGCCGTTGCAGCACAGTGCGCCGACAACATTGGGCGCCAACTTGCCAAAGAACCCCATGTGGTTGCGCGACAGTGCCAGTGCACCGCCCCAGGTGTATTCGAAGTTCACCCCGGGCAACATCGGGAAACGTCGGGCGAACGATTCGCGGTGGCGCTGGACGAAGCGGTCCAGGTATTTGCGGTTGCTGCGCCCGTCGGGGTTGTAGCTGAAGCTGTTGCGGATCAGCAGGCGGTTGTCGACGGTGCGGCGCATGGTGGTGCCAAACGGGTCGGCCGGGATCACGCCCCAGTACGGTTTGCCGCCCAGCCGCGCCTGCTCTTCCTCGGTCAGCGGGCGGGTGATGCTGCCGTAGGTGAACACCGGCAGCATGCGGCCCTTGAGGAAGCCGAAGCTCATGCCGAAGGCGTTGGTGGTGAGCACCAGCTTGTCGGCGGTGATCGAACCGTTGGCATGACGCAGCACTACCTTGTCGCCGTAGTCGACCTCGGTGATGGGCGTGCGTTCATACAGCGAAACGTTGGACGGCAGGCTGTCGGCCAGGCCTTTGACCAGCGCCGACGGCTGCAGCAAGGCGGTGCCGGGGGTGAACAGGCCCTTGCGGTAGAAATGCGTGCCGATGTGCTCGGGCAGGTCGCGGCCTTCGATCACTTCATAGGGCTGGCCGAGCTTGTCCAGGCCGCGGCGGTAGGCATCCAGCACGGCGATGCCGCGGTCCTCGACGGCCGCCTGGTACTTGCCGCAGTGGCGGAACTGGCACTCGATGTCGTAGCGCTCGATCAGCTCCTTGAGGTAGGACTGGCCGCCCAGGTTGAGCTTGAGGATGGTCTTGGCGATGTCGATGTCGCCGATGTAGTCCTCGGCGCCGATGTCGTGCGGCAGGTCGATGGCAAAGCCAGCGTTGCGCCCGGAGGTGCCAAAGCCGACCTCCTGGGCCTCGATCAGCACGATCTCGTCGTCCGGGAAGTTCGTTGCCAGCTGCCGTGCCGCAGCCAGGCCGGTGAAACCGGCGCCGACCACCACCCAGCGCGCCTGGCTGTGGCCACTGTGGGCCGGCCTTGGCGTGCGGGGCTTGCTCAGGTGATACCAGCCACAGGTGGCATCATCGGCAGGTAACGAACTAATTCTTGTCATGTCACTAACCTGGTTCTTGTTGTCGACGGGTGGTCAGCGCCTGCGGCCTGACCTTGGTAACTCATATCTGAATCGGTACATCCAGCCCTTGCGGCGCGGCGTACTCGGCCATGCGCCGGCGCGACAGCTCGAAGTGCTCGCGCACCAGCTGGCCGGCAGCTTGCGGGTCGCGGCGCTCGATGGCCTGAATCATCTGCTCGTGCTGCTCGCAGGCCATCTCGAGGTCGTGCTGCATGTCATCGGTGGTCGGGTGGCGGTAGAAAATCTTGCCCAGCCGGGTGTGGTCGATCAGCAGGCGACGCAGGCTTGGCAGCAGGTAGTCGTTGTGCGCCATCTTGCCGATTTCCAGGTGGAAGGCGTCGTTGTAGAGCACACGGTTTTCCACATCGCGCTCTTCGATGGCCTGGCGGAACATCGCCTGGATACCTTTGAGCACTTCGATCTCGGCGGCGCTGGCATAGGTGGCGGCCAGCTGGGTGGTGGCGACGTAGATCAGCGGGGCGGCGACGAAGAAGCTGTGCAGCGACTCGTGGTTCATGGCAGCGACACGTGGCGCGCGGTTGGCTTCCAGTTCGATGTAGCCTTCGGCGGCGATCTGGCGCAGCAGCTCACGCACTGGCGGGCGCGACAGGCCGAACTCGTCGCACAGGGCCAGTTCGTCCACCACCGCGCCCGGGGCCAGTTCCATGCTGAGGATCCGGCGGCGCAGCGCTTCGGCAAGGACGGCCTTGCGGTCCTGCGGCACTTCTGCACTGAGTGGTTGGACGGTGGCTTTCATGGCGGCCTTCTTTGTTGTCATAGAGCTGTGTCTACTATTTGTATAACGACTATAGGGCACTGTTAGACAATATGTCTACAGCATTTTCGATGAACGGTGAAATCTGTCTGGGCCTTTGTTTTCAGGGGGTCCAGCGGGTTCAGGGGTGAGATTAAACACCCCTTGGGGCTGCATTGCCAAACCGGGCAGGAAATTATCCAGATCAGACAAATGGGCAAAATTTGCCGGCCCTTTCGCGGGCGAGCCCGCGAAAGGGCCGGCACAAACAAAAAAGCCACCTGCAGGCAGGTGGCTCTCTTCCATTCACACAAATCCCTTCACGCGGTTGCCAAGGCCTCCCGCCGCGCATGCCGCTTGCTGGTAATCACCCCCAGCACCAGGATCACCAGGGCCAGCGCCAGGGTCAGCGATACCTCCATGCGGTGCTTGGGCATGACGAACATGGTGCCGAGGGCAAAGATGATGAAACCAATCACCGCATAGGTCAGCCATGGGTACAGCCACATGCGGAAGGCAATCTCGACATTCTGCCGCTGCAGGATGGCGCGCATGCGCAGTTGCGAGAAGGCAATCGCCAGGTACACCAGCAACGCGATCGACCCGGAACTGGCCAGCAGGAAGGCAAACACTTCGGCCGGGGCGAAGTAGTTGACGATGGTCGCCAGCATGCCGATCAGCGTGCTGCCAATCACCGCCGCACGTGGTACGCCCACCTTCGAGGTGCGCTGGATGAAGCCTGGCGCATCACCACGCTTGCTCAGCGAGTAGAGCATCCGCGACGAAATGTAGATCGACGAGTTCAGGCAACTGGCCACCGCCACCAGTACCACGATGTCCACCAGCTGCTTGGCGTAAGGAATGTTCATGATTTCCAGCGCTCGCTGGTACGAACCTTGTACCGGCAGCAGCGGGTCGTTCCACGCCACCACCGAGATGATCACGAAGATCGACAGCAGGTAGAACACGCTGATGCGCCAGATCACCGAACGGGTGGCCTTGGCGATGTTGCGCGCCGGGTCTTTCGATTCGGAGGCGGCGATGGTGACCGCTTCGGTGCCCAGGTAGCTGAACATGGTGGTCAGCAAGGCGCCGATGATTGCGGTCCAGCCATTGGGCATGAAGCCGCCCTGCTGCTCCAGCAGAAGTGGCAGGCCACTGACTTCACGCCCCGGCAATACGCCGGCCAGGGCTGCGGCGCCGAGGGCGATGAAGGCGACGATGGCGATGACCTTGAGCATGGCGAACCAGAACTCGAACTCGCCGTACTTGGCCACGCTGAACAGGTTGGTGGCGGTCAGCAGCACGGTCATGCTCAGGGCGAAGAACCAGGCATCGATGTGCGGGAACCAGTTGTTGAGCACCACGCCGGCGGCAATGGCTTCGATGGGAATCACCAGCACCCAGAACCACCAGTACAGCCAGCCGATGGTAAAGCCGGCCCAGCGGCCGATCGCGCGGTCTGCGTAGGTGGAGAACGAGCCGGTATCGGGGCTGGCGACGGCCATTTCCCCGAGCATGCGCATCACCAGCACCACCAGCGCGCCGGCCAGTGCATAGGCGACGATGGCTGAAGGGCCGGCCGCCGCAATGGCGTGCCCGGAGCCGATGAACAACCCGGCACCGATC
The DNA here is from genome assembly GCF_002113255.1 of Pseudomonas sp. B14(2017). Taxonomy (NCBI): domain Bacteria; kingdom Pseudomonadati; phylum Pseudomonadota; class Gammaproteobacteria; order Pseudomonadales; family Pseudomonadaceae; genus Pseudomonas; species Pseudomonas sp. B14(2017). Next base: position 6,617 of record NZ_NEJY01000012.1, read on the forward strand.
ACCCCGGCGATGGAGAGCATGGTCACATGGCGTTGCTTGAAGCCTTGCGCCAGCTGATTGCTGGCGCCACTCGCGCTTGTCATTGTCATCCTGATCCCTGCTTTTGTTTTCTTTGTGGGGGGGACGTGAAGCTCCTGGATCGAAACCCAGCGTGGATGAGCTTCGCGCCCGGTCACGGTACGCCAGCGAGGGGGCGGTCAAGTTGCCTGGATCCGCCACGGACTTGACCATAAGTGACATCGGCTGCTTTGAAAGGTGCATGGCAGAGCCTTCCATGCGACAGGGGATGTCGTTCGGCATACCGAGTGAACGATGACAGCGGCCAGCGGGTCAGCTGCTTACACTTCACGAGGAGGCCTTGCCATGCTCGATGTCCATTCCGCGACGGCATCGTCGCAGCACAATGTTCATGGGCTGGAACGGGTCAGCTCGCTGGCCGGGGGGGCGCTGATGTTCAGCAAGGGGATGCGCCATGGCGGCCTGGTCGGCTTGCTGCAGATGGTGGTGGGAGGTTTGGCGGTGGCCCGCGGGGTCAGCGGACATTGCTCGACCAAGGCCTGGTGGCAGCGGCATCGCCAGGAATACCAGCGGTTGCGTGCGGACATCGAGCGCAGTGCGGCGGAGCTGGAGGCGTTGCGGGCCAGTGCCGACGCGGCGACGCAGGGGGTGACGGTGACCGGGAAGGATCCGTTGGCTGGCAGTTGAGTTTTGCACTGCCTGTGCCGGCCCTTTCGCGGGCACGCCCGCTCCCACAGGGACGGCACCGTCTTGAGGGCAGTACATTACCTGTGGGAGCGGGCGTGCCCGCGAAAGGGCCAGCACTGGCAATAGAGAGGCCTAGCGCAACGCCTTGCTCTGCAACACCTCGGAGCGCCGCCCCAGCACGTTCTCGCTGATCTGTATGAAGTCTTCGGTGCTGACGCTGGGCAGGCGCATCAGCCCGCGCGCCACATCGTCCAGCGAGCGTTTGGCCTGGGTATGGATGCGGATTTCCTTGTCCAGCGCCTGCAGCAACATCACCCCCCGCGCCACTTGCGCCGGGGTGGCATGCTCGCCCTTGAGCCGGGTGACCTTGGCGCCCTGCTTGCTCAGGCGCGCCTGCCAGGCCTGGTAACGGTCGTCACTCACCCCGCCCGAGCGGCGCAGCAACTCGCTGGCGTAGTAGTCGGTCAGGCTTTCCACCAGCCAGTCACTGCCGTCACGCCCATGGATCTGCGCAAACAGTTGCACCACTTCGCGCAGCAACGGGCTGCTGCCGTTCTCGCTGACCATAGGCCGGGCACTGTGCAGGTACAACGAGCCCTGCGCGGCCATCGCCCCGCGCCACATGCCGTCGCGGGCACCGACCAACAGCAGCTTCGGCGGGTTGCGCGGGAACACCGCCTGCAATTGCGGCCAGACAAATGTCAGCATGGTCAGGTTGTCCATGCGCCGCATACCCTGCCCCACCGGTGCGGCCACGGTGACCTCGGTTTCGCCCAGGCGGGCGCGGCGGCTACCCAAGTCGCCGGCGAGCATCCAGCCGGTGGGGCGGTCGAACAGGCGCGAAACGTTGTCGATGCGGAACTTGTCCTTGCCGATGCGCGGCCAGGAGGTCTCGATGCTCTTCCAGCCTTCGGGCAGGTCGAACGCCAGCCGCGCCACCAGCTCGGTGCCATCCTGCTGGTCGAGGCGCGCAGGCGGTACCAGCTGGTCGCCGAGGAACAGCGCCCAATGCGGGGTGATGCGCGACGAATAGGCGCCGCTGCCGCGTTTCTGGTCCAGCTGCACGCGGTAGCTGAGGCTGGTCTTGCCGGCCGCCGGTTGCCACACGCCGCGCTGGCCCTGCAGTTGCCATTGGCCATCAGCCTGGAAGCCGCTGTAGGCCCCGGCCTTGCCCAGGTCGAAGTCCAGGCTGCGCACGGCACTGCCTTCGGCCAAGGTGAGGCGGACCTCCGCCTGGCCACTGGCCGGCAACAGGCGCACCTGGTAGTCGAGGTCGACCTTTTTCGCCCAGGCCGGCGAACTGGCCATCAGGCCAAACAGCAACAACAGCTGGCAACGCATACAGAAACTCCTTGTTTCACCGTGGCAGCGGGCCGCGCCGGTCAGCTGGCGCGGAAGATCAGGTGGTCTTCCCAGTCGTCTTCGTGCACATCGTGTTCACTGAGCATGCGCCCCGACTGGGAAATGCGCTGTTCATGGACCTGCTGGCGATCGCCGCAGACCAGGTGGTGCCAGGCCGGCAGGTCCTTGCCCTCACTGACCAGGCGGTAGCCGCAGGTGCTCGGCAGCCACTTGAACTGGTCGGCCTTGCCCGGGGTGAGCTGGATGCAGTCAGGTACCTGGGCGAAGCGGTTGGGGTAATCGCTGCACTGGCAGGTGTGCAGATCCAGCAGTTTGCAGGCGATGCGCGTGTAATAGACGCTGTTGTCGTCCTCGTCCTCGAGCTTTTGCAGGCAGCACAGGCCGCAGCCGTCGCACAGCGACTCCCACTCTTGCGGGCTGAGTTGTTCGAGGGTCTTGCGCCGCCAGAACGGCGCGTTTTCAGCGATCATGACACGGGTTTCCTGCATTCATCTTGGGGCCACGGCGCGCGGCGGCGCCAGTCTAGAGCCTGGCCTTCGGCAAAGCCAGACCGCTTGTCAGTCGCGACGCGACGCAGTAGCGTGCGCGTTTCCCGTCCTTTTGCAGGAGCCGCCATGAGCGCCACCCCCCGCATTGCCGATTACGCCATCAACGAGCAATTCATCAACCGCTGGTCGCCACGTGCCTTCACCGCCGAGCCGATCAGCGAAGAAACCCTGCTGAGCTTCCTCGAAGCTGCACGCTGGGCGCCGTCGGCGAACAACTCGCAACCTTGGCGCTTCCTGTATGCCCGCCGCGACACGCCGAACTGGGAGCGTTACCTGAACCTGCTGGTGCCGGCCAACCGCAGCTGGGCGCAACAGGCTTCGGCGCTGGTGCTGGTGATTTCCAAGACCACCTACGCCGCCCCGGGCGCCACGGAAGAAAGACCGGCGCTGTGGCACACCTTCGACACCGGCTCCGCCTGGGGGCACCTGGCCCTGCAAGCCAGCATCAGCGGCTGGCATACCCATGGCATGGCCGGTTTCGACCAGGAACTGGCGCGTCAGGAGTTGAAGGTTCCTGAAGGCTACGTGTTGCATGCCATGGTGGCGATCGGCAAGCTGGGCGACAAGGCCAGCCTGAACGAAGCGCTGCAGGCGCGTGAAGTACCGAGCCCGCGCAAGCCACTGAGCGAGCTGGCTGCCGAGGGTGATTTCAGCCTGTAAGCCTTGCATTGGCTGTACCGGCCTTTTCGCGGGCTCGCCCGCTCCCACAGGTACAACACACCCTTCGAGGGCGGTGCAATACCTGTGGGAGCGAGCCCGCGAAGAGGCCGGTACAGGCACTACAAAATCAATAGCCCCGGGCGAAGTCCACTTCACCTCGCAACCCCTGCCCCGCCACATACGCCCGCACATTCTCGACAAACAACCGCACCATCGCCGCCGGCGAGGTGGGCGCCGAGCTGTGCCCGGTCAGCAGCAAGCCCCACGCCGTCCAGAACGGGTGTTGCCTGGGCAACGGCTCCTGCCGGCAGACATCGATCACCGCCCCCGCCAGGTGCCCTTCCTTCAGCGCCTCGACCAGGTCAGCGTCGACCACCGCCACCCCACGCCCGGCATTGATGAACAGCGCCGTGGGCTGGAAGCACTTGAACAGTGCCGCGTCATACAGGTCGTGGGTGGCCGGGGTATCCGGCAGCAGGTTGAGCACGTAGTCGACCTGGCCAACCATGCGCGGCAGGTCGGCCAACGCCGCTACCTCGACGAACGGCGCCTGCTCGCGGGCGCTGCTGGCAACGCCATATAGCACCACGCCAAACGCCTGCAGGAACTCGGCCACCCGCTGGCCAATGTCGCCAGTGCCGACGATCAGCACCTTGCGCCCTTCCAGGGTACGCCCCGGGCGGTCGTCCCAACGCCGCTCGACCTGGCTGACCAGGCGCAACAGCACCTCGCGCTCATGGCCGAGCATGTAGGTAAGCATGTACTCGGCCATCACCTGGCCAAAGATGCCCACGGCGCGGGTCAGGCGATAGTCGCGCGGCAGGCCCTCGGCCAGCAGCGGGGTGATACCGGCCCAGGTGGACTGCATCCAGGCCGGCTTGTGGCCCTGGCGCAGCAGGCTTGCCAGCAGGTCCGGCTGGCCCAGCCACACCGGGCACTGTGGCGCCTGGCCGGCCAGTTCGGCGGAGTCGCCGCTGGTCAGGATCTCCAGCTCTGGCGCGGCTGCACGCAAAATCTCGGCGTATCGAGCATGATCATGCTCAGCAATCAGTACTCGCATGATCAGGCAGGGTCGTTACGGCGCAGCAACTCTTCGGGCAGATGCTCGATGTAGTCGTCTTCCGGCGGCGGCATCTGCAGGTGGTAACCCTGGTTGTCGAGGTTTTCCAGCACCTTGGCGATGTCCTCGCGGGCCAGCTTGCGCTCGGGGGTAAGCACCAGGTCAAAGGCGTGCACGGGGGTGCCGAAGAACGGCAGCAGGCCTTCGGGCACGCGCTCCAGGCCGTCGGCCTTGAGCACGTACAGGTACATTTCGTTCTTGCGGGGGCTCTTGTAGATAGAGCAAATGCGTTTCATCGGGTCTCTCCGGCGCCTGCCAGGCTGTCCAGCAGGGCCTGGCCCATGCGCTCACGGCGCCAGCCGCGCAGCGAATCGGGCAATTGATAGGGGCCATTGGGATAGCCGCTCTTGAGCAGCGCTTCCAGGGCTTTTTTGCGCAGCATCAGCTCGGGGGCAATGCCCAGGCGCTCACCTTCGGCCTGGCCGATGGCACGCAGCTGCTTGAGGATGCCGCTGGCCTCGATCGGCAAAGGCTCGGGCAAGGCCTGTGGCCATTGTTCGGCTGGCAGGCTGGCGGCACGCTTGATCAGCTGGATGAGGAACTCACCGTCCTGACGAATGGTGCGTGGATGCATCTCGTCGATCTTGGCCAGCGCCGACAGGTTGTTCGGCTGGCTCTTGGCCATGGGCCACAGCGAGTGCTCCTTGAGAATGCGGTTGCGCGGCACGTCGCGGTTGCGCGCTTCACGCTCGCGCCAGGCGCACAGCTCACGCAGCACTGCCAGTTGCTGGGGGGCCAGCTTCCAGGCCAGCTTGACGTCGCGGTACAGGCTTTCGGGCTCGACTTCGCGGCGCAATGCGGCCACCAGCTCGGCGCCGTCCTCCAGCACCCAGGCGTACTTGTCGTCACTCAGGCGCGGGCGCAACACGGTGAACAGCTCGGCCAGGTGCACGGCATCCTCGGCGGCATAGCTGACCTGGGTTTCCGAGAGCGGGCGCTGCAGCCAGTCGGAGCGGGTTTCGCCCTTGGGCAGGTCGATCCCCAGCACTTCCTGCACCAGGCGCGAATAGCCCATGGAGAAGCCCAGGTTCAGGTAGCCGGCGGCCAGTTGGGTGTCGAACAGCGGCTGTGGCAGCTTGCCGGTCAGGCGCAGCAGCACTTCGAGGTCTTCGCTGCAGGCGTGCAGCACCTTGACCACGCCGCTGTCATCCAGCAGTTCGGCCAGCGGTTGCCAGTTACCGATCAGCAACGGGTCGATCAGGAAGGCACGCTGGCCATCGCCGATCTGGATCAGCCCGGCTTTCGGGTAGAAGGTGTCGACCCGCATGAATTCGGTGTCGACGGCGACAAAGGGCAGCTGATGCCAGTCGCGGCAGTGTTCGGCCAGGCTCTGGTCGTCACGGATCCAGTGTATTTCGATGGCCACGAGGCTCTCCCACTAACATTGGCGCGCAGTATATACGGCGCGGGCACTGCTGGTGAAACCCGGGCCATCCTTGATATCGATCAGTGGTGCTGTTGTGCGTGTTCAGGCAGCAGCAACTCTCGTGCGCAAAATCCGCAAGCTTCGCGATCCCTGTGGGAGCGGGCATGCCCGCGAACACGGGCTAAGCCCGTGCCATCCACCGCGTCGCCTGCTTCGCGGGCATGCCCGCTCCCACAAAGACCGCGCAAGCTAGCGGTTTTTGAATGCGCTTCGCCTTAGCGCTTGGCCGCCAGCCATGGCCGGCAGCTGGCGAACATGTCCAGCGACTGCTGGTAGACCTCGGTGTGCACCTGCAACAGGCCGAGCATCGAGTGGAACAGGTTGTCCTGCGACAGCGGTGCATCGCTGAGCTTGGCCAGGCAGTCGGTGTCGACGCCAAAGTCCTCCTTGTAGCTGTCGGAGAACCAGGTCAGCAGCGGCACGTGCTTCTGCTGCTCGGGGGCGATGGCGTAAGGCGTGCCGTGCAGGAACAGGTTGTATTCACCCAGCGACTCGCCATGGTCGGACAGGTAGATCATCGCCGTGTCGACCTTGTCCTGCTTGCTGCGCAGGGTGTCGATCAGCGAGGCCAGCACCTTGTCGGTATAGGCCAGGGTGTTGTCGTAGCCGTTGACGATTTCCTGCTCGCTGCACTGGTCCAGCGCGTTGCTCTGGCACACCGGGGCAAAGCGCTGGTCGGCGCCGGGGTAGCGCTTGAAGTATTCAGGCCCGTGGCTGCCCATCTGATGCAGCACCAGCACGGTGTCCTTGTCGAGGTTGTCGATCAGCTCACCCAGGCCCTGCAGCAGGATCTGGTCATGGCATTCACCATCAGCGCACAACTGCGGGTCCTTGAGTTTGCTGACATCGATGAACTGCACGCGGTCGCAGGTGCCCTTGCAGCCCGACTGGTTGTCACGCCACTGCACCGCCAGGCCGGTACGCTGGAGGATGTCCAGCAACCCTTCGCGGTTCTTCGCCACGCGGGCATCGTAGTCCTTGCGCTTCATGCCAGAGAACATGCACGGCACCGAAACGGCGGTTTCCGTGCCGCAGGAGTGCACATCGGAGAACGCCAGCAGGCCCTGTTCCCTGGCAAGGTTCGGTGTGGTATCGCGGTTGTAGCCGAGCACGCCGAAGTGATCTGCCCGCGCACTTTCACCCACCACCAGCACGGTCAGCGACTTGCGTTCGTGTTTTTGCCAGGCGGCATCACGCCTGGCATCTTCACCATAATGCTGGAAGGGCCGCGATGCGGTACCGACGCGCTCGCTGACATAACCAATGGAGGCACCCACGATGTTGCTGGGGGTGAGCATCAGGCGCAGTTCGTGGTGGTTGCGAAACAGCGACGACAGGCCCTGGTAGTTGACCAGTGCCACCGAGCCCAGGGCCACCACGCAGGCACCGCCAACCACCAGCTTGCCGAGCAGTTCACGGTGCCAGGCGCGATAGGCGATCGGCGCCTTCCACAACAGCACCGAAGGCACTACACCGAGGCCCAGGATATACAAGGCAAACTTCAACGAAAGCAGGTCACGCACTTCCGCCACGTTGGTTTCCGCGATATTGCGGAACATGCCCGCATCAATAAGTACGCCGTACTGGTTCATGAAGTAAGCCACACCCGCGCCACTCATGAACAACACGATAAGTATTGGCTTCAATACATAACGGAAGGCGAACAACGTGAGGATCAGGTTGAACGCGAACAGCATCAGCACGGCAAACGCCAGGCTCAGCCAAAGCCCCGGCAAACCGGGCGGCACGACCTGTTCAAGATGCTGCCAGAGGAAGACATTGAAGCCGATCAGCAGGTAAAGGCTGGCCAGCAGCGTGACCCATTCAGTCCGCAGGGATTTGAAGTTAAGCATCAGTGTTCGCAATCAAGAGTGATTATCAGCCCGAGGGCCTGCGCGGCACCGGGGAAACTTGGCTGAACTCTAGAAAGCGTGCCATCAATATTTTGTGAAAAAGACGCCAACAAATTCGTGAGCAGGCGCCTTTTCTACATTAAAAGAAGTTCATTCAGCGCTTGTTCAGCCTGGCAGGCGTTCCTTGGCATACGGCTCGCGGTCGATGTCCAGCACTTCAACGCACAGCTGGATGTCCAGCCCCGGTTGCTCGTGGATGGCCTCACGCAGCACATCCAGCAGGCTGGCGGACAGTTGCTTCTTCACCTCGGGCGAGCGCCCGCTGAGGATGGCCAGGCGCACATGGGCAAAGGCACGCTCGCCGGGCGCGGTGCCCACCCGATAGTGCTTGAAGGCTTCGGCGCGGCTTTTGATATCGGCCTCGTCGGCGAACTGGCCACTTCCGACCAGGGCATGGTTCAGGCGCAGTAGCAGGACGTCGACATTCAGCTCGCGCAGGTTGTCGCTGTATTCGAGGTTCAGGTGAGGCATGGCGCAGGTTCCGGGTCACGGGGAGATGCGACAGCCTACCCCAGTCCCCTACCTGCGCAAAGACGACTATCCTCAAAGGTCAGAACCATCCGCCAACCCCCGACAGAGGTGAAGAAATGCCAGTTCCGCATGATCTGCTCGCTGACCTGCACGTTACCGCTGATGCATTCCAGGCGCTCATGGACAAGGACCAGACGCTGCACTCACTGCACAAGGAATACAACGCCAAAGACAAAGAGGTGGTCGCCGCCGAAGGCAACGGCACCAACGACGAGGCCGTCAACCGCCTGCGCAAGGAACGGTTGCTGATCAAGGACAAGATCGAACGGATCATTCATCCGCCCAAATCCTGACAGGAATTCATTGAATCCACCGGCCTCTTCGCGGGTGAACCCGCTCCCACAGGTACAGCGCCAGACCTGAAGGCAGCGGAGCCCCTGTGGGAGCGGGTTTACCCGCGAAGAGGCCAACAGCCCTCACATACCAGCCGCAGCCTTCAACGCCCCATCCAGGTCCTCGACCAGGTCGCGGTAATCCTCGATCCCCACCGACAACCGCAGCAGGTTTTCGCTGATCCCCATCACGCCCTTCTGCTCCGGGCTCAGCGAGCAGTGCGACATACTCCAGGAGTGGTTGATCATGCTTTCCACCCCGCCCAGCGAGTCGGCCAGCACGAAGATCTGCAGCGCCTCCACCAGGCGGTTGAGCGCGGCGCGGTCGCCCTTGACCTTCATCGCCACCACCGCCCCGCCACTGCGCATCTGCCGTTTGCACAGCTCATGCTGCGGGTGGCTCTCCAGCCCCGGGTAATACACCTGCTCGATCTGCGCGTGGCTTTCGAGGAAGCGCGCCACCTGCAGGGCATTGGCACACTGGCGCTCCATGCGCACATCCAGGGTCTTCAGACCGCGCAGGGCCAGGTAGCAGTCGAACGGCCCCTGCACCGCGCCAATCGCCATGCTGATGCGGCGCAGGCGCGCCAACAGCGCATCATTGGCAGCTACCACCACGCCACCGGTGAGGTCGGAGTGGCCGCCGATGTACTTGCTGGCCGAGTGCATCACCAGGTCCACGCCCAGGGTGATCGGGCGCTGGTTCCACGGCGAGCAGAAGGTGTTGTCGATGCAGGTGAGGATGCCCCGCGCCTTGGCCAGGTCGCACACCGCCTTGATGTCGACCAGGTGCAGCAACGGGTTGGTCGGCGATTCGATCCAGATCAGCTGGGTTTCCGGCTTGATGGCGGCGGCCACCGCCTCGAGGTCGTTGAGGTCGACGTAGGTGGTGGTCAGGCCCGAGGTGCGGCTGCGGTAGTCTTCCATGATGCGGAAGGTGCCGCCGTACACGCCGTTCATCACCACCACGTGGGCATCCTTGGGCAGCAACTCCAGCACGGTGGCGGTGGCGTTCACACCCGAGGCGCAGGCGACCGCGCCAACGCCCTCTTCCAGGGCGGCGACACAGGTTTCATAGGCATGCCGGGTGGGGTTGCCGACGCGGCTGTAGGAGTATTCCGGCTTGTCGTCCAGGCTGCGCTTGGTGAACGAGCTGGCGGTGACGATCGCCGGGAAAATAGCGTTATCGGCGACGCTGAACTGCTCACCGGCGTGAATGGTACGGGTGGCGAAATTGCGCGGCTTGTCGGACATGGTCAGGCCCATTGGCAGAGTGAAAGCTGCAACTATCGCACAACCCAAATCTTCTAGCCTTGGGGTAATCTGTGAAATATTTTTCTCCACGGCCCACGCGCGATATGGACAGCTTCGACCAGCACATTCTCACCCTGCTTCAGCGCGACGCCTCGATCTCGCTCAAGGACCTGGCCGAGGCCGTAAACCTGTCTACCACGCCGTGCTGGAAGCGGGTCAAGCGCCTGGAGGAAGACGGCTACATTGTCGGCCGTGTCGCCCTGCTAGACCCGGAACGGCTGGGGTTGGGGCTGACGGTGTTCGTCCAGCTCAAGACCCAGCGCCACGACAGCGCCTGGCTGGAGCAGTTTGCCGCGACCGTGACCGGGTTCGAGGAAGTGATGGAGTTCTACCGCATGTCGGGGGACTGGGATTACATGCTGCGGGTGGTGGTGGGGGATATTGCGGCGTATGACCGGTTTTACAAAAAGCTGATCACCAGTACTGATGGGCTGTCGAACATCACTTCCAGTTTTGCCATGGAGCAGATGAAGTACACCACGGCTTACCCGGTGAACCGTTCCTGATTCCTGTATGGCAGTACCGGCCCTATCGCCGGCAAGCCAGCTCCCACAGGTACGTCACAGGTTCTGAAATCTGTGCGGTCCCTGTGGGAGCTGGCTTGCCGGCGATAGGGCCCTTGCAGGCTACCTGTCAATCCGCGGCCAGCACCGCCGCAATCCGGTTCCCGGCCTTGGCTTTCTCGACCTTGATCGCCACGAACTTCGAGGTCGGGGTATAGGTCCCCTCGCCATAGCTTTCCAGCGGCACCAGCGGGTTGGTCTCCGGGTAATAGGCCGCCGCCTGCCCCTCGGGTACGTCATACGCCACCAGGCGGAAGCCTGACACGCGCCGCTCCACGCCATCCTCCCACAGCGACACCAGGTCCACATGCTCGCCCGGCTCGAAGCCCATCCGGCGGATGTCCACCTCGTTGACGAACACCACTTCACGCAGGCCGAAAACCCCGCGATAACGGTCGTCCAGGCCATACAGGGTGGTGTTGTACTGGTCGTGCGAGCGCAGGGTCTGCAGGATCAGGTCGGGCTTGTCACCGCGCGCCAGCACCTTGGCATTCACCAGTTGCTCCGGCAGCTGGTGCGGGCTGAAGCGCGCCTTGCCTGTGGCTGTGCGCCAGGTACGGTCGGCGGCGTTGTTGCCCAGGTGGAAGCCGCCCGGGTGCTGCAGGCGCTCGTTGAAATCGGTAAAGCCGGGGATCACATCGGCAATCATGCTGCGGATACGGCCATAGTCGGCAACTGCGTATTCCCAGTCGATCGGCTGCTTGCCCAGGGTCGCCTGGGCCATGCCGGCGATAATCCACGGCTCCGAGCGCAGGTGCGGCGAGCGCGGGCGCAGTTGGCCGTGGGAGATGTGCACCATGCTGAAGGTATCCTCCACGGTCACGCCTTGCGGCCCGCTGGCCTGCATGTCGATTTCGGTACGGCCCAGGCACGGCAGGATCAACGCATCGCGGCCGGTGACCAGGTGCGAGCGGTTGAGCTTGGTGGAAATCTGCACGGTCAGCGCGCAATTGCGCATGGCCGCATGAGTGCGCGGCGTATCCGGCGTGGCCTGGGCAAAGTTGCCACCCAGGCCGATGAACACCTTGGCCCGCTCCTCTTCCATGGCTTTGATCGCCAGCACGGCGTTGTGCCCGTGGGCACGCGGCACGCGGAACTGGAAGCGTTTTTCAATGGCATCGAGCAGCGCCGCCCCGGGCTTCTCGTCGATGCCCATGGTGCGGTCGCCCTGCACGTTGCTGTGGCCACGCACCGGTGACAGGCCGGCACCGGGCTTGCCGACGTTACCGCGCAGCAGCTGCAGGTTGACGATTTCCTGAACGGTCGGCACCGAGTGGCGGTGCTGGGTGACGCCCATGGCCCAGCACATGATTACCCGTTCGGCCTTGCGGTACATGCGCGCGGCCAGTTCGATCTCGGCCTGGGTCAGGCCCGATTGCTCGACGATGTGCCCCCAGGGCGTGGCATCCACGGTTTCCAGGTATGCGTCGATGCCACTGGTGTGCTCGGCGATGAAGGCATGGTCGAACACCGCCGGTTCGCCATTGGTCTGGGCTTCGCGTTCCCACTGCAGCAGGTACTTGGCAATGCCGCGCATCACTGCCATGTCACCGCCCAGGGCCGGGCGGAAGTAGGCCGTGTTGGTTGGTTCGGAGCCATTGCTGAGCATCTCGAACGGGTGCTGCGGGTGCTGGAAGCGCTCCAGGCCGCGCTCCTTGAGCGGGTTGAAACAGACCACCTGGGCACCACGCTTCACCGCTTCACGCAGCGGTTCGAGCATGCGCGGGTGGTTGGTGCCGGGGTTCTGGCCGATGACGAAGATGGCGTCGGCCAGCTCCAGGTCGTGGAACACCACGGTGCCCTTGCCCACGCCGAGGGTTTCCGACATGCCCACGCCGCTGGCTTCATGGCACATGTTCGAGCAGTCGGGGAAGTTATTGGTGCCGTAGGCGCGGACGAACAGCTGGTAGAGGAACGCCGCCTCGTTGCTGGCCCGGCCCGAGGTGTAGAACTCGGCCTGGTCGGGCGATTCGAGTGCGCGCAAGTGTTGGGCAACCAGCGCAAAGGCTTCTTCCCAGCTGGTTTCCACATAGTGGTCGGTGGCCGCGTCGTAGCGCATCGGGTGGGTCAGGCGGCCCTGGTACTCCAGCCAGTAGTCGGTCTGCTCGGCCAGCGCACTGACGCTGTACCTGGCGAAGAATGCCGGGTCCACCGAGCGGCCGGTAGCTTCCCAGTTGACTGCCTTGGCGCCGTTCTCGCAGAACTTGACCATGTCGTTTTCCGGCGACTCGCCCCAGGCGCAACCGGGGCAGTCGAAGCCGCCGTTCTGGTTGGTCTTGAGCATGGCCCGCAGGTTCTTGAAGGCATTGTCGCTGCCCAGCCAGCTCTTGGTCACGCTCTTGAGCGCCCCCCAGCCGGCGGCGGCGCCCTTGTAGTCCCTGATGTGTTGGTCCTGGCTCATGCGATGAATCCTCACGCTTCGATGCTTTTTTTCAGCCTATGGAGCGTGGGGTAGAGCCGTCCAATCGAAAGATCTTACGGGGTGATAGGTGGTTTCGATCATGGGCTGGAACCGCGTCGCGGCCTTCGCGGGTGAACCCGCTCCCACAGGGCCACCACTGGTTTCGAGCCCTGCGCTTTACCTGTGGGAGCGGGTTTACCCGCGAATTGGGCGACGCGGTCAACACTTTGAAATACGTGGCCTACAGCCATGATAGAGGCCATCGATCAATCGGTCGGACAAAGCAATTTGACGGCCCTGCGCCCAAGTTATAGCTTGAATCGAGTCCCTACCCATTCGAGCGCGAACGTGGAACAGAACAGCCGGGCCCTGATCGACGGCTTCAACCGGAAAATCGACTACCTGCGGATGTCGGTCACCGACCGCTGCGACTTCCGTTGCGTGTACTGCATGGCCGAAGACATGCAGTTCCTGCCGCGCCAGCAAATCCTCAGCCTCGAGGAACTGTTCCAGGTGGCCGAGCGTTTCGTCGCCCTCGGCACCCGCAAGATCCGCCTGACCGGCGGCGAGCCGCTTGTGCGCCAGGGCATCGTCGACCTGTGCGGGCGCATCGCCGCCCTGCCCGGCCTGCGCGAATTGTGCCTGACCAGCAACGGCTCGCAACTCGGGCGCCTGGCCCAGCCGCTGTTCGACGCCGGTGTCACGCGCCTGAACATCAGCCTCGACAGCCTGGACGCCGAGCGCTTCAAGCAACTGACCCGCACCGGCGACCTGCACCAGGTCATCGCCGGCATCGACGCCGCCCGCCAGGCCGGCTTCAAGCGCACCAAGCTCAACTGCGTGGTCCTCAAGGGCCGCAACGATCATGAACTGGTCGACCTGGTGCGCTTTGCCATCGACCGCGAACTGGACATCACCTTCATCGAAGAAATGCCCTTGGGCGTGATCAGCGAACATGAACGCGGCGAGTCGTTCTGCTCCAGTGACGAAGTACGTGCGCTGCTGGCCGAGCAGTTCACATTGGTCGAATCGACCGAGTCGTCCCAGGGCCCGGCCCGCTACTGGCGCCTGGCCGAAGCCGCCAATACTCGGGTCGGCTTCATTTCGCCACACAGCCACAACTTCTGCGCCACCTGCAACCGCGTGCGCCTCACCGTCGAAGGCCGCCTGCTGCTGTGCCTGGGCAATGAACATTCGGTGGACCTGAAGCAGGTGCTGCGCGCCCACCCCGGCAACCCCGAACGCCTGGAAAAGGCCATTCGTGACTCGCTGCACCTCAAGCCCTACCGCCATCATTTCGAAGTCGGTGGCGACGTGCAGATCCTGCGCTTCATGAACATGACCGGCGGCTAGGCAGCCGTCTCTGGATTTCCATGATCGTCCACCCCACCCCCGATGTGCTGCGTGTGCTGTTCACCCTCAAGGGTTCGATCGTCAAACGTATTGCCCTGCGCTGCCTGACGGTCACCCTGCTGGCCGCGCTGATCGTGTTGGTCGAGCGACATTTCCCGGCGTTTTTCTACCCGGTCAGCGCCACCCCGTTCACCTTGCTGGGCCTGTCGCTGTCGATTTTCATGAGTTTTCGCAACAACGCCTGCTATGACCGCTGGTGGGAGGGGCGCAAGGCCTGGGGCAAGCTGATCATCGAAACCCGTTCGTTCGTGCGCGAAAGCCTGGTGATTACCGACGAAACCCTGCGTGCCGAACTGTTGCGCAGCCTGTGCGGCTTTGCCCATGCGCTGAATGCACGGCTGCGCAGCGAGGACGAACTGGCCGCCGCCCGGCCCTGGCTGGCCCGGCCCGAAGCGATTACCCCGCACAACGTGTGCGACGCCATCCTGCGCGAAATCGGCGGGCACTGCTCGCGGCTGGCAACACAGCAGCAGATCAGTGACTGGCGCTACAGCCTGCTGGAGCAGCGGCTGGTGGGCCTGACCGAAGTGCAGGCCACCTGCGAGCGGATCAAGGGCACACCGTTGCCGTTCCCCTACACGCTGTTGCTGCACCGCACCATCTACATCTTCTGCCTGCTGCTGCCGTTTGCCCTGGCCGAGCCGCTGGGCTGGCTGGCGCCGCTGTTCACCACCATCGTGGGGTATACGTTCTTCGGGCTGGATGCGATTGGCAACGAACTGGAAGACCCGTTCGGGCGCGATGAGAACGACCTGCCGACCGATGCCATGGTGCGGACCGTGGAGCGCGATGTGCTGGCGGGGTTGGGGGAACAACAGCTACCGCCGGCGTTGTTGCCGGTGGACCATGTATTGAGCTGATGGATTGTTGTTGCCTGTCCTGGCCTCTTCGCGGGCTTGCCCGCTCCCACAGGGTCACCACTGCCCTCAAGACCTGTGGAGTACCTGTGGGAGCGGGCAAGCCCGCGAAGAGGCCAGGACAGGAGAAAATTCAGCCCCGGCTTGCACAGGCCTCGATCGGCTTCAGGTGCTTGACGAAGTTGCACGGCCGGTGCCGCGCATCCAGCTGCTCCGCCAGGATGCCCTCCCACGCCGTACGGCAGGCCCCGGTGGAGCCCGGCAGGCAGCACACCAACGTGCGGTTGGACAGCCCGGCCAGCGCCCGGCTCTGCACGGTCGAGGTGCCGATATCGAGAATCGACAGGGCACGGAACAGTTCGCCAAAGCCATCGATGCGCTTGTCCAGCAGGCACTCGACCGCTTCCGGCGTGCTGTCACGCCCGGTAAAACCGGTACCGCCGGTGATCAGCACCACCTGCACCTGCTCGTCGGCAATCCAGGTGGCGACCTGGGCGCGGATCTTGTAAAGGTCGTCCTTGAGCAACGCCCGCGCCACCAGGCGGTGGCCGATCTCCACCGAGCGGCTGGCCAGCAGCTCACCAGAGGTGTCGTTGTCGTAGGTACGGGTGTCGCTGACAGTCAGCACGGCGATGTTGAGCGGTACGAAGACCGCGTCGGGTTGGACGCGCACGGTGGGGCTCCTCGAGTGGCAGTGCCGCCACGCTAGAGGCATGGCCCGGGGGCGTCCAATCGATATGGCGTACCGACTGATCAATGACATCTATCGCAGACGTGGGTTAAGGTCTGCATAACCCGATACCAGGCACTTCCATGGACATCAAGCAACTCAAATTCCTCATCGCGCTCGACCAGACACGCCACTTCGGCCAGGCGGCGGCGCTATGCCATATCACCCAGCCGACGCTGTCCATGCGCCTGCGCAACCTGGAGGACGAGCTGGACCTGGTGCTGGTCAAGCGCGGCCAGCGCTTCGAAGGTTTCACCGAGGCCGGCGAGCGCATCCTGGCCTGGGCCCGTACTCTGCTCGCCGCCCACGACGGCCTGCAGGCCGAGGCCGCCAGCTGCCGCGGCCAGGTGGTCGGCAGCCTGCGCCTGGGCACGGTGCCGCTGGCCAGTTTCAACCCCATGCACCTGCTGCTGCCGCTGCGTGAAAAATACCCCGAGCTGCACTTCCAGATCAGCTCGCTCAGTTCGGAACAGGTCATCGACGGGCTCAGCCGCAACCAGCTCGACCTGGGCATCTGCTACCTGGACCAGGTCAACACCAGTTTCTTCGAAGTGATCGAACTTGGCACCACCACCATGGGCCTGTTGCACGATACCCGGCACTTCAAGTTCACCAGCGACACCCTGCGCTGGGACGAGCTGGGCGACATTCCGCTGGGCCTGCTGAGCAAGGGCATGCACTACCGCCAGTCGCTGGACCTGAGTTTCCGCAGCCGTGGCCTGGAGCCGAATGCGGTACTGGAAAGCGACTCGAGCTTCCAGCTGATCCAGGCCATCAACACCGGCATGTGCTGCGCGGTCATGCCGCTGGGCTGCGGCCTGGAAGACCTGAGCGAGCACCTGCGCATCCTGCCGGTGGCCGACGCCGCCATCCACAGCCCGGTCGGCCTGCTGCTACGCCGCAGCGAACCGCGTTCGGCAATTGCCGAGCAGTGCTTCGATGAGGCGCGGGCGCTGTTCGTCACGTGCTAATTCGCTGGCTAGCGAATTTTCCTACTGCAACATAGGACATTTCGCTAGCGACAAGATGCTCTCCCCGCTTTTATCCTCCTTCGCTCACCAGGCGGTGCGAGAACGCGCAGCCGTTTCTTATCCCATTGTCCAAGGATCTGACATGACGACACCTCCAACCGCTTCCACGCCATTGGTATGGAGTGCCGAAAACTTAGCCCCGCTGGGAGGGCTCGGCGTTCTGGGGATGGTTCTGTTGCTGGTGTGGTTTATCCAAAGCAGAGCCGGGTCGCTCTATTTTCTGCGCGATCTAATCTGGCGAAGTTTTGGTGGAAAAAAAGAGTTCGACGACCTCTCGGAGCTGAACCAGATGCGCAGAGAGTTACGTGAAATCGAGTTTTTCAGATACGAATTCAATATTCCTGCAAACAACTTGCGCGAAGCACGACTCGCTCATCGCTGGATCGTCGCCAACGGTTTTGCCCCAAGCGATATCGGCCGCAGCCGCAGATACATGGATTGGAGCGATTTTGATTCTCCAACATTTGCGGTCAAGCGGTTCACCTGGTGGAAATACACGCTGGTTGTAACGTCGATGCTTTTGCTCATCGGGGCATTTACGCCGTTTTCGCTTTTCGGGAATTCGAAGTACTTGATGGTTTCGTTGAAGAACTCACCCGACACGCCCTCGTTCTACCTATCTTCAGACAACATCAAGTTCAAAATGTGGCCAGATAGGGTTCTAATGCCAGAACAATGCCGCTCAGCCGAAACCTTGAAACCCTTTTTAGAAGACTTTCCTGAAAAGGAGCTGGACACCGTCTGCTCGTTTTTTATGGACCCTGCCTACGAATCACACGTGACGAAAGGGCTTGAGGCGCAACGTTCGTTACTGGCTGGCATAGCGTTCGCCAGTATGATGGGATTGATTTTGCTGGTACTGAAGCTTGCCCGTATGCAGAGGGCGCAATCGCTGTACCAGCAGTGGCAGAACCGCACTCCGTCCGAGTCACAGGCAACGCCCTCGCCCATTACGCCATCGCCCGCCGATACTGCCTCGGCGTGAAGCCGGTCAGTTGCTTGAACTGGCGGCTGAAGGCGCTGTGGTCGGTATAGCCGCAGCACATCGCCACTTCAGTTATTGGTAGTTCCGAGTGCAGCAAACGGTGGGCGTGCTCCAGGCGCGCCTTGTGGATCATCTGCCGTGGCGTGAGGTGGAACACCCGCTTGCAGTAGCGCTCCAGCTGGGCCACGGAAATGCCGGCGATACGGGTCAGCTCGCCCATGCTGATCGGCTGGTGGAAATGCCGACGGATATGCTCGTCCACCGCCGCCAGGCGCTGGTAGGCGGGGTGGCTGTCGGCGGCTGACTGCAAGTCGACCGAGATGCCGACCAGGCCGATGATCTCGCCGGCCTGGTTGTACAGCGGGCGCTTGTGGGTAAGGCACCAGCCAGGCTCGCGGCTGCCGTACAGGTGCAGCTCCAGCTGGTCTTCCAGCACCAGGCCCTCCTTGAGAACGCGACGGTCCTGCTCGGTGTAGCCGGGGCCCAGCTGTGCCGGGAACACTTCGGCGCTGGTCTTGCCCAGCAGCGGTTGCAGGCGCTTGAGGCCACAGCGCTGGACCAGGGTGTTGTTGGCCAGCACATAGCGGGCGGCCGGGTCCTTGATGAAGATCGCGGCGTTGGGGATGGCGTCGAGGATCGGCAGCAGCAGGGACACACCGGCGAGCAGGGCCTCGAGGTTGGCGGGGCGGTGCTGGTCGAGGGACTGGTACAGGGTTGCCAGGGGGGTGTCGGTCATCTGTCGGTTCTCTGTTGGCTGTGCCGGCCCTTTCGCGGGCACGCCCGCTCCCACAGGTCCCCCACAAATTTCGAATCCTGTGCTGTACCTGTGGGAGCGGGCGCGCCCGCGAAGAGGCCAACGATACCCACATACCTCTACAGCCCTTGCTCGGTATGGCTTACAGCCTATCCACCACCTTGCCATCCCGCCATTTCTTTTTTGCAACTGTGCCGATTTCGTCATCCCCCCTGCAGAAAACCATCAAGAACCGCCGCCCCGATCGGTCCACTCTATGCCCCACGCAAGCCGCCCCAAGTCCTACAAGAGCGCGGCCCAAAAAGCCGCATCTCGTGACATCAGACCTGCCTATCCAATAACCAACAAAAAGGCGAACCCATGTCAGGCAAATTCAAAAAACAGTTGTCATTGCTGGACCTCACCTTCATCGGCCTAGGCGCCATCTTCGGCTCCGGCTGGCTGTTCGCCGCCAGCCACGTCTCGGCCATCGCCGGCCCGGCCGGCATCCTGTCCTGGTTCCTTGGCGGCTTCGCCGTACTGTTGCTGGGCATCGTCTATTGCGAACTGGGCGCCGCCCTGCCACGTGCCGGGGGCGTGGTGCGCTACCCGGTGTACTCCCACGGCCCGCTGCTCGGCTACTTGATGGGTTTCATCACCCTGATCGCCTTTTCCAGCCTGATCGCCATCGAAGTGGTCGCTTCGCGCCAATACGCCGCCGCCTGGTTCCCCGGGCTGACCAAGGCCGGCTCCAGCGACCCGACCGTGCTCGGCTGGCTGGTGCAGTTCGCCCTGCTGGGGCTGTTCTTCTTCCTCAACTACCGCAGCGTGAAAACCTTCGCCAAGGCCAACAACCTGGTCAGTGTGTTCAAGTTCATCGTGCCGCTGCTGGTGATCGGCGTGCTGTTCACCTTCTTCAAGCCGGAAAACTTCGAGGTCCAGGGCTTTGCCCCGTTCGGTCTGTCCGGCGTTGAAATGGCGGTATCGGCCGGTGGCATCATCTTCGCCTACCTGGGCCTGACGCCGATCATTTCGGTGGCCAGCGAGGTGAAGAACCCGCAACGCACCATCCCCATCGCGCTGATCCTCTCGGTACTGCTGTCCACCGCGATCTACGCCCTGCTGCAACTGGCCTTCCTCGGCAGCGTGCCGACCGAAATGCTGAGCAACGGCTGGGCCGCAGTGACCAAGGAACTGGCCCTGCCCTACCGCGACATCGCCCTGGCCCTGGGTGTGGGCTGGCTGGCCTACCTGGTGGTGGCCGACGCGGTGATCTCGCCCAGCGGCTGCGGCAACATCTACATGAACGCCACCCCGCGCGTGGTCTATGGCTGGGCGCAGACCGGCACCTTCTTCAAGTACTTCACCCGTATCGACGCCGAGTCCGGCATCCCGCGCCCGGCGCTGTGGCTGACCTTTGGCCTGTCAGTGTTCTGGACCCTGCCGTTCCCGTCCTGGGAAGCGCTGATCAACGTGGTTTCCGCCGCCCTGGTACTGAGCTACGCCGTGGCCCCGGTCACCGTCGCCGCCCTGCGCCGCAACGCCCCCGACATGCCGCGCCCGTTCCGGGTCAAGGGCATGGGTGTGCTCGGTCCACTGTCATTCATCATCGCCGCGCTGATCGTGTACTGGTCGGGCTGGAAGACCGTGTCGTGGCTGCTGGCCCTGCAGATCGTGATGTTCGTGCTTTACCTGCTGTGCGGCCGCTTCGTGCCGACCCAGCACCTGTCGCTGGCCCAGCAAGTGCGCTCGTCGGCGTGGCTGATCGGCTTCTACGCGGTGACCATCCTGCTGTCGTGGCTGGGCAGCTTCGGCGGCCTGGGAGTACTCGGCCACCCGTTCGACACCGTGGTCGTGGCCGCTTGTGCGCTGGGCATCTACTACTGGGGCGCTGCCACCGGCGTGCCTGCCCACCTGGTGCGCCTGGAAGGTGAGGACGAAAGCGAAGCCAGCCATGAACCTCTGGTAGGCCAGCGGCCGGCTGCACTGGCTCCGTAACGGCTACTGGCCCTATCGCCGGCAAGCCGGCTCCCACAGGGGCCGCGCTGACCCAGAGGCCGATGCAATACCTGTGGGAGCTGGCTTGCCGGCGATGAGGCCCGCACAAACAGCACAAGACTTGGCTGATCAAAGAATGGACAAGCTCATGAAACAGATTCACGTCATCGACTCGCACACCGGCGGGGAACCGACCCGCCTGGTGATGAAAGGCTTCCCGCAACTGCATGGCCGCAGCATGGCCGAGCAGCGCGACGAGCTGCGCGAGCTGCACGACCAGTGGCGCCGCGCCTGCCTGCTGGAACCACGTGGCAACGATGTGTTGGTCGGTGCGCTGTACTGCCCACCGGTATCGGCCGACGCCACTTGCGGGGTGATCTTCTTCAACAACGCTGGCTACCTGAACATGTGCGGCCACGGCACCATCGGCCTGGTCGCCTCGCTGCAGCACCTGGGCCTGATCGCACCGGGCGTGCACAAGATCGACACCCCGGTCGGCCAGGTCAGCGCCACCCTGCATGAAGACGGCGCCATAACCGTCGGCAACGTGCCGTCCTACCGCTACCGCCGGCAGGTGCTGGTGGACGTGCCCGGCCATGGCCTGGTGCGCGGCGACATCGCCTGGGGTGGCAATTGGTTTTTCCTCGTATCCGAACACGGCCAGCGCATCGAGCTGGGCAACCGCGAGGCGCTGACCGAGTACACCTGGGCGATGCTCAAGGCCCTCGAAGCCCAGGGCATCACCGGTGAAAACGGTGCCCCCATCGACCACGTCGAACTGTTCGCCGACGACGCCAACGCCGACAGCCGCAACTTCGTGATGTGCCCCGGCAAGGCCTACGACCGCTCGCCCTGCGGCACGGGCACCAGCGCCAAGCTGGCCTGCCTGGCCGCCGACGGCAAGCTCGACGAAGGCCAGACCTGGGTACAGGCCAGTATCACCGGCAGCCAGTTCCAGGGCCGCTACGAGCGCGACGGAGAACACATTCGCCCGTTCATCACCGGCCGCGCCTACATGACCGCCGACAGCACCCTGCTGATCGACGAACAGGACCCGTTCGCCTGGGGCATCTGACCCCGGCTTTTTCCAAAAAAATCGAATATCGCGAGGAGTGACAACAATGACCAACAACATCTTCACCGGCACCATGCCCGCCCTGATGACCCCCTGCACCGCCGAGCGCAAGCCGGACTTCGACGCCCTGGTGCGCAAGGGCTGCGAGCTGATCGAGGCCGGCATGAGCGCCGTGGTGTACTGCGGCTCGATGGGCGACTGGCCGCTGCTGACCGAAGCCGAGCGCCAGGAAGGCGTGGCGCGCCTGGTGGCCGCCGGCATCCCGACCATCGTCGGTACCGGCGCGGTGAACACCCGTGAGGCGGTATCCCACGCAGCCCACGCGGCCAAGGTTGGCGCCGCCGGCCTTATGGTCATCCCCCGCGTGCTCAGCCGCGGCGCCTCGCTGATTGCCCAGAAGCACCACTTCTCGGCCATCCTGGCAGCCGCGCCGAAGCTGCCGGCGGTGATCTACAACAGCCCCTACTACGGCTTCGCCACCCGCGCCGACCTGTTCTTCGAACTGCGCAGCGAGTTCCCCAACCTGATCGGCTTCAAGGAGTTCGGCGGTGGTGCCGACCTGCGCTACGCCGCCGAGCACATCACCTCCAAGGATGATGACGTGACCCTGATGGTCGGCGTCGACACCCAGGTGGTGCATGGCTTCGTCAACTGCAACGCCACCGGCGCCATCACCGGCATCGGCAACGCTCTGCCGCGTGAGGTGCTGCACCTGGTGAGCCTGAGCAAACAGGCGGCCAAGGGTGATGCCAAGGCCCGCCGCCTGGCGCGTGAACTGGAGGCGGCGCTGGCGGTGCTGTCGTCGTTCGATGAAGGCTGCGACCTGGTGCTCTACTACAAGCACCTGATGGTGCTGAACGGTGACAGCGAATACAGCCTGCACTTCAACGAGACCGACGTGCTGACCGACGCCCAGCGCAACTATGCCGAGCAGCAGTACGCGCTGTTCCGCAGCTGGTACGCCAGCTGGTCGGCTGAGCAGAACCTGGCCTAAGCAGCCACTGCTTTCTCTGTGGGAGCGGGCATGCCCGCGAAGCAGGCGACTCGGTGCCTGGCACCGGCTTTGCCGGTGTTCGCGGGCTCGCCCGCTCCCACAGGTTTAGTGCGAGGCTCAGAAAGTGCCCGCTCCCACAGGGTAAGCAGTACACCCTTGCAACTGCATGTAATTTCCAAAGGAGGCTCCATGACCCTCACAGGCAACCTGCTGATCGGCCAGACGCCGGTAACCGGCAGCCGCGAAGCGATCCGTGCCATCGACCCGGCCACCGGCCAGGCGCTGGAACCGGCCTACCTCGGCGGCACCGGCGAACACGTGGCCCAGGCCTGCGCCCTGGCCTGGGCGGCGTTCGATGCCTACCGCGAAACCTCGCTCGAGCAACGGGCACAATTCCTCGAAACCATCGCCACGCAGATCGAAGCGCTGGGCGATGCCCTGATCGATCGCGCCGTGGCCGAAAGCGGCCTGCCCAAGGCGCGCATCCAGGGCGAACGTGGCCGCACCTGCACCCAACTGCGCACCTTCGCCCGTGTGGTGCGGGCCGGCGAATGGCTGGATGTGCGGGTCGACAACGCCCTGCCCGAGCGCCAGCCCCTGCCGCGTGCCGACCTGCGCCAGCGCCAGGTGGCCCTGGGGCCGGTGGCGGTATTCGGCGCCAGCAATTTCCCATTGGCCTTCTCGGTGGCCGGTGGCGACACCGCCTCGGCCCTGGCCGCCGGTTGCCCGGTGGTGGTCAAGGCCCACGGCGCCCACCCGGGCACCAGCGAGCTGGTCGGCCAGGCAGTGGCAAAGGCCGTGAAGCAGTGCGGCTTGCCGGCCGGTGTGTTTTCGCTGTTGTACGGCTCCGGTCGTGAAGTGGGCATTGCGCTGGTCAGCGACCCGCGCATCAAGGCCGTTGGCTTTACCGGCTCGCGCAGCGGTGGCATTGCGCTGTGCCAGGCGGCCCAGGCCCGCCCGGAGCCGATCCCGGTGTACGCCGAAATGAGCTCGATCAACCCGGTGTTCCTGTTCGACACCGCCCTGCAGACCCGCGCCGAGGCGTTGGCACAAGGCTTCGTCGCCTCGCTGACCCAGGGTGCCGGCCAGTTCTGCACCAACCCCGGCCTGGTGATTGCCCGCCAGGGGCCGGCGTTGCAGCGTTTCATCGACGCCGCCAGCGAACACGTGCGCCAGGCTGCAGCGCAGACCATGCTCACCCCGGGCATCTTCAGTGCCTACCAGGCCGGTGTCGGCGCCCTGGCCGCAAACGCCAATGCCCAGGCCGCCGCCAGTGGCCAGGCCGGGCAAGGCCCCAACCAGTGCCAGGCGCAGCTGTTCGTGACCCAGGCCGAAGCGTTCCTCGCCGACCCGGCGTTGCAGGCCGAAGTCTTCGGCGCGGCGTCGCTGGTGGTGGCCTGCGCCAACGCTGAGCAAGTCCGCCAGGTGGCCGAGCATCTGGAAGGCCAACTGACCGCCACCCTGCAACTGGACGATGCCGACATCGACAGCGCCCGCGCCCTGCTGCCGACCCTTGAGCGCAAGGCTGGCCGCATCCTGGTCAATGGCTGGCCGACCGGTGTAGAGGTATGCGACGCGATGGTCCACGGCGGGCCGTTCCCGGCCACCTCCGATGCCCGTACCACTTCGGTGGGCACGGCGGCGATCCTGCGCTTCCTGCGCCCGGTGTGCTACCAGGACTTCCCCGATGCCCTGCTGCCGCAGGCGCTGAAACACGGCAACCCGCTGCAACTGCGGCGCCTGCTCGACGGTAAACGGGAAGGCTGAGCATGGTCGAAACCGCTGAAACCGATATCGCCGTGGTCGGCGCCGGCATTGTCGGCGTCGCCTGTGCCCTGCAACTGGCCCGCCAAGGCCGCCGGGTAACCCTGGTGGACCGCCAGGCACCCGGCCAGGGCGCGTCCTACGGCAACGCCGGGCACCTGGCCACCGAGCAGGTATTCCCGATTGCCGACCTGTCGATTCTCAAACGCCTGCCGCGCATGCTGCTGGACCCGATGGGCCCGCTGCGCCTGGACTGGAAGTACCTGCCCAAGGCCATGCCGTGGCTCACCCGCCTGCTGCTCAACCTGCGCCCGGGCCCGTTTCAGCGCAGCGTGGCCGGCATCCGCACGTTGAACGAAGGCAGCCTGGGTGCCTGGCAGCGGCTGCTGGGTTCGATCGGGCGCAGCGAACTGTTCCAGGAAGATGGCTCGTTGCTGGTGTTCGAGCGGCCGGAGTCGCGCCAGGCCCTGGAGGCCTTGCGCGCCCGCATGCAACAGCAGGCGGTGCCGGTGGACTTCTGGTCGGCCAACACCGTGCGCGAGGCGGCGCCGCAACTGAGCCCGTCGTTGCAGGGTGGGCTGTTCTTCCCACGTACCGGGCACTTCATCGACCCCTACCGGGTGGTGTGCGAACTGTTCGAAGCGGCCAAGGCCAGTGGCGTGCGCTTTATCCAGGCGCAGGTCGATGGCGGGCGGCTGCATAGCGGTGGGGTCAGCCTGGCCAGCGACCAGGGCACCCTCGATGCCCGCCAGGTGCTGATCAGTTGTGGCGCGCATTCTGCGCGGTTGACCGGCGCGCTGACCGGCAAGCAAGTGCCGCTGGACACCGAGCGCGGCTACCACCTGATGTTGCCTGGCGAGCATCAGCGTTTGCCGTTTGCCGTTACATCGCTGGAGCGCAAGTTCATCATGACGCCCATGGCCGAGGGCTTGCGCCTGGCCGGCACGGTGGAATTCGCCGGGCTGGACGCGCCGCCGAGCATGCAGCGGGCGTGGCAGTTGCACCGCTTGAGCAAGGGGTTGTTCCGGAGGGACCTGAGTGTTGAAGGAGCGACGCCGTGGATGGGCTTCCGGCCTTCGTTGCCAGATTCGTTGCCGGTGATCGACCGGGTGTGTGATGGGCGGGTGCTGTTGGCGTTCGGGCATCAGCACCTGGGGTTGACCCAGGCGGCGGTGACGGCGGAATGGGTGGGGCGGTTGGCTGACAGGGAGAGTGGGGCTGATATGGCGGCTTACCGGTTGGATCGGTTCTAAGATTCGGGGGCCGCTGTGCGGCCCATTCGCCGGCAAGCCAGCTCCCACAGGTACCGCATAGACCTCAAGCCCTGTGCGGTACCTGTGGGAGCTGGCTTGCCGGCGATTGGGCTGCAAAGCAGCCCCTTTTATGCCTCAGCGATAACGCTCGAGCCAGTGCGCATACGGTGCCGGCAAGGTCCAGGAGGCTTTCTCCACGCCCAACTCCTTGGCCGCAAAGTAAGCCCAGTGCGGGTCTGCCAGGTGCGCACGCCCTACCGATACCAGGTCCAGCTGGTTGACCTGCAGCGCCGCTTCCGCCAGTTGCGGGGTACCAAACCCCCACGCCGAGGTCACCGGCAGCTTCGCCTCACGACGCACGCGCTCGGCAATCGGCCCCATGAACGCCGGGCCCCATGGGATCTTGGTGTCGGGAATGGTAAAGCCGACACTCACGCTCAGCAGGTCGAGGCCGCCAGCCTTGAAGCGGCGTGCCAGTTCGATCGACTCTTCCAGGGTCTGCTCATCGCGGCCGTCGTATTCCAGCACACCAAAACGCGCGGTCAGTGGCAGGTTCTCTGGCCATACCTCACGCACCGCTGCCAGGGTTTCCAGCAGGAAGCGGCTGCGGTTGTCAAAGCTGCCACCGTAGGCGTCGGTACGCTTGTTGGAGTGTTCGGAGAAGAAGCTCTGGCCCAGGTAGCCATGGGCAAAGTGCAGTTCGATCCACTCGAAACCGGCATCGCGCGCACGGCGGGCGGCATCGACAAAGTCCTGCTTGACCCGGGCGATGTCGTCCAGGGTCATCTCGCGCGGCACTTGTGGCAGGTGCGCGCCGAAGGCGATGGCGGACGGGGCGATGGTTTCCCAGCCGCGGGCGTCGTCGGCGGCAATGTGGTCGTCACCTTCCCACGGGCGGTTGGCGCTGGCCTTGCGCCCGGCGTGGGCAATCTGGATACCCGGCACGGAACCGGCGGCCTTGATTGCCTGCACCACCGGCACGAAAGCCTGGGCGTGGGCGTCGCTCCAGATACCGGCGCAACCGGGGGTGATGCGCCCTTCCGGTGCCACGGCAGTGGCCTCGACCACCAGCAGGCCGGCACCGCCACGGGCCAGGCCGGCCAGGTGCACGTGGTGCCAGTCGTTGATCATGCCGTCCTCGGCCATGTACTGGCACATCGGCGGAATGGCAATGCGGTTGCGCAGGGTGACGTCCTTGAGGGTATAGGGTTCGAACAAGGCGGACATGAGCAAGCTCCCGGGCTGTCTGATTACGATAGTTCGATCATAATCGAACTATGGCAATTAATGATAGCCCCGTTATCATGACGACCATGCGAGCCTATCAACATCCCAACTCTGAAGACCTTACCTTGGAACGCCTGCTCTATGCCCTGAGCGACCCGGTGCGCCTGGGTATCGTGCGCCACCTGGCGGGCGTGGCCGAAGCCAGCTGCGGCGAGCTGGACGGTGGCCGGCCGAAGTCGAGCATGTCCCACCATTTTCGCGTGCTGCGTGATGCGGGGTTGGTGCATACCCGCAATGTGGGGACTACCCATATGAATTCGTTGCGTAGCGAGATGCTGGGGGAGCGGTTTCCCGGGTTGCTGGACTGCATTCTGCGGCAGAGCTGATTTTTCCTGCCCCGGCCCTATCGCCGGCAAGCCAGCTCCCACAGGTACTCCACAGTTCCTGAGACCTGTGGAGTACCTGTGGGAGCTGGCTTGCCGGCGATAGGGCCAGAACAGGCAACATCAGTTCTCTTTCTTGCCCAGGGCAAACCGGCACACCTGCCCTCCCCTGAGCATGCACTCCTCATGGCTGACCTCGGCCCCACCCAAGGCCCCGATCAGCGCCAGGTCCAGCTCGCACACCACCGGGTGCGCCTTGGCCAGGTGATGGAACACGCAATTGTGCGCAACGATCTGCGGCTCGCCCCCCGAGCGGAAGAACACCTGCGCCTCGTACCCGGCATTGTTCATGTGCTCGACGATGCGTGCTTCATCCACCACTTGGTGCTCCAGGTCCGCCGCCAGCTTGCGCCCCAGCTGGCGCATCAGCGCCTGCAATGCCTCCTGTCCCAGCAAGCCGGCCACTTCCGCAATCAGCAGGTTGGCCAGCAACGGGTACTGCCGCGGGAACAGTTCGCGGGCCTGTTCGGTCAGCTCGTGCAACTGCTCCGGGCGGCGCCCGGTGGGCCGGGTAGCGCCACGCTTGACCAGGCCGTCGCGCTCCAGCGCTGCCAGGTGCTGGCGCACCGCCGTGCGGGTGATGGCCAGGGCCTGCGCCAGGTCGTCGATGCTCATGCCGGCCGGCTGGAGCAGCAACGCATGGAGCAGGTCCTGTTGGGTACGGCCCAGGCCTTCGAGCATCAGAATTTGTCCGGGAACTGTTTGACCAACGCCGCAGCCAGGGCGTCGGACAGGGTCAGGATATGCTCGCGCATCATCGCCCAGGTGCGCGCCTCGCCCACGTAGTCAGCGGCCGCCAGCTGGTCGATCTGGGCCACGTGGTGCCCGCCGTGGGCGCTGAGCAGCGTCAGCAGGGTCGGCTCGGGCAGGTTCGGGTTGGCCTTGGCCAGGAACGCGGCGATGGCCTTGGCATTGCTGGTCAGCTCATTGACCGCGGCTTGCTGGCCTTTTTTGTCCTTGGCCACGGTGGCGTCGCTGTAGTGCTTTATGGCGCCCCAGTGGCCGGCCAGCAGTTTCAGCAACTGATCGGCGGCGGGCTGGCCGTACAGTGGGGCAATGCTGTTGGCGATCCTGGTGGCGTCGGTAACCACTTCCTTGGCGGCGACTTCAGCCTCCTTGGCGTTACCGGCCTGGTTGGCGACAGCATAGTTGCGCACCCAGAAGATGTGCTCGACCCAAAGGTCGCGCAGGGCCATGCGCGTGGTCATTGCAGCAGATTCGGCGGGTTTGGCGGCGGGGGTTTCGCTGGAGTAGGAGTAGCTTTGGCTCCATGCCGGCTGGGCGCACAGGGCGAGCAGCAGTAAGGCGGCAATCTTGATGTTCATGACGGCACCCTCCTGGAGGGAGATCGACTGACAAGATTAATTTAAGCATCAAAATATGTTTTTATTGGATTCAGCCCAGATTTCAGATCAGTGGTTCTGCTGTACCGGCCTCTTCGCGGGCTTGCCCGCTCCCACAGGTACACCACAGCTTTCGAGAACTGTGATGTACCTGTGGGAGCGGGCGAGCCCGCGAAAGGGCCGGTACAGGCAACAAAAAAGCCACGAGGTCTCCCCCGTGGCTTCTGTCACAACAATGGCCGCTTACAGCGCCATGTCATTCTCAGGCTTGCTTTCGACCGGCTGGCTCGGTGCAACCGTGGTGCCGACGCTTTCGTCGATCACCGGTGGCTTCTCGAGCTGCAGCACTTCAGCGGTGTAGTTCCACTCTTTCTGGGTGGCCGCCGCCGAGTCGTTCAGCTTGGTGCCGTAGCTCGGCACGATCTGCTTGATCTTGGCCTGCCACTCAGGGGTAGCGACCTTCTCCTTGAACACGGTTTCCAGCACGTTCAGCATGATCGGTGCCGCAGTCGAAGCACCTGGCGATGCACCCAGCAGGCCGGCGATGGTGCGGTCTTCGGAAGCGACCACCTCGGTGCCCAGCTTCAGCACGCCGCCCTTCTCGGCATCACGCTTGATGATCTGCACGCGCTGACCGGCCTGCCACAGGCGCCAGTCTTCCTTCTTGGCGTTCGGGAAGTAGGTACGCAGGGCTTCGAAGCGGTCGTCGTCAGACAGCATCAGCTGGCCAGCGAGATATTCCACCAGCGGATACTGATCGATGCCTACCTTGGTCATCGGCCACACGTTGTGGGTGGTGGTGCTGCTCAGCAGGTCCAGGTACGAGCCGTTCTTCAGGAACTTGGTCGAGAAGGTGGCGAATGGGCCGAACAGGATCACGCGCTTGCCATCCAGCACGCGGGTGTCCAGGTGCGGAACCGACATGGGTGGCGCACCGGTCGAGGCGATGCCGTAGGCCTTGGCCATGTGCTGCATGGCCACGGTCGGGTTCTCGGTCACCAGGAACGAGCCGCCCACCGGGAAGCCTGCGTATTCCTTGGCTTCAGGAATGCCCGACTTCTGCAGCAGCTTCAGTGCGCCGCCGCCGGCACCGATGAACAGGAACTTGGCGTCGGTAGCCGATTCGCTACCGTCCTTCAGGTTCTTGTACTCGACGTGCCACGAGCCGTCCTTGTTGCGGGTGATGTCCTGCACTTCGCTGGACAGCTTCAGGTCGAAGTTTTCCTGGGTTTTCAGGTGGCCGACGAACTGGCGGGTGATCTCGCCGAAGTTGACGTCGGTGCCGATTGGCGTCCAGGTCACGGCCAGCTTCTGGTTAGGGTCGCGGCCTTCCATCATCAGCGGGACCCACTTGGCGATCTGCGCGTGGTCCTCGGAGTACTGCATCGGGCGGAACAGCGGGCTGGCCTGCAGCGCGTCGTAACGCTTCTTCAGGAACTTGATGTTGTCATCGCCCCACACGAAGCTCATGTGCGGCGTGGTGTTGATGAACGAATGCGGGTTCTTCAGCACGCCCTGGCGGACCTGCCACGACCAGAACTGGCGGGAGATCTGGAAGGCCTCGTTGATTTCGATGGCCTTGGTGATATTGACGTTGCCGTCCTTGTCTTCCGGGGTGTAGTTCAGCTCGGCCAGCGCGGAGTGGCCGGTACCGGCGTTGTTCCAGCCGTTGGAGCTTTCTTCGGCCACGCCATCCAGGCGCTCGACCATTTCCATCGACCAGCTTGGCTCCAGCTCGTGCAACCACACGGCCAGGGTCGAGCTCATGATGCCGCCGCCGACCAGCAGCACATCTACTTTCTTGGTTTCTGCGGCGTGCGCTTGCATGACGCTTGCAGCGACAGCCAGACCCAGCAAGGTCTTGCCAGCTTTCTTGAACATTGATCGATTCCAGTCAGGAGAACAGGGGGCGGGCCTGTGGCTGGCCCAGGTAAAGCATGTTCTGCAGCGCAGGCTTGTTGTTGATCATTGTTCAGCAGCCAGAGAACCAGAAAACGACTCGGCCTTTTGTCGAATTGACCGACAAGGCTGAATCGTTTTTCCGATTGTAGCTTAAATGCCAGCACAAACAAATTGCCACCCGGAGCGTCAAGGCGACGGGTTGCCTCAGTGGCAGATTGTCACGCGAAAAAACAAAAACCCCCGGCCATGTACATGACCGGGGGCCTTGGATCACGCCGCAAGCGTCGCGATCAGGGTACCGCCAAGATTACTGCTGCTGAGGCAGTTTATCGATCGGGCCGCAGCCACCGATGATCTTGGAGATGGAAACCGAAGGGTGGAACAGGTAGTCGTAGGTGCAGTTTTTCGGCTGGTTGTAAACCTGGCCAGTGCAACCCGACAGCAGGGCAACACCCGAAACGACAGCAACGGCTACGGTAGCCTTGAACAGCTTTTTCATACTAAGTCCTTTAAATGAATCATCTTCGGCCATCATTCTGATGGCGGCGGGATGATACAGAACCCAGGCATTGGATCCAAGCCGCAAAGTGCACTGGCTGGTTGCACGTGTGCAACAACAAGTTGCCCTTGTAGGAAATTTCTCGCACTTCTGAAAATTCAGAGCTTGTTTCCAATTTCCTGGTAGACGGTTGAAAAGCGGGCCGGTGGCAACGATAGTCTTGAACTCTGCCTACGCACCACCAACAGGAGTTCCCCATGCTCGGCGTCACCGACTACGGCGCGTTCGTCATCGCCTTCATCATCGTCCTGGCCATCCCCGGCCCGGGCAACTTCGCCCTGATCACCGCCACCGGCAAGGGCGGAATCAAGGCCGGCATGGCCGCGACCTGCGGGGTGATCCTGGGTGACCAGGTGCTGCTGTGGCTGGCGGTGGCCGGCGTTGCCACCCTGCTGGCGGCCTACCCTGCCGCCTTCCACGTGGTGCAGTGGGCCGGTGCTGCGTACCTGGCCTACCTGGGCCTGCGCATGCTGCTGAGCAAACCCGGAGGCGCGCCGCGGGCCAGCCGCATGGACAACGGCCAGTACCTGCGCCAGACCATGATGATCACCCTGCTCAACCCCAAGGCGATCATGTTCTACATGGCGTTCTTCCCGCTGTTCGTCGACCCGGTGAAGCACCAGGGGCTGGTGACCTTCGGCTTCCTCGCGGCGACGGTGGCAGTGGTGACCTTCCTGTACGGGTTGATTGCCGTGGTGCTGACGCACCAGTTGGCCGAACGCATGCGCGCCAATCCGCGGATTGCCAATATGTTCGAGCGGCTGGCGGGGGCTTGCCTGGTGGGGTTCGGCATCAAACTGGCGGCAATGCGCTGAAGGCCCTGGGGGGCGCTTTGCGCCCCTTTCGCGACACAAGGCCGCTCCTACAAGCGATCGCACCAGGCTGGACCTGTGCGCGATCCCCTGTAGGAGCGGCCTTGTGTCGCGATGGGCCGCAAAGCGGCCCCCGGTCCTACAGCTGAAACTCAGAATTATCCCCTTCCCTGTAGGCCATTTCCCAAACATACTGCCAACCCGCTCAAACTGTTGCGACGGATTGGGTCGCGCTCTAGTCTCGGCTTGTCGTTGTCAACTCAACGACCGGCTTTGACAGGCCGACAACTTCTCCGTGCACGTACACCCGTTATGGCGGCAGTACGTGGGGCACCTCGTGTGCGCCGAGTCTCCGGAGTCCTCGGTCTGTCAACCCGCGTACCGCTGCCACCCTCTTGTTTGACAGCAAGTCCGTAGCAGCTCGACTGACTCTGGAGCTAACTATGCGCAAGATGGTCCCCGATCCACCCCACTCCCTCGATTCCACCCAGGCTCTGCAAGACACCCTGGTCCAGTCCTCAGAGTACGTACTCTGCGCCCTGTTCGTGGCCCGCCAATCCGTGCAACTCAAACCCACGGCCCCGAGTTCGATCGTGATGCAGGCCGTGATCCATGAAATGGAAGCGGTACAGGGCCTGGTCGAGTCGGCATTGATGCAATTGCAGATGCAGGCCCATTTACCGGCTGAGCCACGAACTTTGCACTAGCAGGCCTGGCCTCTTCGCGGGCACGCCCGCTCCCACAAGGGTAATCATTGCCCTCAAGTACTGCGCCGTACCTGTGGGAGCGGGCGCGCCCGCGAAGAGGCCGGCCCAGACACCCAAGATTCCAGGGAGAAAAACAATGCCCACCGACGACACAAAGCAACCCACCACAGTCGGCAAGACCTGCTTCTACCAAGGCGAAAACAACACCCACCCGCTGTTCCGCATCGAACCCGGCATCCCCTGCCAGGACGCCCGCGAACAGGCATCCGAACTGATGGGCTACGTCCGCGACCTGATCATCACCGGTTTGATGGATGGCGACCAGAAGCTGATCTGGGCCTCGCATTACCTGAGTGCGATGGCCAAGGCGCTGTTGGATGATGCTGAATTGGGGATGATGAAAAAATAAGAAAAAAGAAGCCCTTGGAAACGCAAAACACCCAGGGGCTTCATTCATCGCATCTCGTCGCGATCACTCCCAAATACGCTCCGGCCCCATGCGGTAATGCGACCTCTTCCATCGCGATGTAGTCCATTTCCCAAACAAACATCAAACCCGCTGTATTCGTTGCCAGTGCAAAGCCCGCACCTTAGCCTCGTCTCTTCATCGCCATTCAGACCAACGCAGGAAGGCGATCGTCGGGCTAGGCGCAACCAACCATTGCGTAATGGCCTCCACCTCGTTTCCGCAGGACCACTCGGTCACTCATTCATCGACAAGGAGTAGCCACTAGGCTACATTTAATGCATGCCGAATCAGATCGACACAACGTCTGAATTTGAAGATTGGCTGGATGGCGTAAAAGACCCAATCGGCAGAGGTGCTGTCACCTCAAGGATTGCCAGAGCCGAAAATGGCAGCTTCGGTGATACCGAATCGGTTGGCGATGGTGTCAGTGAGATGCGCGTGTTTGTCGGCCCCGGATATCGAATCTACTTCGTACGAACGGGCCCAACCCGCTACCTGATGCTCTATGGCAGCGATAAAACGGATCAACACAGAGCCATCAAACGAGCCAAGGAAATCCTTGATGCAGTACGAGGTAAAAAACGATGAGCGACAAGTCCACCCCTGAAGACATGCCAATCCTTGATCTGGACTTGAGCAATACCAAACGATTCGAGGCATCCCGGTTTCTCGACAGCCCAGAAACCATCGCAGCATTTCTGGCAGAGGCTATGAAGGCTAACGATGCTCAAATCCTGATGCATGCCCTGGGTGAAGTGGCAAAAGCCAAGGGCGTGAACCAGTTTGCGCAAGACGCTGGCGTCAATCGCGAGTCTCTCTACAAAACTTTGAAGGGCGGCGATAAAACCCGATTTTCTACAATTCAGAAGCTGATGCTTGCCTTGGGCGTAGAACTCACCGTCAGGCCGCTCAAGAAGCTCCCCGCGTCTTCATAGACTCGCCCGCGCAATTGGGATGCTCGCTACAAACAACTTCGCGCCACACAACGAAAAAGCCCCTGGTAACTTTCGTTCCCAGGGGCTTCATCTTGTATGGCGGAGAGATAGGGATTTGAACCCGCCCGAGGATCTCAATAGGCCTCCGGAGGCCAGCATAAACGGCTATTCTGGCTTTAGCGGATGGCCTGCATAGGCCTAACACGCCCTAGGATTTGCCCTAAATTTGCCCTAAGAATTCTCGTATCTGGAGCATGCGCATGGATGACCAAGCCTCGACCACAGCTGACACCCGTGAGCTGTTGCATCTGAACCAGATCGCAATCAGAGCAGCTCTGGAGGAGCTCTCGCTATGGGTGAGCCATCGCGGCTCAGTCCACATACATGAAAACGTCATGGCCGCGTTAGCGACCCTCGATATCCATGCTGAGGCGATCTCATCCGGGGTAGAACGCCTGCGGGCGTGAGCGATCCCGCAAGCAGCACGCCGCTGACAGAAGCCACATGATCAGCGCCGATGATGGATTGGGCATAGTTTTCTTGGAGCCCTTACTCCACTAGGCCTGTAGGCACTGCTAGTTTAGCTTGTACCAATTTTTCCAAACCAATCCAGCGCCTCCACCTTCCCTCTTCATGTATCCAATGGCAATCTGCCCTCAACGCTAACCTGCGCTATGCCTTCTGCGTCGAAGCTTTACAACATTCCATAATACGAGGTGGTTATGAGCAGCTTCTCGATTGAGAATATTTCAAAAGACATCCACTCCCCCAAGACAAGCAAGTACTTCGAAGAAGTAATTTCATCATATCAAAATGGAAATTATCGCTCCGCCGTTGTCATGCTTTGGTCTGTAGCTGTGTGCGACATAGTTCACAAACTTCAAAACCTTGTAGACATTTACAACGACACCACTGCAAAACAAATTCTCGATGAGATGAGTGCAGCTCAAGAAGCCCAACCAACATCATCAGCTTGGGAAATAGCCTTATTTGAAGAGGTTTTCAAAAAAACAGAACTACTAGACTCACCAGAAATTGAAAACTTAAGAAGTCTACAGAAGCAACGACATCTTTCCGCACATCCGATATTGAACAGAGACCGAGAGCTACACTCCCCCAACAAGGACACCACAAGAGCTTTATTGAGAAATACATTAGAAGGACTACTCATCAAGCCACCCTTCTATACAAACAAAATAATAAACGAACTTCTTGCAGATCTTTTAGAGTCTCACGAGGCGCTCAACACCCGAGAAAAAGTCAATCAATATATTGAAAACAGATACCTTCGCCGTTTGAAGCCCGATGCCCAGATGGCTCTATATAGAAGCTTCTGGAAATTCACATTCAAACTGAATAATGAGGAATGCACTAAACATCGCAAACTTCACCTACACGTTCTCGAATGCATCAACGATCGGCAACACTTGCGCATCCCGGACGCCATTAGAGGCGACCACGACTTTTACGGAAATATCGCTTCTGGCGGAGATGCATTAACCTATATGGTTTATTATCTAGCCAGAAACCCTGGGCTTTTCGAATGCCTGCCGGAAGCCGCACAGCTGAAAATTTCACACCACATCGAGAATGACACAGACAGCAGAGTCCTAGGCTGGTTCATCCGACCCAATCTCGAAGCCCACTACACTGATCTTTTAGCTTGGATCACCGGAGATGACTATCCAACGATAGACTCAGAACTCTGGACTATAATCCTCCGGTTTGAAGATTCTGTAGAGTGGCAGAGAAACTGCTGCAAGCTCATGGCGGCTTATTACTGCGCAAGCGTAAGCTTCAATTCTGCAGACTTCAGATTTCAAAGTTCGATCCAACCAAACCTAGAACTATTCGACATTGAAGCACTTCAATTCCTACTGCAAAGTATACGACTAAATAATCAGACATATCATCGAGGACGAGCCGAAGCCGATCACACCAAAATCATAGCGCGAATCACCACGGTAGACTCCACGTTTGATTACAGCGAGCACCCACATTTTTTAAGGCTAATCGAAAACTGAGTATCGAGCAAACATCGATTGCGCTGAAAAGCATTAACTTGAAAAGCGCCCAAGCCATTATACGGAACATTGGGCGCTTTTTGTGTCTAAAATCGAAGCTGCAAAAAACGTAGAATGGCAACCTCACTTTCAACGGGCATAAACTGTCCAAAGTTGATCGACCTGCGTCGTATAAGACTGACTCATCATTTCTCGACGCATCCCCCAATCGGGGGCGCGAGGGACGCTCCCAGCCCGTACTGTTCCTCTGCCATACCGGTCGTTGATTTTATCGAGCGCCAACATCAGCCGGCCACTGGCCACGGGCTGTGCGAGCGCGAATAGGTCATCAGTGAACTCCCCAGGCTGCCGTAGATCGAGCAGCAACACCTCGGCCTTGCTGTAACGATAGCCGGCCTGGTAGACCCGCTCCACAGCTTCCGTTGCAGCCCTGGTTAGCAGAAAGGTGTCATTGGTGGGGTACGGCAGGTCTACCAAGGCCCCCTTGGCGAAGTGGAGTTCGTTGGGGTTGAACATTCCAGTACGGATTGATACTCGCATGCGCTTGCACACCGAGCCTTGGGCGCGGAGCTTCTCGGCTGCCCGCCCGGTGTAGGTGGCCACTGCCTGCTGGATCGGCGTCAGCTCCGTCAATCGCCTCCCGAACATCCGGCTGCAGCAGATCTCCTGCTTCGGGTGATCTGCCTCATCAAGTTCAAGGCATGGCGTGCCGGCCAGCTCACGCGCAGTCTTCTCCACCACCACACTGAACTTGTCGCGCAACATTCTCGGATCCGCTTTGGCCAGCTCCATCGCCGTGTGGATGCCCATGGCCTCCAGGTGCGCAGTCAGCCGCCGGCCGATACCCCCACACCTCTTTCACCCCCGTGTTACGAAGCACCCAGTCGCGCTTGAAGTCGTCTGTTATGTCGACCACACCGCCTGTCTGCGCTTGCAAGCGCTTTGCGGTGTGATTGGCGAGCTTCGCCAAGGTCTTAGTACGGGCGATCCCCACACCGACGGGGATGCCCGTGCAGCGCAGCACCTTGGCGCGTACGTCCCGGCCGAATTGGGTGAGACAGCCCTTCATGCCTGTGAAATCTGCGAAGCACTCATCGATCGAATAGACCTCGGCCGCGGGCACCATGGACTCGATCAGGGACATAACCCGCTCGCTCATGTCGCCATACAGCGCGTAGTTCGACGAGAACGCCACAATGCCATGCCGGCTAAGCTTCTCCCTTACCTGA
Source organism: Pseudomonas sp. B14(2017) (assembly GCF_002113255.1). Classification (NCBI taxonomy): domain Bacteria; kingdom Pseudomonadati; phylum Pseudomonadota; class Gammaproteobacteria; order Pseudomonadales; family Pseudomonadaceae; genus Pseudomonas; species Pseudomonas sp. B14(2017). The sequence goes on from NZ_NEJY01000012.1 coordinate 43,975, forward strand.
AAGTAGGGCTCCCCCATCTTCACGTACGGCTTTGCATCGTACGACCGGGCGATTACGCACCCATCGTTGTTGCTCAGCACCACGATGGGAGTCTTGGCCAGATCCGGACGGAAGATTCGCTCGCAGCTCGCATAGAACGAATTGTTCCGGGGCTTGCTAAAGGTTAGGAATGAAATAGGCTTATAAACAATGATTTAAGAAAGATCTAAAAACAGCTTTAGAAGCAATGGGGATGGTCAGAGACGGAGGGATGTTGATGGAGCTTGTGTGGGCTACCGAGGACTTGGTGATTGCCGGTCGTCCTTATCCAGGCTTTCCGATCCTGCTTTGGGACACGATGGACAGTTGCGTCCCGGCCAATGAATTCTTTCGCCACTACCTGTTGCGTGGCGCTATTGGGTCACGAAAGTCATGGCCAAGCACAGGGCGTGCGCTGTATGACTTTTTTAGTTTCCTCCAAGTGCATGACCTTGACTGGCGCGACGTGGAACGTGGCGAGGCCAAGAGTGTCGTAGGGGCCTACCGGGACTACTCCCTGGTGGATTGCAAGTTGGCCTCATCAACAACACGTCAACGGCTGCACTATGTGTGCAAGTTCTACGAGTATGCACAGCAGCAGGGATGGGTGAGCAGACTGCCGTTTGGCTATGAGGAACGAACGGTCAAACGCGTCCTCGGCTTCCTTGCCCACGTTGATGCCGGCGGCGCCAAAGCAATGGTGAACGACGTCATGCCGCGCAAGCATCGGGCGCTTCCGAAGTTTCTAAGCATGGATGAGATCAAGGCATTGCTGGCGACGCAGGAAAATCCGCATCACCGCATGATGATTCGGCTCGGCCTTCAGACGGGACTGCGCCGGGAGGAAATCGCCTCTTTCCCGCTTGCCTACATCTTCGATCCGGATAAAGCCGGTAGGCGCGAGCGCAACATCCGGATTCGCCTCGATCCACACGATGGTCATGGCATGCGCACCAAGGGCAGCAAACCACGCGACATCTACATCAGTCGCCGCTTCCTCGCTGATTTGCATCGTTATGTAGTGCAGGTTCGCGGTGAGCGGGCATCATTGAGCCGCACCAAACATGAGACGCTGTTCCTGAACCAGTTTGGTGAGCCCTACTCTGATGATGGCAAGCGCGTCGCGCGTATCGTCCGGGAAACCGGCAAGCGAGCCGGTATCAGGGTCCATACCCACATGCTACGACACACCTACGCCACCCATACCCTGGTCACGCTCCAGCGAAACCGCGCTGGGGCGGATCCGCTGGTGTTCGTGCAGCGGCAGCTTGGCCATAGCTCCATTCAGACGACGATGGTTTATCTGCACTTGGTCAACGAACTGGCCGACGACGCGGTGCTGGCCTACGACGATGAATTGAATGAAGGGTTGGAGCGGTCTAATGGGCAAACGCAAGGTATTCAATAGGACCGACCTCAGCGTCCCACATGTCGAGCACAGCCGCGATGCGGCGGGTCATGTTGTCGTTCTCCCGGAGGCGATTCCGCCGGCCACTACTATAGTGGCCTTCGAGCGCAATGCCACTCGCTCCCGGGGCATCGACTTCGCCCCTTGGTACGGCACGGGCATTGATCCGATCACTTATGCCTGCCAGCGGCAGATCGAACGCTTCCTGGCCCGACAGGACGGCGGGCTCGAGGCCAGTTCCGTGGCGAGTATCTGTAAAGGTGGTTTACGTCACTTTCTAAACTACATTGCACTGCGCGCAACCGCGCTCGGGCGCGGGCTGACCCTGGACGATATTAATCGCGCTGTAATTGACAGCTTTCTTGGCCACCTCGCTGGACTGGGCATCAGCACCCTTAGCCAGAGGGGCCACTACACCAGCGCGAAGTCCGTCCTTCATGCGTTGGGCCAGCGTAGCCTTATTTCGTTAGTCTCCACGGGGGACGATGCGACTTTCCCACGAAATCCGTTTCCAAACAGTGGCAAGCATAAGGGCGAAACGCCGCTGCCGAAGCGTCAGCGGCAGGCGTTCACCACCGCGCTCAGGCAAGCGGTCATGCCGATCTGGCACGACGATATCCCAGTAACTGGCGAATTGTTGGCTTATGCCCTGCTGACTGTAGCACTGCACACCGGGCGAAACTCCACGCCGCTGCTGGAGATGGAGCGCAATTGCCTGCGCGCCCATCCCAAGGACAACAGCGTATTCCTGGTCCTTTGGAAGCGCCGCGGCCACACCAGCCACAAGGTGGCGCTGCGCGCCGAGAACACGACTGCACATCTGTTGGAATCCACGCCAACCGTCAAGACCAATGTCGAGCGCCTGATACGACGCATCCTTGCCCACAGCGAGCCGCTGTGCGCGGAGTCCCCGGACGAACTCAAGGATCGCGTGTGGCTGTATCGCGTGCATCGCGGCCCAGGCCCCGGCCGGGTCATTGCACTGACTGACGGGACGTTGAAACTGGCGATCAAGAAACTCGTGGCCGACCACGGGCTTACCGATATCGACGGCCAACCGCTGCGCATCAACATCTCTCGCCTCCGCAAAACGTTCGCCAACCGAATTTTCGAGTTACTAGGGGGCGACCTGGTGACTACGGCCATCGCGCTTGGCAACACGCCACAGGTGGCCGGGCGAAATTATTTGGCACCTAGCGGGGACGCGAGGCGCAACTGGAAATTTATGGGCGAGATACTTGTTCAAGAATTACTGACCCGCACCATCGGCGCGACCTACCAGACCACCCCGATGGGGCGCTGTGGCGACCCGATGAATGGCCAGTACGCACCGAAACGTGAAGGGGTAGCGTGTTTTTCGTTCCTCAACTGTCTGCGCTGCAAGCATTACGCAGTGACGGAGGAAGATCTGCACCGCCTATTCAGCTTCTACTTCCGTGTATTCACGGAGCGCACACGCATAGACAAGCGGCGTTGGGCACAGGAATACGCGCACATTCCTCGATTGATTGACGACTACATTGTAGCCGAGGGGCTGCGGCGCGGGACTTTCAAGCCGGCGGCCGTCGAAGCCGCCCGCGAGCGTGCGCGCCGCGAGCCGCACCCGTTCTGGTCGTCCGATGTGGTGGAAAAGCTGGAGATCTTTGCATGAGCGGCAACAACCTAGTCACGCTATCTTGGGCGAACATCGAGTCCCAGCCGGGGGAAATATGCGACCTACCCAAGAGCGATCGCGACGCACTCATCGTGAGCGCCATCCAGGTCGAGGGGCACTGGGTCATCCTCAGCCGCTACGGCGACGATATTTGGCAGCTGGACGGCTTTACCAGCAACGTGCCAGACAACTTGCGGCGCCAGGACTTCAGCCGCGTGCCCTGTGCGTTTAAGGACGTGATGAAGGCTCTGCTGTACCGCTACCTGCGGCGCGGTCGCGCGGGGCAGAAGCGCCCCAAAGCGAGCACTTTGCGAAATTTTTTTGAGAATGCGCTGCCCTTCCTACGGTTTCTAAACGCGCTCAAGCTCAATCACTTCGGCGCGGTGACACCCATGGTCTGCGCGAACTACGTTGCCGAGTGTCGGGCGTACAAGCAGACGAGCCGGAACCAGGGTAAGCCGCTGTCTCAGAGCGCCCTTGAGCGCCGCTTCATGGCAGTCGAGGCGCTTCATGAATTGAGCCAGTACACCCACGATCCGATCCCTCTGCATCCCTGGCCTGATACTTCCGCGAATGCGCTGGCCGGCAGCGGCACGGCTCGTAAACAGGGTGGCAAAACACCGCTGATGCCGGATGAGGTGTTCTGCGCCCTGTTCGAGAGAGCCTATCAACAGGTTCAGCACGGCAAGGCGCTACTCGATTTACGCGATGCCCTCAATGCCGTCGCAGCACAACGGAGAAGGCAGGTTACCAGAACAGTCATAGAGGCTAAAAACCGCCACCTCGCCACTTTGGGCTGGGATGGCGGCTTGGGGGCATTTAATCAGGCGATCCTTGATCTACGGACTGCCTGCTACATCGTGCTGGCCAGCACCTCCGGTTGCCGCAACCACGAACTGGCCAACATCCAGTCGGGCGCGCACCACTGCACAGAGGACGACGAGGGAACGATCTATCACTGGATGCGCTCCAGGTCGGATAAGACCGACACTGGGGTACACGACTGGATGATCCCCGAAGTCGCCGTGCGCGTGTTGCGCCTGATGGAGCGTTGGGCCGAGCCGTATCAGGCTATGATCGCCGCCGAGATTGCCGAGCGAAGAAGGGTCAATCTGCGCGACCCAGAAATCGCCACGGCGCATAAGCATCACCATGCACTCTTTCTCGGGGTGTGCCCTGCAAAGGGCAATTTAGTTCGCACCCTGTCGGGCATTACATGGAACCATGCCCTCAAAGCGTTCGTGCAGGGCTGTGGGCTGGACTGGAACCTCGCCAGCCATCAATTCCGCCGCAAATTCGCCAACTACGCGGCGCACAGCCAATTCGGCGACTTGCGCTACATGCGCGAGCACTTCGCACACTGGTCCATGGACATGACGCTGGGCTACGCCATGGACGAGGACTGGGGTCAGCACCTCGACATCGAGTTGTACAGCGACATCCAGGCAGAACTCGAAGACATCAAGTTCGGCGTCGTTGACACCTGGATGGAGGACGAACCGCTGGCCGGAGGCTACGGTCGCTCGATCAAACGCTGGCGGCGCGATCCGGCGAACCTCGCCATCTTCAAGAGTCATGCATCGATGGTGACCTCAATTTCCGAGAGCACCGCGATCCGCAGCAATGGCCACGCCTGGTGCACCGCCAGCGACGACCGTTGCATCGGCAACACATTAGAGCGGACTCGCTGCGGCGACTGCCACAACGCAGTAATTGGGCGCAGCCACATTGGCGTATACCAGCGTCTCTACGACAACCTGAAGGGATTGCTGGATTGTAACGACATTGGGGACGGTGGCCGCCAGCGCATCTTGCGCGACCTGCAGCGCTGCCGTGACGTGCTCGTGCAGCTTGGATACGCCCCGGAGATGAACCTAGCATGACGACCAAACGCAAACCCTCGGACGCCCGTGAGCGGGATTTGCAACTCGCGCTCGCCCGCATCCAGCGTGGCCGGGCACATACCGGAGAATCCAAGGTCACTATCGCCTCTGTGGCGCGCGAGGCGGGCGTTTCGACGGCGCTGATTCACAACCACTACCCCATAATCGCTGAGGCGATCCGCGATGCTCAAGGGCGTTCCAGTCGCGCCCAACGCGATGTGAAACACCAAGATCTCTGTGCGGAGCGTGAGAAGAATCGCGCGCTTCGCCAGGAGATAGAGGGACTGCGCGCAAAGGTAGCCAGCCTTGCCTCCATCAACGAGGTTTTGCTAGCCGAGAACCGACTTCTACAGGCAAAGCAGAGCGACTCCAAGGTGATCGACCTGCCCCCCGTGCATATTCTGACGTAACCCCGATAGCAGTCATTCTCTAAACCCGCTACTGATAATGCTCCCATAGCACCGCCATTTATGCGCTTTCCGACGATCCAGATTGGGTAGTTGCACAGCCTTTGCCCAGCCATTTGCACTCGATCTGACCAGTCATTTGCATCGAATCTGACCGGCATGCTTCATGACCCTAAACTGGCAGGGAACGACCTGGTGCTTCCAGTTCGGGCAGAAATCGGCCAAAAGCGGTCGATCATCATCGCTAGCTAGGATCGGCGAGCTTCGATTGGTACAGGTTACGAAGTTCAGCCCAATCAATCAGAGCGGTCATAGCCGGCCCTAATGCATGGCCCAGTTCCGTAAGACTGTATTCCACTCGCGGGGGAACCTCCGGATACACCGTCCGATGGACAATGCCGTCCTGCTGAAGCGCCCTCAGTTGCTGGATAAGCATTTTCTGGGTGACGTCAGAAATGAGTTTTTCCAGCTCTGAGAAGCGGAGCGGCTGGCTTTTGGCAGCCATCAGCTCATTGATAATCACGATTTTCCACTTCCCTTCCAGTACACGAAGAGTCGCATTAATCGCCGAAGACCATCGCTGACGCTGTATAGGGTCTTCACATCGCCATTCGCGGTTCATCTAGCTTACCTTTTTGTTCGTTATAGACAAAATCGTCCGTTCTTGTGCTTTTAACGGTAACACCAATACCGTATCCGAACCTGAGATTCTGGAGGCACTATGAAAATCGCTATTGTTGGTATCGGAGCCATTGGCGGCACGCTTGCTCGTCGGCTCGTGGTTCTGGGCCATGACGTCTGGGTGGCCAACTCGCGTGGCAAGGAGGCAGTGCGTGCTTTTGCCGAGGAAGCAGGCGTCGTTCCCGCCGAACTCGAACAGGCTGTCAACGCAGCGGATTTGGTGATCCTGGCCATCCCCCAGCCGGCGATGGCGACTCTTCCCATGGGATTGCTCGCATCGCTGCCTCCTGCGGTACCGGTGATCGATACCAGCAACTACTATCCCGACCTACGCGACGAACGCATTCCGGCGCTTGAAGCCGGGCAGACGGAGAGCATCTGGGTCAGCGAACAGCTCGGTCGACCAGTGATCAAGGCGTTCAATAATATTCTGGCATACTCGCTAGCCAATCTAGCTGCGCCAGGCGGCAACAATGGCCGTCTGGCAGTGGCTGTTGCTGGTGACGACCAGGCTCAGAAGCAGTTCGTCATGAGCCTGGTCGACGACATCGGCTTCGAGCCGGTCGACAGCGGCAGCCTAGCGGAGTCCTGGCGGCAGCAGCCCTGTACCCCCGCGTATTGCTGTGATTATTCGGCAGATGAGATGCGACAGGCGTTGACGGACGCAGTAAGGGGGACGACGGCGCAGAAGCGGGAGGCGTTCCATGCGCGCCTGCCCGAACTCTTTGCCAGCAACCCCAGCCATGAGGACGTGGTTGCCTTCAACCGCACTTTCAACAGGGCTGATTAGCCTTCACCGCCGATGCGGCTCTCTACCCAGCTTGAGGTTGCTCTGGTACTTACCTAAAGCAACCTTACGCGCTGCGTTCAATGCCAACGGATCGGGTGATCTTTGCCTCACGCATAGGCTTGGACGAACAGTTCCACTGCGGCGCTAACGCGCGATTCGTTCACCGCCATAAGGTTGTTGCAATCGATGCTTCCGACCGCCAGCAGAAGAAACTGGATGGAGGCCTGCCTGGGATCGTTGCAGCGTCTGGACTGGGACAAAGCCCTTTCAAGATAGGCCTGGTAGGGGCGATGGCGTTGGCGCCAGCGCTTCTGCGGAATTCGGTTGGATCGCCGCAGTATATGAGTGAGAGCATGAAAGGCCGGATGCGTGCTTTGCTGTAGCAGTTCACCTGCGGCTTCCTGCAGACAGGCGCGCAACCCGCCCGTTGCCTGGCACGACAGCTTCGGCTCCGGCAGCTCCTCCAACCAGTGATCGATGACGGCTCGGAACAGCTGCTCCTTGTCGCCGAAGTGCGCATACAGGGTGGCCTTAGTCACCCCGGCGGAGTCGGCAATGGCTTGCATGTTCGCCAGGTCGTAGCCGAATGCGGTGAACACATCGCTCGCCGCCCCCAGTATCTCGCGCCGACGTTTATCACGGCGCCTGTCCTTCTGCGTGAGGTGGCTCATGCTCAAGACTCCCAGCGGCGAAACAGCAGGCTGGCGTTGACGCCGCCGAAGCCGAAACCGTTCGACAGCGCATGACGGATCGTCATGTGCCGGGCATTCAGGGCGACCAGGTCTAGCCCCTCGGCCGCCTCGTCGGGATGGATGAGATTGAGCGTGGGCGGGACGACCTGATCGCGTAGCGCCAGGACGGTGAAGATGGCCTCGACGCCACCGGCGGCACCCAGTAGGTGGCCGGTACTGGACTTGGTCGAGGTGATCGCCACGCCCGATTCGCTGCCGAACACCGAGCGGATGGCGGCCAGTTCGCCGTGGTCGCCCACCGGCGTGGAGGTCGCATGGGCGTTGATGTGCTGCACCTCGCTTGGCGCGATATCGGCCTGGCGTAACGCCTGCTGCATGGCCCGGCGGGCGCCGTCGCCGTCCTCCGGGCCGGCGGTCAGGTGATAGGCATCGGCGCTGGTGCCGTAGCCGACCAGTTCCGCCAGCGGCTGGGCGCCGCGGGCCAGGGCATGCTCCAGCGATTCGATCACCAACAGGCCGGCGCCCTCGGCCATGACGAAGCCATCCCGGTCGCGGTCGAACGGGCGCGATGCTTCCCGGGGCCGGTCGTTGAATCCGCTGGACAGGGCACGCGCCGCCGCGAAGCTGCCGAGCGTGACGCGATGGATCGCGGCTTCGGTTCCGCCGCATACGGCGATATCCGCTTCGCCACTGCGGATCAGCCGGGCCGCATCGCCGATGGCTTGCGCGCCGGCCGCGCAGGCAGTCACCGGAGCCCCGAGCGGGCCGCTGAAGCCATGGCGGATGGAAACCTGCCCGGCGGCCATGTTGGCCAGAAAGGAAGGTGCGGTGAATGGCGACAGTCGTCGCGGGCCGCGTTCGTCCGTGGTGCGAACCGCCTCGGCGATGGCACCGAAGCCGCCGACACCGGAGGCAATGATGGTCGCAGTTCGTTGTCGCTGCGCTTTGTCTGTCGGCTGCCAGCCAGCCTGTGCCAGGGCTTCATCGGCAGCGACCAGGGCGAACTCGATAAAGCGATCCATCTTCTTGCGCTCCTTGGCGGCGATGGTTCGCTCAGGATCAAAACCCGCATGCGGATCGTCCTCCACGGTAGGTACCCGGCCACCCACCGCGCAGCCAGTACCTTCGCTCAACTTGGCGGGCAACGCTCGAATGCCCGACTGCCCTGCCAGCAGGCGTGACCAGACAGTCTCGGTGCCGCAGCCCAGGGGGCTGACCACACCTGTGCCGGTCACCACGATTCGAACTGCATTGCGGACACTCATAATCTCACCTCGCTTGTCACAGGGTCGGCGCCTCGCAACGCGCACCGCCCGGTTGCTTTCTAGTCGCTTATACGCTCGGTTCCGGCCATGCGCACTTCGCCGTCAAGCCGTCGGCACGTCGAAGACGAAACAGGTAGTGGTCGCATGGGCATAGAGCTTGCCTGTCTCGTCTTCGACACGGGCCTCGGCCGTGGCGATCTGCCGCCCGCCGTGGATCAGCGTGCCGACCGCCCGTAACGGGCCGATCTTGTGGGAGGCAGATCGCACGATGTTGATGCTGAGTTCGGCCGTGGTGTAGGAGCGTCCGGCCGGCAGCGTGGTTTGCACTGCGCAGCCCAGGGCTGAGTCCAGCAATGTGGCGAGCCAGCCGCCGTGCACCGTCCCCAGCGGGTTGTAGTGCTGCGGCAGCGGGATGCCCTGGAATACGGCACGGCCGTTTTCCACCGCCAACAACGTCATGTTCATGGTCTCGTTCATGGGTGGGTACGGCAGCTCGCCGGACATCATGGCTTCGAGAATCTCGCGGCCGCTCTTGCCGGCGAGTTGTTCCATCCGGGCGAGCCCCGGCTTGCCGCCGCCTTCGCGCATGCGCTGCATTGCGTCCGACTGCTGGCTTGTCCAGACAAGGGATTTCTGCTCGATGTCCATAGATCTCTCCGACTGGGCAGGTACAGATTTTTTACCTGGTAGTTTCTCGGCTTGCGTCCGAGTCATTGGGTTTGATGAGGGTTGCTGGCCGCGTGTTGACGGGCAGGCACAAGGCTGCGGTCAACAGCGCCAAGCCGACATGGCACAGGTAAACGGCATCGAAGTCGACGCGTTGCAAACCGGCACTGCCGAGCAGCAGCACGGTGAGGACGACGCCCATGACGGAACCAATTTGCCGGATTGCCTGGTTGATAGCGCCGCCCACGGCGTATTGGTCCGCAGGTAAGCGGCTGACCGCAGCTCCCGACAGCGACGGCATTACCATGCCCACACCAATCCCACTGAGCAGCATGCCCGGCAGCCACTGCGTCAGGTACGCCGGCTCGGCTCCTGGTACCAGCAAAAACCACAGTCCACTGGCCGCGTAGACCAGACAGCCCGCCAGCAGCAGTGGGCGGTGGCCATGCCTACTCGCGAGCCGACCGGACAGAGCGGCGACCGGAGTCACCAGCAGTGGACCAGGTGTAATTGCCAGGCCTGCCAGTGGCAGCGAGTAGTGCCAAATCGAGTTCATGTAGAAGAAGAAAGCGAAAAACATCATCGAAAACGCGATGCTGAAACTCAAGCTTGCGAGGTTGACGTAGCGGTAAGTGGGGTTGCGAAACAAGCTCAAATCCACCAGCGGCGCGCTGGCGACCCGTGCCCAGACGACAAATCCGACGATGCCCATTAGGCCGATACCTGCAACGCTCAGCAGTTCATGGCGTGACCAGGCAGGCGACTCCGATTGCACGATGGACAGCGCCAGGGCACCGATGCCGATAATCAGCAGGCCCATGCCCAGCAGATCCAGTGGACGGGGCCTGGCTTGCTGGGTTGCTTCCGTCAATAGCGTTGCGCCGCGCCACAGTGCAAGCAGGCCCACAGGCAGGTTCAGGTAGAACGCCCACTGCCAGCCGACCGATGCGATCACGAACGACCCCAGGCTGGGCCCCACCGCCGCGGCCAGGCCACCGACGGCCCCCCATAGGCTGACCGCCACGGCGCGCTGGCTTTGCGGGAACGCCGCCAGTACGAGTGAGAGCGATGCGGGTGTCAGCAGTGCAGCGCCGATAGCCTGCAGTACTCTTGCCGCAACGAGCCATCCCACGTTGTTTGCCAAACCACAGGCGGTAGATGCCGCCAGGAACAGCGCAACGCCGCCGAGAAACACCTTTTTTCGCCCATGCTTGTCGGCCAAGCCACCGGACGGGATCAGCATCGCGGCATAGACCATCGTGTAAGCATTGAGCACCCAGGAGAGATCCGCCGGAGTTGCCAGAGGAAAACCTTCTCGCAAGGAACCGAAGGCCGCGAACAGCATGGTGCCGTCCATCGACACCAGAAACACCGCCAAACTGACCACCCCAAATACCCGCCAAGGTGAGGCGTTGCTGGTATGCGTGCTCGGCGCTGCCTGTGCCTTATTGGCAGGAGAGGGCATGATGGTCTGGCTGTCGGGGGCGTTCATGGAGTCTCTCGCTTAATACATGCGTGTCTGTTCAAATGCGATGTGACGCCCGGACGGGATGTCAGGCGAGGCCAAACGTTTTCCTCAGGCCCTTCGCGACTGGGCCGGTCGGCATGAAACGGCGCAGCTTGCTCAGCAGGGCGGCCTCGCCCTTGGGCGTATGGCGCATTTTCCAGGCCCCCAAGGCGGCCTCGACCATGGTCGAGGCGACCCCCTCGGGCTGCGGCGCCTTCTGGACATTCCTTTGTATGGCCTGGGCAACGACGCCGCGCTCGCTGTCGTAGGCCGCGATCCTGGAAGCCGCCTGGGGCGCATTGAGGTCCAGGTTGGTCTTGGTGAAGGACGGCTCGACCAGGGCGACACGAATGCCGAACTTGCGCACCTCGTGATCCAGGGTCTCGGACAGCCCTTCCACGGCATGCTTGGAGGCCGAGTAAAGTCCCATGTACGGCGCCGGCAGGAAACCCAGCACCGAGCTGACGTTGACGATGCGCCCGGCGCCTTGCTCGCGCATATGCGGCAGTACTGCCTGGGTGGTACGCAGGATGCCGAACAGGTTGGTGTCGAACAGCGCCTGGGCTTCAGCAATCGAAGTCTCCTCCGTCGCGCCGAGCAGGGTCATCCCCGCGCTGTTGACCAGCACGTCGATGCGGCTGGCCTGGGCGATGATGTGCTGAACGCCCTGCCTGATCGACGCCTCGTCACGGATATCCATCTCGACTAGCTCGACGCCGGTTATGGGCTGTGCCTTTGCAGTGTTGCGCACGCTGCCGAATACCCGGCAACCGCGTTGGGCAAAGCGCTCCGCGGCGGCGCGGCCGATACCCGATGACACGCCGGTAACAAGCACAACTTTTGAGTTCGCCATGGTGGTTTCTCTCGTTCAGGGAAGTTTAAGGTCTGCCATCTGCCGCACTGGGGGCACCCTGTCCACGCCGGCCAGGCTGCCATCGTTGCCGTTGCCGGGCCTGATCTTGAACCAGATCGAATACATGGCCGGCAGGAACACCAGGGTCAGCACGGTGCCGGCGAAGGTGCCGCCGATTAGGGTGTAGGCGAGCGTTCCCCAGAACACCGAGTGGGTCAGCGGGATGAAGGCCAAAATCGCCGCCAGTGCGGTGAGGATCACCGGCCGGGCGCGTTGTACGGTAGCCTCGACCACCGCGCGGAACGGGTCCAGGCCTGCCTGTTCGTTGTGGCGGATCTGCCCGATCAGGATCAGCGTGTTGCGCATCAGGATGCCCGACAGCGCGATCAGCCCGACCAGTGCGTTGATGCCAAATGGCTGCTGGAACAGAATCAGCGTGGGCACCACCCCGATCAGCCCCAATGGGCTGGTCAGAAACACCATGACCATCGCCGAGATCGAGCGCACCTGCAGAATGATGATGATCAGCGTGACGGCCAGCATGATCGGGAACAGCGGCAGCATCGCCTTGCTCGCTTTGCCCGACTCCTCGATGGAGCCCGCCTGCTCGATACGGTAGCCGCTCGGCAGCTGCTCGATCAGGGGCTGCAATTGTCGGCTAATGGCCGTCGACACATCCGGCGGCTGCAGACCCTCGGCGATATCGCCGCGTACGGTGATAGTCGGCATACGGTCGCGCCAGCGCATAATCGGCTCTTCCATACGCACCTCCACCTCGCCGACCTGCGACAGTGGGATACGCTGCCCGTTGGCACCTGCCAGGGTAAAGTCCATAACCTTGGTCGGATCGAAACGAATATCGCCAGCCGCACGTGCCATCACCTGAACTGTGCGGATGTCCTCGCGCACGGCGGTGATGGGTACACCGCTGAGCAAAAACTGCAGTTGCTGGGCCACGGCGCTGGAGGTCAGTCCCACGGCCTGCAGGCGATCCTGTTGCAGGCTGAAGTGCAGCGTCGGCACGCGCGTGCCCCAGTCGGTATTGACCGTGCGCATCATCGGGCTGGCGTCCATCACCTGCTGTACCGCCGCCGCGATTTCGCGCAGCTTGTCCGGGTTGGGGCCGGTGACCCGATAGGCAACGGGGAACGGCGAGTACGGGCCGAACACCAGCTGGGTAACGCGCACCCGCGCCTCGCTGGCCAGACCCTCGGCAATCGCCTGGCGCAGCCGATGCTTCAATGCTTCGCGCTCGTCCTGATTGTCGGTACGGATAACTATCTTGGCGAACGACGGATCCGGTAGCTCCGGCCCCATGGCCATGAAGAAGCGTGGCGCGCCCTGGCCGATGTAGGCCGTGACAATTTTGGCCTCTTCCTGCTGGGCCAGCCAGGCTTCGACCTTCTCCGTGGCGGCGCTGGTCTGGGCGATCGAGGTGCCGTAGGGCATCTGTACCTCGACCAGCACCTCGGGTCGGTCGGAGATCGGGAAAAACTGCTTCTTCACCAACCCCATGCCGAGTATCGCCGTGACGAAAAGGCCGATCACCGAACCGGCGACCAGCCACTTGCGTGCGATTACGCGGCCCAGCAGACGACGAAAACGGTTGTAGCGCGGGGTATCGTAGATGGCTTCATGCCCACCCTCGATCTTTTTGATCTCGGGCAGCAGCTTGACGCCGAAATAGGGCGTGAAGATCACCGCAACCAGCCACGAGGCGATCAGCGCGATGCCGACGATCCAGAACATGTTGCTGGTGTATTCGCCGGCCGTAGAGCGGGCAAAACCGTTGGGCATAAAGCCCACAGCGGTGACCAGGGTTCCAGACAGCATCGGCGCCGCCGTATGGCTCCAGGCGTAGGCGGAGGCCTGGATCCGGCTGTAGCCCTCTTCCATTTTTACCACCATCATCTCGATGGCGATGATGGCGTCATCCACCAATAGGCCCAGGGCCAGGATCAGCGAGCCCAGAGTGATGCGGTCGAAGTTCTTGCCGGTCGCCGCCATCACCACGAAGACCATCGCCAGCGTCAGCGGCACGGCCACCGCGACCACCACGCCCACCCGCCAGCCCATGCTGATAAAGCTCACCAGCATGACCACTAGCAGCGCGACGAAGAACTTGATCATGAACTCGTCGACCGAAGCGCTGATATTGACGGCCTGGTCGGTGACCTTGCTCAGGCTCATGCCCAGCGGCAGCTCGGCGTTGATTGCACTCACTTCGTCGTTCAGGGCTTTGCCCAGGTCGAGACCGTTCCAGCCTTCGCGCATGACGATGCCCAGCAGCAAAGCCGGTTCACCACCGTTGCGAATCAGGAAGGTCGCCGGGTCCTCATAGCCGCGCCTGACCGTGGCGACGTCCGACAGCTTCAGGGTACGCCCCTGGGCCACCACCGGCGTGTCGCGAACCTTCTGCAGCTCATCGAAGGCGCCGTCCAGGCGCAGGAACACCTGCGGCCCCTTGGTCTCCACGGAACCGGCCGGCGTCAGGGCATTCTGCGCATTGAGCGCGGCGAATACCTCCTGCGGACCGATCCCTAGCGTTGCCAGGCGCTCATGGGAGAACTCAACGAAAATGCGTTCGGCCTGCTCTCCGATGATGTTGACCTTCTTCACTCCCGGCACGTGCAGCAGCCGCTGACGCAGCGCCTCCGCGTCGCGCACCAGCAGGCGCTGTGGCTCGCCCTTGGCCTTGAGCGCTAACAGGGCGAAGGTGACGTCCGAGTATTCGTCGTTGACCAGCGGCCCGATCACGCCGGACGGCAACGTCTTCGCCTCGTCGCTGATCTTCTTGCGGGCTTGGTAGAACTCCTCCGGCACTTGCGAGGGAGGCGTGGTATCGAGCAGCGACAGGGTGGTGAAAGCCAGGCCGGGTCTCGTGTAGGTTTCGCTGCGGTCGTACCAGCGCAGCTCCTGCAGGCGCTTTTCGATTTTCTCGGCGACCTGATCCTGCATTTCCTGGGCCGTGGCACCGGGCCAGGCGGTGACTATGGTCATCACCTTGACCGTAAAGGCCGGATCCTCTGCCCGCCCCAGCTTGAAGAAGGCGAGTAGCCCCGCCAGCGAGATCAGACAGACCAGGAACAGGGTGATGGAGTGCTCGCGTACGGCAAGCGCCGAGAGGTTGAACCGACCGTCGCTCATGGGCGGCCTCCTTCGGCCACCGCAACAGCTGGCTGACCGTCGACCCGAACGTGCTGACCTTCACGCAGCAGGTGTGCCCCGAGCGCGACGATCTGCTCGCCTTGCTTGAGCTGGCCAGTGATGCGGGCATGCTCGTCGTCCAGGTGCAGCACAGTGACCGGCTGCCAGGCTACCTGAGCGGGCTCTCCCCGGATGACCCACACACCCGGCCCCTTGCCCGCGTCGTACAAGGCGCCGATCGGTACCTGCAGGTTGAATTGCTGATCGGCCTGCCCGTTCGCTACCTGCACGGTGATGGTGGTACCCAGGGGCGCTCTGGCGAGTTCGCCTTCCAGCACATAGCGCGCCTCGAAGGTGCGGGTCAGGCGGTCGGCGACATCCGAGAGTTGGCGCAGATGGGTCGCAACGCTGATGTTGTCTTTGCCGAAGAGTGTGGCCTGGGCGACAGAGCCGACCGCAGGGCGCAGGGTTTCCGGTAGCTGGATAACGGCTTCCCGAGGCCCGGCATGCGCCACTCGCACCACGGGCTGGCCGGCACTGACGACCTGACCGGGCTCGACCAGCGTCTCCATGACAATGCCATCGGCATCGGCCAACAGCTCGGCGTAGCGTGTCGCATTACCGGCGACTTCCGCCTGGGCCTCGGCCGCGCTGAGCTGGGCCCGCGCCGCATCCGCCGCAGCCTTGTACTGGTCGTAGGCCGACGCCGATACCGCGCCGGTGCCGCGCAACGCGCGATAGCGGGCTTCATCGTCGATAGCCTGCTGCGCCCGCGCTCGCACCGCGGCGACCGCTTCGCGCTGCGCATGGGCGGCAAGCTTCAAGTCGACGGGGTCGAGGCGCAGCAGAACCTGGCCGCGCTTGACCGATTGTCCGGTATCCACCAGCCGCTCCAGCACCTTGCCGGCTACGCGAAAGCCCAGATCGCTTTGGACCCTGGCTGCGACGATGCCGGTGAATGAGCGCGGCGCGGGTGCCGCCGATTGAGCGAGGGCGACTCGCACCAAGGGCGCATCGGTACGTGGATCGGACGGCGCTTGTTCGCCGCAGGCGACTAGCGCAAGGGGCAATGCGCAGATGACGAGGGATGAGGTGAAGCGGCGCAAAAGCATGAGAGTCCCATTGGCGAGTGGGTTGGGACTCTCACTTTGAATCTAGTGACCAATTTAGTCAATAGTCACAACTGTCAGGGCGACAGGCTACGCAGTATCAAGCTGGACAGCAGTTGTGGAGCCCCGTCGGTGTAGTCGAGGCCGTGCTGCAGGAGCAATGGATTGAGATAGGGGCGCATGACCAGATGGATCGCCATCGCGGCTTCATCGAGAGGGGTCTTGCGCTCGAAATCTCCGCTTTGCCGTCCCTCCTGCAGGATGTCTTGGATCAGCTGCTGGATGCGCCCCTCATAGGCGCGTGCCGACGACCAGCGCTCGGTCGCCGCAGAAGCGGCGATTTCGTAGAGCTTACGGTCCTGGAAGAACAGCCGCAGGCTCGACTCGACCAGCGCCTTGAACATGCGCCGCAGCTTCTCCGGCGGGCGCTCGGCCTCATCGACGGCGGCCCTGACTTCGGCTTCGATCTGGCCCAGACAGTTCGAACAGATTGCCTCGCCGATGGCCTGCTTGGACTCGAAAAACTTGTAGATATAGGCTTTGGAAAAACCGATAGCCTTGGCCAGATCGGAGACCGTCGTCTTCTCGTAGCCATAGAGGCTAAAGTGTTCGGTAGCCGCGACCACGATCTGGTTGCGTACCTCGTGATCGACCGGACCACGGGATGCCGTTTTAGGGGAAGGTGTCTTGTTCATGGGCATAGCCTACAGGCCGATTCGGTGATAGACAATAAGTGACCAAACTGTAATATGGTCACATATCTTCTCCGTCGCCTGTCCGGGAACAAACCATGCCACCCAAACGCCCGCTTGCCCTGCTCGTCCTCGCCAGCCTCTCGGCCGGCTGCACCGTCGGCCCCGACTACGCTCAAACGGACACGCCGCTGCCGCAGCAGTACCAGGGCCAGGCGGCAGTCGATCGACGGCAGGCCAGCACCAGTGCCGACCTTGCTGCCTGGTGGGCGGGGTTCGGCGACCCGCAACTGACCCACTTTGTGACCCTGGCGCTTGAGCAGAACCTCGATCTCACCCAAGCCACTGCCCGCGTGTCTCAGGCTCGTGCAGGATTAGAGGCCGCAAAAGCAGCATTAGTGCCATCCGGCTCTGTCGGCAGCCAAGCAGCCAGAGCCTACCAGTCGGTGGAGACCCCGTTGGGCCAGGTACTGAACTCGACACCTGACTTTGACCGCTACGGCAACACCTATGAAGCTAATCTAGGCGCCAGTTGGGAGCTGGATGTGTTCGGTGGACTGCGCCGTGAGCGCGAAGCGGCACTGGCCGATTACCAGGCTTCGAAGGCAGGCGCTGCCGCCACACGACTAGCAGTGGCGGCGCAGACTGCCGATATCTACATCATCATCCGCGGGCTACAAGCTCGCATCGCCGTTGCACGTCGGCAGGTACAGACGCAAGAAGAGCTGCTGGCGACCGTACACCTGCTGCATGACCAGGGGCTGGCAGCCGAGTTGCAGGTGCATCAGGTCGAGGGCGCGCTTGCCCAGGTGCGGGCATCCGTCCCCGTGCTGGAAACGGGCCTGGACACGGCGATGAACACATTGGATGTGATACTGGGCTCAACGCCAGGCACGCACCGCGCAGAACTTGCCAAGGTGAAAGCCATTCCGCTCGCCCCGCAGATTGCAGCAGTGGGATCGCCGGGCGAACTGCTCAGACGCCGGCCCGACCTGATTGCGGCCGAACGCCGCCTGGTCGCTGCGAACGCACGGATTGGCGCCGCCATCGCCGAGTATTACCCCAAGCTCTCCCTGAGCGGGCTGATCGGCAGCGCGACCTCGATGTCGTCCGGCAACCTGTTCGGCAGCGGCGCCAGCCAGGCCTCCGGTGTGCTAGGCCTGCGTTGGCGGCTGTTCGACTTCGGCCGCATCGACGCGCAGATCGACCTGGCCAAGGGCCGGGAAGCCGAGAGCCTGGCGGCGTACCGACTGGCCGCCCTGCGTGCCACCGAAGACGTGGAAAATGCCTTCTCAGCCCTGGTCAAGCGTGAAGAGCAGGCGGGCCTGCTTGAGCAAGGTGTGGATTCGCTCGCCCGTGCACGACAGGCGTCCTTTGCCTCCTACCAGCAAGGCGTCGTCAGCCTGATCGAAGTTCTACAAGCGGATGAGAGCTTGCTGCGCGCCTCCGATACGAGAGCCCAGGCGCAAACCGAATCGGCCCGTGCCGCCGTCGCGGCGTTCAAGGCACTGGGTGGGGGTTGGTCTCCTCATCCTACCGAGGTGGCATCTAGATAAAAACAAACGAGTTGCGGCCGCCCTGGCTTTGTTGGCTCAACAGCTGCAGTGCAAACCGCCCGGGCGCCCCCTTTAACAGGCGAGCCAATTTTCTCAGGAAGGCCATACCAAGAGGAAATAAGCATATGAGGCTGTCCACCCGCACCAAGGCTGAAGCTACGCGAGAAAGGATTGTCGAAACGGCATCAAGCCTGTTCCGCAAGCATGGCTACTCAGGTGTGAGCGTAGGCGACGTTATGGCTGCCGTGGGGCTGACTGTAGGAGGCTTTTACAAGCACTTTTCGTCGAAGGAGGCTTTGGCCGCGGAGGCCTGCGCCCGATCCTTTCTCAAGGCACAGAAAACCTGGAGCACGGTCCTGGCAGGTAGCTCGCCAGATTCGGCTCCAGCGCTGCGAAATCTGGCGCAGTGGTACCTCGCAGAAACCGCCAAGGAAACGACCTGTCCGATTGTTGGCCTCAATCATGATGCAGCCACTATCCATAACAATTTAATAGTCGAGGCTTATAAACAGGGTGCCAGGCTGCTGCTTGATACCTTACTGGAGGCTTCGGCCGGCGAGACCTCGCTCGACCGTTCGCGAGATCAGGTGTTGCTCCTGTTTACCGCACTCATAGGCGCAAAATTGCTTGGCAGGGCTGCTGGAAACGAGCCTTGGGTCGAGGAAATCCAGCGTGTAGTGCTTAGCCAACTGAAGTAAATCCATCGTCCTCATTGCGGATTCCACGCTGACTCGGACACCGATTCCACGGCCCTCCGCAGAAGCGAGCCATTGCACTCGCTCACCCCCCAAGCTAGCCCATGCCCCTCAAAATGGGCATGAATGGTTTCTATGCCGCTTTCGGGGTCTTGCGTTACGTTGATCCTGCCTGTGAGTAGCCATCGTCGCCTTAAGGAAGCAGCATTTCGTGTGGTGCCATGCAGATCCTTGCCATTGGCTGGATTCAGTAGAATGCGGAGCTCGAAAAATCTATAAATAGTTACAAACAGTAAGACATTGAATTACAGGAATAAAATCAATACTAACGTTTAGTAAGGGTCCGGATGAGTTGCAGTCGATCAGCGCGAACACCTGCTCACTGGGCATGATCGCGCACGCTGTAGCGAACCACACCCCAGATGACGAGATCGTCGCCTTCCAAGATGTGCCGCGGTGGGTAGGCAGGATTCTCCGACTGAAGAACCACCACCCCGTTGCGCCGGTACAGCCGCTTGCCCACCGGCTCCGCGTTGATGGCAGCAATCACGATATCGCCGTGCACAGCTTCGTTACCGCGGTCGACGATCAGCAAATCACCGGAGTAGATCCCCACGCCCTGCATACTGTCGCCCTCCACCTGTACCAGATAGACATGGGGAGCTCTCAAGTCAAAGAGCTCGTCGAGGGAGATGTGTCGCTCCAGATGATCCGCAGCTGGCGACGGGAAGCCAGCCGGTACACGGAACGAGTACACCGGCAGCAACGAGGGGCCGCCCGTGGGCGTACCGAGGAAGGAGATGCTCATAGGGAAGGGTCCAAGGTCAACTGTATATGCGTACAGTTAACTGCGAGATCGTCCCTACGTCAATGTGCACCTACTCGATAACCGCTTCGCCTCAACGCAGCTGGAGCGCGGTTTGCACTTGAAAGCCATTAGCATGCAGGCATTATCATTTTCGTTTGAGGCGGAAGGCTTGGTATCTTCGCTGCCCGTCCCTCCTAGGAACCTCACTCGAATCCAATCGATTGGAATAGCTTCAGTGATCTGAAGGTCTCGTTGCGCCGATCATAGAAATCTAGCAGATTAAGCCGTACACCTATCGTTCCATTACGTTCATACAGCGAATTTGAAGCGAGTAAAAATGCCTCCCCACATCCAAAAAATTAGCGGACAAATCCCCGATTCTGGAATGCAGTTAAATATTCCGTTGAATGGAAAAAACCTAATTATTACAGGCTCCAACGGAGCAGGAAAAACCTGGTTCCTTACACAACTAAAACTCAAACTCCTAAACAAACTTACGATGATGGACCCATCACGATCAACATTACAAACAGAGCTAGACGCGCTCATAGAAAGAGGCGCCCCCGAAATTGGCGACCACTATGGGCACGCCAGAAGAGTAGAACTCCTACGCCAACAACTAAAAAACTACGACTCTGATATTTATCTTGAGGTAGAACCTAAGAAACCAATCATAGGTCATCTAGTCGTGATGTTCTTTGAGGCAGATCGAAAATCCTCTATAGGCGCTGCTTCTTCGGTATCGAGTGTTGAAGACTCCAAAGAACAGTGGCGAAGTGCTATAGAGCACAGCTTTGTTGGCGGCGAACTTGAAAGACACTTGGTAAACTTGAAAAGTCGAGCTGCCATCGTTGAAAAATATGAGAAAAATGCGAAATACGCTCAAAGCATCGACGAATGGTTCGTAGCACAAGAACAAAACCTCAAACTTCTAATGGAAGATGATTCCACGCAGTTAATATATGACTCTAGAAAGGATCGGTTTACCATAACTAGAACAGGAAAGCGCGACACAAACTTTCAGAGCTTATCCTCAGGCTACTCATCCGTATTTAGCGTCTACGCGGAAATACTCATGCGAACTGAGGTACTCGATATTTCTCCCGCCGAGTTCGAGGCAGTTGCGTTTATTGACGAAATCGAAACTCACTTACATGTTTCACTACAGCGCCTTATTTTACCCTTCCTCAAGAAAGCATTTCCCAAAGTACAATTCATTGTAACAACCCACTCACCATTCATAATCACCTCTACAACCGATGCTATCGTGTACGACATAAGCACAAACGTTGTAGTTGATGCCGACCTTTCTCTTTATACGTACTCCGCGATAATGAAAGGCATCATGCATACCAAGCCAACATCAGTAGTCCTAGAGGATATTGTTAAAAACATATCAGAGATAATAAACTCTGAAAAACTGGACGCACTGATACTTCGAACAGAGCTAAATAAACTGTTGGGGTTTTATGAATTCTTAGACGACCGCGCAAAGACCTTCTTCCAATTAGGCCAAAAAGCACTTGCCGACAGCGAGGACAGCAATGTTCAAGGTTGAGCGCCCACACGAGGCACCGGAATGCAATGAGCGAACCGGATACAATACGCCTGAGATCGTTAAAGCTCTTGAGAAAATGTTCTTAGGGAAATGCTATTTGTGTGAGCAGGACGCTTTGAGTGACCCCGAAATAGAACATTTTCAACCACATGAAGGCAATAAAAAATTAAAGTTTGACTGGACGAACCTCTATTATTCATGTAGCAGATGCAACAGCCTTAAAGGCTCAACCCATACGAATCTTTTAGACTGCTGCGATCCGAATACCGATGTATTTTCGCCTATAAAATTAATCCTACCCTCTCGTTACGATGATGATATACAGGTAATCCTCACTGAAGATCAGCCCAGTGAACAAGCGGCAAACACAGCCAAGTTACTTGACAAATGCTATAACGAAGACACCACTGGGCTGCGCGGAATTACCAGAGCGGTGCTAGTTGAGAAGATGCACAGCGATTGGCACCTACTTGTTGGCTACAGAAACATCGTTACTTCCGTCCGGTTCTCTGATGAAGAAAAAATCGTGGCGATGGGGCGTATCAAGACGATGCTGCAAAGCAAATACCCATTTTCAGTTTTTTGGAAGTGGTGGGTGCTCGGCGATAGCAAACTGCTCGAGGCCATGCCTGAACTCAAAGTGCTAGCCAAATGACTAGCCAACTAAAAAAGTTGATCAAGCAAGCCCGGATACCAATTCATGATCACTAATTCACCGGTGACTTCCGCCTTTCCCTGACGCTGGTTCGTATTGCTGTACCGGATATCGAGGCATTCGAAGTGGAAGCCATCAAAGACGCGCCGGATGTCAGGGTGGTCGTTTATGCTGACCATCACCCTCCCCTTGCAGCTCCGCATGAAATTGGCCATGCGTTCGTACTGCTCGAAGGGGAAGTCGAGCCCATAGCCGGCGGTCTGCCAGTAAGGCGGGTCCATGTAGAAGAACGTATGTGCTCGATCGTAGCGCTCGGCGCAGTCGAGCCAGGACAGGTTCTCGACGTAGGTGCCGGCAAGGCGCTGCCATGCGGTCGACAGATTCTCCTCAATGCGCAACAGGTTGATAGCCGACCCAGTGGTGGCGGTACCGAACGTTTGCCCAGTGACCTTGCCGCCGAAAGCATGCTGCTGCAGGTAGAAAAACCGGGCGGCGCGCTGGATGTCAGTCAGGGTCAGGCGCTCCTGCCCGGCCCAGCGGAACGCGGTCTTGCGCGTCAGCTCGTCAAACGCGGCCGTGTCCAGGTTGAAGTAATAGGGCTTAAGTTTCGGGTCTTGCGGCTGGATGATCAGCAGGTGCGGGAACGGCTTCACCGCCTCAGCTGCCGGCGTCATGTCGGCGCCAAGCGCACTGCTCGGAAAGATATTGCCCAGGCTTGGGCTGAGCTTCCCAGCCATGCGATTGATCGCCGCCCCTGCCTTGGCCGCCTGTTCCTTAAGCGTACCCAGGCGCTGCTGCACCTGAGAGGCCGCCGAAACGGCCTGGTTGTACTTTGCCGCCACCTGCCCCGCTGCGGACTGGGCGGTGTTGATCTGCCGCATAGTGCGCTGCAGCTTTTCGCCCACCATCGGGCCAACGATCGGCAGGCTTTCCAGCTCCGAGGCGGCGCCCGTCATGTCACGGACGGCCCCATTCAGCGGACCCAGCATGCCGTCGAGGC
This sequence comes from Pseudomonas sp. B14(2017), assembly GCF_002113255.1. Classification (NCBI taxonomy): domain Bacteria; kingdom Pseudomonadati; phylum Pseudomonadota; class Gammaproteobacteria; order Pseudomonadales; family Pseudomonadaceae; genus Pseudomonas; species Pseudomonas sp. B14(2017). The sequence continues at coordinate 67,019 of NZ_NEJY01000012.1, forward strand.
TGGTACGGCCGGCCTGGCCGGCCGCCACCAGCGACGACAGCGTCGATCCCATCAGTTCCATGTAGGCCATGGCACCTCCTTAAGCGACATCCGCCGCATCAAACAAGCTAACCGAGGCTTGGGCGTTGAAACGGCTTTTGCCATCGAGCAGCGCCTGCAGGCCGGTACCCGGAGCGAGATCGAGCGGATAGCCGCCGCCGATCCGGAGCGAATGGCAGACAGCCGGATGATCGTCTTCAACTGTTGGGCCGGGCTGTCTCTGTCCGAATTGATTGCGACATCCATAGAGGACGTCGACCTGGTGGCCGGCACTCTGACGATCCGGCGCGCCCTGGTCGCCGGGGAGTTCAAGGTGCCGAAAGAACGCTCGCGCATTCGAACGGTGGAGCTGATCGCGCCGGCCCTGGAGCTGCTGACCATGATCGTGGCCGATGCCAAGGAAGCCGAACCCACGCACATCACCGTTGTGCAGCGAGACAACATCACCAAGAAGCATGAGCGGGTTCGCTTCCTGTTCCGCAGCTCCACCAGCGGCCTGCTGTGGAACGGCAAGACCGTCAGCAACTGGTTCACCGCCCACCTTGAGAAAGCCGGGGTTCGTCATCGAGGCGCCAACCAGGCACGACACACGTTTGCGAGCCAAGCACTGTCAAGCTACGTCCCAATTGAGTGGGTCGCCCGCCAACTAGGCCACAGCGACACCACCATGGTACGCAAGCACTACGGTCGTTGGATCTCAAAAGACACTAAAAGCATGGCAAATCTAGTTTCCGAAATGTTGGGCTTCCCATTTACTAAGGCCTAAGACGATAAATGTACTTCGGTAGCTTTGACCTCAATGATTAACTTCTTCAAAGACTCCAGATCATGAACAGGGGGAGGTAGTCGTTCAAGGCCACCCTCCTCCACTACGCCAAAATCGATTACCGGAAACCCCTTTGCCTTGAAAGGACCATCTAAAACTTTTCCAATCTCAATCATTGCATCATGAAGATACTGAATCACAAAATCAAAATTAGTAAGTACATTCTCGGTAGTATTATATACCGAAATCAGCCTAGCCGGCTCAATTACGGAGACAATCGCAGGAAAATCAACTACCAGATCGTGCCCCAAACGAGAAGAATTCAAAATATCCCTATAGCTTAAATACGTACCATTCCGACCCTTTATATTCTCGAACAAGGCCTGATAATTATGATTAGCATTAAGAACCATATCTACTGCGGTCTTTGCCTTTTCAGCTAGTAAATAATCTATAATCTCCAACCCGATTACCCCCGCTACTCTTGGTGTATCCGGAAGCGTTTGGATAGCCAGAAACCTAAACTCGTGAGCTTTAAATCTTTCGATTGAGTTCTTCTTAATTGCTACTAGATACTGAATTCTTCTCAGATAGTCCAGCTTAGTCATAGAAAGGGCACGATACCCCTCCCGGGCTTCTTTATTTCTTTCATTATGCCCCTGAAACCAAAATGCTGCATATGCACCTGCAATTGCCCCACCGAAGCCTGACGAGACTGGACCAACAACATCTTTTAGAAAAGCGATCGAATTGGTATCAAGCAGCAGCGCGATATCAGGCGAAAAAGAGATCAAGAATAGTGAAAACTGAAGAGCCAGAAACAACCCTAAACCAACACCAATAAATACATGCTTAAACATCTACGACCTCTAGCCCCAATTTATCTAAATCTTTAATAAACCTCTCATTGCAACAATAAACTTACATCAATTACGTGCCCAACAGAACAGACGCTCTCAATAATCACTAAGCGGTCTATTACGAATTCCGCTTATGCCGTTCTTAGCTTAAATTGACTACCCAAACCCAGCTTTTCGGGTATACGCCCTAGTCGAGGTCAACCCCAACGGCCTAGATAGTCCTGAAACGGCCCGACAAGCGATAAATCTGCCCTAAATCTGCCCTAATCAAAAGCCCAGAAACGACGAAGCCCCCGAAAACTTCAACGTTTTCGGGGGCTTCGACTACTTCATGTATGGCGGAGAGATAGGGATTTGAACCCTAGGTACTGTTGCCAGTACAACGGATTTCGAATCCGTCCCGTTCGACCACTCCGGCATCTCTCCAATGCCGCGCATCATACCAGCGTTCTTTTAAAACGCAAACCTTTTTTTAAAAAAAATCGCGTGGTATCAGGCGCTTGCGTGAACGTGCCGCTTACAGCGGCACGCCCAGGCGCTTGGCAACTTCTTCGTAGGCTTCGATCACGTCGCCCAGGCCCTGGCGGAAGCGGTCCTTGTCCATCTTCTTGCGGGTCTCTTTGTCCCACAGGCGGCAGCCGTCCGGGCTGAACTCGTCGCCCAGCACGATCTGGCCGTGGAATACGCCGAACTCCAGCTTGAAGTCGACCAGCAGCAGGCCGGCGTCATCGAACAGCTTGCTAAGCACTTCGTTGACCTTCAGCGACAGCTTTTTCATTTCGGCCAGCTGCTCGGCGGTGCCCCAGCCGAACGCGACAACGTGGGATTCGTTGATGAAGGGGTCGCCCTTCTCGTCGTTCTTCAGGAACAGCTCGAAGGTGGACGGCTCCAGCTTGATGCCCTCCTCCACGCCCAGGCGCTTGACCAGGCTACCGGCGGCGTAGTTGCGCACCACGCACTCAACCGGGATCATGTCCAGCTTCTTCACCAGGCACTCGTTGTCACCCAGCAGCTTGTCGAACTGGGTCGGCACGCCGGCTTCTTCCAGTTTCTGCATGATGAAGGCGTTGAACTTGTTGTTCACCATGCCTTTGCGGTCGAGCTGTTCGATACGCTTGCCGTCGAACGCCGAAGTGTCGTTACGGAACAGCAGGATCAAGCGGTCGGCGTCGTCGGTCTTGTAAACCGATTTGGCCTTGCCGCGGTAGAGTTCGTCGCGTTTTTCCATGATTGGGCTCCGCTTGCTTGAGGTGTTGGGCTAGGCGATTTCGCGCCAGTCGAGCCCGTGTTCCTGATTCGCCACCTGGAGCCAGTCCGGGTCGCACCCAAGGGTGTCGACGAAGCACTGGCGAGCCAAGTGTGGCAGGTTGTTCTTGCTGCTGAGGTGGGCCAGCACCAGGTGTTGCAGGTTGCTCCAGCCCAACTCGTGCACCAGGCGCGCGGCCTGGTGATTGTTCAAATGCCCTTGCATGCCACCCACCCGCTGCTTCAGGAAGGCCGGGTAGTGACCGCGTGCCAGCAGGTCGCGGCAGTGGTTGGCCTCGATCAGCAGTGCATCCAGGCCCTGATAACGCTCCAGCAGCAGCGCGTCGTACGAGCCCAGGTCGGTCAGCATGCCGAAGCGCCGCTGGCCGTCGCTGACCACGTACTGCAGCGGCTCGTAGGCGTCGTGCTCGACCCGCGCCGCGGTCACTTCCAGGCTGCCGATACGCAGGCTTTCGCCACAAGCGAGAAAACCGGCCACCTCCACCGGCTTGCGCATGCCGCGCAAGGTCCCCTGGCTGAGGTAGACCGGTACATTGTAGCGCCGTGACAGCAAGCCGACCCCATGCACGTGGTCGGCATGTTCGTGGGTGACCAGTACCGCACTGAGCTGGGCCGCCGACACGCCGAGCAGCGCCAGGCGCCGCTCGGTCTCGCGCAGGGAGAACCCGCAATCGACCAGGATGAACGTGTCACCACTGGCGATCAGCGTGCCGTTTCCCTGGCTGCCGCTTCCGAGTACCGCGAAGCGCACTTAGCCCAGGTGGTCCTGAATGGCGCTCAGCACGCGGCGGGCGACATCGGCCGGGGCCACGGTGTTGATGTTCTTCTCGACCGTGACCTGCACGCTCTCACCCACCTTGCTCAGGCGAACCTGGTAGCGCTCGGCACGGGCTTCACGCTCTTCCTTGGTCGGCTCGCTGCCGAACATGCGGCCGAAGAAGCCAGGCTGGTTCTGCTTGTCTTCAGGCTTTTCAGACAGGTTGATGTAGTACAGGCCCAGGCTGCGGTTGATGTCCTCGACACGCCACTCGCCACCCTGCTCCAGGGCACGGCCCACGCTGGACCAGGCGCGGTCCAGGTCGGCGCCCAGGTACAGCACCGGGTTGCCGCTGCCGTCTTCGCTCAGGCTGACGCGGCTTGGCGCGTCGAAATCGCGCGCGGCCAGCAGCGATACCGAACCGCCCTTCTCGGCGCTGCGGTTCATGCTGGCAAGCATTTCGTCGACCAGCAGGGCATCGGCACCGGTGTTGCTGGAGGTGGACGGGAAATCGGGCTCGGCAGTGCTGCCGGCCGGGCGCTCGACGCTGACCACATACACCTCGGAGGTGTTGCGCTGCACGCCAGGCTCCATGCGCACACGCACGCGCACTTCGCTGTCAGCGCTGCTGGCAGTGCTGGCCAGGCGCTGGCCGAGCGAAGCCGACAGTTCGTCGAAACGCTGCCAGGTGGTGTTGAATTCACCGGTCTGCGGGCGCTCTTCGGCGATGCGGAAGCCGTTGTCTTCGAAGAACTGGCGAGCCACCGGCCATACCTCGGCCGGCGAATGCTGGGCCAGCACCCAACGGCTGCTGCCGCTGCGCTGCAGGCTGTAGTCGGTAACCTGGGCGGCGCCACCGGTCATCGGTTGCGGGCGCGGCACCTCGAACTCGCCGGTGGCGCTGTCGTCGGCGACGTTGCGCGGGATCGGCAGCAGCGGGTCAAGGCGCTTGACGTTGCTGGCGTCCGGCGGCAGCTGCATCGGCGCAGTCGGGCGCGCCTGCAGGTAATCGCTGCCGCGGTCGCGGAAATAGCCATCCTCGCCCCACAGCCAGCCACACCCACTGGTGCTGGAGATGATCAGGGCAAGGGCGGAAAGACCAGCCAGTCGCTTCATGCGGTGTACTTCCTCTTAAACCAGTACGCCGGACTGGCGCAAGGCAGTACGGACTTTTTCGTGACAGCCTTCGCTCAGCCAGGTCAGCGGCAGGCGAATGCCTTTGTGCATCAGGCCCATTTCGACGAGTGCCCATTTCACCGGGATCGGGTTGGACTCGCAGAACAGGTCTTTGTGCAGCGGCATGAGTTTTTCGTTGATTGCGCGGGCCTTCTCGGCATTGCCCTCAAGGGCGGCCTCGCACAGGTCGGCCATTTCGCGCGGGGCGACGTTGGCGGTGACGGAAATGTTGCCCTTGCCGCCCATCAGGATCAGCTCGACGGCGGTCGGATCGTCGCCGGACATGACGATGAAGTCTTTGTCGACGCCATCGAGGATGGCCTTGGCGCGTACCAGGTCGCCGGTGGCTTCCTTGATACCGATGATGTTCTTGACCTTCGACAGGCGGATCACGGTATCGGCCTGCATGTCGCAGGAGGTGCGGCCGGGTACGTTGTAGAGGATCTGCGGGATGTCGACGGCTTCGGCGATGTGCTTGAAGTGCTGGTACAGGCCTTCTTGCGTCGGCTTGTTGTAGTACGGCACTACCAGCAGGCAGGCGTCGGCGCCGGCGCTCTTGGCGTTCTGGGTCAGGTGCACGGCTTCGGCAGTGGAGTTGGCACCGGTACCGGCGATGACCGGGATGCGGCGGGTGCTGCGCTTGACGCGCTCGACCACGTGCTTGATGACCAGGATGTGTTCTTCGACATCCAGCGTGGCGGACTCACCGGTGGTGCCGACAGCGACGATCGCATGGGTGCCGTTTTCCAGGTGGAAGTCTACAAGTTTGTCGAGGCTTTCCCAGTCGAGACGCCCTTGTGCATCCATGGGAGTGACCAATGCCACCATACTGCCCGCAATCATGTAACTGCTCCTGCCGGAAAAAGAGAGCGGTAATGGTACTGGGGGCATCGGCCTTGCACAAGCGAAGCAGGCGGGCGGAGCATTCCCCTCGGCGCCTTATTTCGCTACCCTTGATGCTTTGATCGGTGCAGCGCGGCCCGCCGGGCCGTCGACCTTGCTCCCCGCCAGCGTCCACGACCTCGCATGCGAGCCCCGGGCCCTGCCGACAGGAGGCTTTCGCCCGTCCTGTGCCGACCGCTCATCGCTTTAGGAATGCTGCATGTCCACCCCCACCGTCCGCGAACAATTCCTTGTCATCAGTGCCCTGGGCCCCAACCCCATGGAGCTGGCCAACGTCCTCAGCCGCGCTGCCTTCGAAAACCGCTGCGCGGTGGTCACCTCGCGCCTGAGCCGCCACGGCGAGACCAGCGCCCTGGTACTGCAGGTAGGTGGCAGCTGGGACGCCCTGGCGCGCCTCGAAGCCATGCTGCCGGGCCTGGGCAAGAAGCACGGCCTGACCCTGGACGTGGTGCGCAGCGCCGACCAGGAAGTGCGCCCGCAGGCCCTGCCCTACGTGGCCTACGTCAGCGCCGCCTACCGGCCGGACATCATCAACGAGCTGTGCCAGTTCTTCCTCGACCACCGCGTCGAGCTGGAAGCCATGACCTGCGATACCTACCTGGCACCGCAGACCGGCAGCAGCATGCTCAATGCCCAGTTCACCGTGATTCTGCCGGCCGGCACCCAGATCAGCTGGCTGCGTGACCAGTTCCTGGACTTTGCCGATGCCCTGAACCTCGATGCGCTGATCGAGCCATGGCGTCCACAGAACCCAATGTAAGGAAACCGACCATGGCCGTAGCACTCGACCAACCCGTTGCCGACTTCCAGGCCCAGGCCACCAGCGGGCAGACCGTCAGCCTGGCCGAGCTCAAGGGCCGGCAAGTGGTGGTGTACTTCTACCCGAAGGACAGCACCCCGGGCTGCACCACCGAAGGCCAGGGTTTCCGTGACCAGCACGATGCCTTTGCCGCAGCCAACACCGTGGTGTTCGGCGTGTCGCGCGATGGCATCAAGTCGCACGAGAACTTCAAGGCCAAGCAAGGCTTCCCGTTCGAGCTGATCAGCGACAAGGACGAAGCTCTGTGCCAGCTGTTCGATGTGATCAAGCTGAAGAAGCTGTATGGCAAGGAATACATGGGCGTTGACCGCAGCACCTTCCTGATCGACAAGGACGGTGTGCTGCGCCAGGAATGGCGCGGGGTGAAGGTGCCCGGGCATGTGGATGCAGTACTGGCTGCTGCCCAGGCCCTGAACAAGGCGTGAGATCGTTGGGGGCGCTTTGCGCCCCTTTCGCGACACAAGGCCGCTCCCACAAGGTCCCGCGTACACCGATCAATGTGGGAGCGGGCGCGCCCGCGAATGGGCCGCAAAGCGGCCCCATTTGCATTCAGAGCATCGGCGAAACGCTAGGCTCCTGCCGCGGCCAGGCATCCAGCACGGCTTTGATCAAGGTCGCCAGCGGGATGGCAAAGAAGATCCCCCAGAACCCCCACAACCCGCCAAACAGCAACACCGCGCAAATGATCGCCACCGGGTGCAGGCTCACCGCCTCGGAGAACAGCAGCGGCACCAACACGTTGCCGTCCAGCGCCTGGATGATCGCGTACACCGTCATCAGGTAGATGAACTGGTCACCCCAGCCCCACTGGAACAATGCGATCAACGTCACCGGCACGGTCACCACCACCGCGCCCACGTACGGCACCACCACCGACAGCCCCACCAACAGCGCCAGCAACGCGGCGTAGTTGAGCCCCAGACTGATGAAGGCGATGTAGGTGGCAATGCCGCAGATCAGGATCTCGATGCCCTTGCCGCGGATGTAGTTGGCGATCTGCCGGTTCATCTCGCTGCCCACCCGGTTCAGCAGGCTGCGTTGGCGTGGCAGGTAGCCGCTTACCCAACGGCCGATCAGTTCGCGGTCCTTGAGAAAGAAAAACACCAGGATCGGCACCAGCACCAGGTAGATCATGGCGTTGACCAGCAGCGGCAGGCTCGATAGCGAGAAGGTCAGCGCCCACTGGCCGAACTTGCCGATTTCCCCGCGCACCGACTCGATGGCATGCAGCACCTGCTCGTCCGACACCAGGTGCGGGTAGCGCTCGGGCAACAGCAACAACAGCGACTGCCACTTGCCGAGCATGCCCGGCAGTTCGTTGAACAGGGTGATCAACTGGTGCCACAGCAGCGGCACCAGCACCAGCATGAACACCGCCAGCGCGCCCATGAACAGGGCGAACACCAGCATCACCGCCAACCGGGTGGGTACCCGCAAGCGCTCCAGGGCATTGACCAGCCCCTGCATCAGAAACGCCAGCACCATGCCCGCCAGTACCGGCGCAAGCATGCCACCCAGGGTGAGTACCGCACTAAAAGCCAGGAACAACAGGACCGCCAGCACCACTGCTTCCTCATCGGAGAAGTAGCGCTGCATCCAGTCGCGAAGCACTTTGAACATTGACGATCCTTGGAAAGACTCAGGCCTTGCGCAGCCAGTAAGTGTAGGTACCGGCCTCGGCCGTTTCCCGCAGCAGGGTATGACCGGCCAACTGGGCGAAAGTGCGGAAGTCGCGCTGGGAGCCGGCGTCGGTGGCAATTACCTTGAGCACCGCGCCGCTGGCCAGGCGGTTGAGCTCCATCTTGGCCTTCAGCAGCGGCAAAGGGCAATTCAGCCCGCTGGCGTCCAGTTCGGCGTCACAGGTCAGGGTTTCACTCATTGCGGGGCTCTCCAAAGGCATTGCCAGGCTGTATCTGGATTTGGCCGGCTAGGATAGCGCCACTGGTCGCCAACGTGTGAGCCCGCTACAGTAGGTATCTTTGACCGACGCGAGCTTCATGCATGAATCTACTGCGCCCTACCCTGCTGACGCTGGCCTGCCTGTTGGCCCTTCCCGGCCATGCTGACGACCTGCCATCACTGGGTGATGCCAGTTCCGCGATCGTCTCGCCGCAACAGGAGCACCAGCTCGGCCGTGCCTGGCTGAGCCTGCTGCGCGGCCAGGTCAACCAGCTCAACGACCCGCAGCTGAAGGACTACGTCGAAACCAGCGTGTACCGCCTGGCCGAAACCAGCCAGCTGCAGGACCGCCGCCTGGAATTCATCCTCATCGATAGCCGCGAGCTCAACGCCTTTGCCGCCCCCGGCGGCATCGTCGGGGTCAACGGCGGGCTGTTCCTCAACGCCCAGACCGAAGGCGAGTACGCCTCGGTACTGGCCCACGAACTGGCGCACTTGTCGCAGCGCCACTTCGCCCGCGGCGTAGAGGCCCAGCAGCGCATGCAACTGCCAATGATGGCAGCGCTGCTGGCCGGTATCGTGCTGGCGGCCGGTGGCGGCGGTGATGCCGGTATCGGTGTGATCGCCGGCACCCAGGCGGCGGCGATCCAGGAGCAGCGGCGCTTCTCGCGGCAGAACGAACAGGAAGCCGACCGCATCGGCATCCAGAACCTGGAAAAAGCCGGCTACGACCCGCGCAACATGCCGACCATGTTCGAGCGCCTGGCCCGGCAGTACCGCTACGACGCCAAGCCGCCGGAATTCCTGCTGACCCACCCGGTAACCGAGTCGCGTATCGCCGACACCCGCAACCGCGCCGAGCAGGCCCCCAAGGGCGGCGTCGAGGACAGCATGCGCTACCAGCTGATCCGTGCCCGGGTGGCTCTGACCTACGAAGGCACCCCGGGTCTGGCGGCCAAACGCTTCCGCGCCCAGCTGGACGAAGACCCCAAGCTGGACGCCGCGCGTTACGGCCTGGCCCTGGCGCAGATCAAGGGCGGCCAGCTGAACGAGGCGCGTGAACTGCTCAAGCCGCTGCTGGCCAAGGCACCCAACGACATTACCTACAACCTGGCGCAGATCGACCTGGACATCACCAACAACCGCCTGGCCGACGCGCAGCAGCGCGCCGAACGCATGCAGGGGTTGTACCCGGGCAACTACCCGCTGAAGCAGGTGCGTGCCGATCTGCTGGTGAAGCTGAACAAGCCCGCCGAGGCGGAAAAGGTGCTGAACGAACTGGTGAAGAGCCGGCCGGATGACCCGGACGTGTGGTACGACATGGCCGAAGTGCGGGGCCTTTCGGGCAATACCATTGGCTTGCACCGGGCGCGGGCCGAGTACTTCACCTTGGTGGGCGATTTCGACCAGGCCATCCAGCAGCTGGATTACGCCAAGCGCAGGTCGGGTGGGAACTTCCCGCTGGCGGCACAGATTGACCAGCGCCAGCGCGAGATCATGGAGCAGCAGCGCATGGTTCAGGAAATGATGGGGCGTTGAGGGCCCTTTCGCGGGCACGCCCGCTCCCACAGGTACTGCACCGCTTGTAAGGGCGGTGCAGTACCTGTGGGAGCGGGCGTGCCCGCGAAGAAAGCGACGCGGTCTGGCGTCAGGCGTTCCCGGACAATTTCAGGCGCGCTGCCTGGGTAAAGTCCAGCATCCGGTTCAGCGGCTTGATCGCCTTCGGCACCAGCGCCGGGTCGACAAAGATCTCGTTCGTGCCATTACGCAGGCAATCCAGCACACGCTCCAGGGTGTTCATCGCCATCCACGGGCAGTGCGCACAGCTGCGGCATGCCGCGCCGTTACCGGCGGTGGGGGCTTCGACGAACTCCTTGTCCGGGCACAGCTGCTGCATCTTGTAGAAGATGCCGCGGTCGGTGGCGACGATGAAGGTCTTGTTCGGCAGGGTCTGGGCAGCCTTGATCAGCTGGCTGGTGGAGCCCACCGCGTCGGCCAGCTCGATCACCGCTTCCGGCGACTCGGGGTGCACCAGAATCGCCGCATCCGGGTACAGCGCCTTCATGTCGGCCAACTGGCGCGACTTGAACTCTTCGTGAACGATGCAGGCACCGTCCCACAGCAGCATGTCGGCACCGGTTTGCTTCTGGATGTAACGCCCCAGGTGCTGGTCCGGGCCCCAGATGATGGTTTCGCCGTTGTCCATCAGGCTTTCGACGATTTCCAGGGCGCAGCTCGAGGTCACCACCCAGTCGGCGCGGGCCTTCACGGCAGCGGAAGTGTTGGCGTAGACCACCACGGTACGCTCGGGGTGCTGGTCGCAGAAGGCCGAGAACTCTTCTACCGGGCAGCCCAGGTCGAGCGAGCAGGTGGCCTCCAGGGTCGGCATCAGCACGCGTTTTTCCGGGGTGAGGATTTTCGCCGTTTCGCCCATGAAGCGCACACCGGCAACGATCACGGTTTCGGCCGGGTGGTTCTTGCCGAAGCGGGCCATTTCCAGCGAGTCGGACACGCAGCCGCCGGTTTCTTCGGCCAGCGCCTGGATGACCGGGTCGCAGTAATAGTGGGCGACCAGCACGGCGTTCTGGGCCTTGAGCTCGGCAGCGATGGCCGCACGGTATTCGGCCTCCTGCTCGGCTGTCAGCGGGTTTGGCTGCTTGGCGTCGAGGTGGGCCTGAACCAACAGGCGTTCGGAAATCTGGGTCATGATCGCTGGACCTGCAGGCGCGTGCGCGCGTCAAATCGAGTGTATCACCCGGCCCTGACAGATCGGCTAAGGGTGCCGGACGGCACGAAGGCCGCCACGGCCCTCTGCGGGCGCGGATTATTATCGGAGGCCGAAGGCTACAGACAATCCAGCGATTTCTAAAGTGGTTTTTGTGTTGCCTGTGCTGGCCTCTTCGCGGGCACGCCCGCTCCCACAGGTACAGCGCTGCCCTCGGGGGCAAAGAGTAACCTGTGGGAGGAACAGGAGAAACGATCAGCCCTGCGGCGACAGGGCCGCCAGCTGCGCCGCCATGAGCATGGCGAACTCTTCCACGGTCATCTTCTTGCCGTTGAAGTCGACCATGCCGTCGGCATAGTGCAGGCTGCTCACCACATCATTGCCCTGCACGGTGGCCATGCCACTCTGCAGCGCCATCATGCCGACCATTTCCCCGGCCTGGCTCGATTGCATGGCAATGGCCTGGGCGTCGGTCTGGCCATCCAGCAGTGCCTGCAAGGTTGCCAGGTCACCGATCATCGGCTTGGACAACGACAGCTTGCTCTTCACCTCGGTGATCAGTTGCTTGCTCAACTGGTCAGGCGGCAGGTCGAAGCTGGCCGGGGCGGAGAAGCCCATCGACAGGTCAAAGCGGCTTTCGCCATTGGCGGTCCTGAACGACAGGTTTTCCACCGCCACCCGGGGCTTGGCAGCCAGCAGTTTCTGCAGCTCGCCCTGGAACCTGGCCTTCTCCTCATCATCCATCTGGATTTCCGGCACCGGCTGGCCAGCGGCAGCCGCGGCCTCGAATTCCGGCAGGTGCGCCTGGTACCACGTCGACAGCGCCTGTAGCGCCGGCGCGTTGACCGACGTGATGCTCACCGCCATCTGCGCCTTGCCCACCGCACGGCCATCCCAGGTGATATCCCCTACCTTGTACTCCACGCGGCCACCCACGGTATCCGGGCCGTCAAGGGTTTGCAGGGCGTTCTGCTCCAGCCCCTTGACCACCAGCACCTGCTGTTTGGGCCCCAGGGTGACCTTGGTTTCGGCCAGCGCCAGGTCGACGTTGCCCACGTAGATGGCCTGGTGCGCGGTGGCCGCCAGTTGGCCGCCGACCTTCAGGCCATTTAGCTCGAAGGTGGCAGGCGGCTGGTCATCGCGTACCAGTTTCATCACGAACCGATCGGCCTGGCCGTGGAAGCTCGAGGCCTTGCCTTCCTGGTCACCACTGACTTGCAGTTGCATGCCCGAGAAATCGAGGCTGTTGCCATCCGCTTCGTCGAGCTTGACCGGTGCCAGCTGCACCTGGCTGACCACATTGCCGTCGTAGCCCAGGCTGGTCTGTGCGCTGACCGGGGCCTGCTCGCCCGCTGCGGCGAACCACGGCGCGGTGGCGTCGTCCTTCTGCAGCGTGCTGTTGCTGACTGCCAGCACCGGCATCAGCTTCAGTGCCTTTACCCGCGACCAGGGGAACGGGCCGTGCTCGATCTGGTCGGTCACGCCAACGTCGAAATTCACCACTTCGCCTTCGCCCAGGTTGATATCGCGGGCCTTGAGCCGGTACTGGGCGGTACTGCTGAAGAAATGCTGCTCCAGCGACACCCGTTCGATGCTCATGCTGCCACCGGTACTCACCAGGGCCTTCTTGAGTTCCGCGTTGCTGCGGACCAGGGCGTTGTCCAGCTCCGCAGGCAGCTGCTTGCCGGTGTACCAGGCGCCAGCGGTGGTTGCGACGGCGATGGCGATAGCCAGGCCGGAAAGGATGCCAACTGATTTCTTCATGAATAGAACCGATTGCTGTCCATATGGGCTTCGTAGGCGGCCAAGGGCCACACAGGACGCCAAGAGTACCACTGCAGCCCAGCCCTGGCGCTGGCCAGGCTCGAGAAATCCGGTTTTTGGGAAACGCCTGACAGACCTTCTAAGGGAAACCGGCATTCGTTAATTTTTGCGAACACCAGAATTGATCATAACCGCAAAAAAACGCGCAAAAACCGAACAAAACCCCACTTTAATCGATAAATATTTCAATCCAGCAACATCTTGTCATGTTTAACTTGACACTAAGCTACCCATCGTTTTTTATTTTCACCACTTTGCGCGCTCCCCCGCGCCCCCGCTGCTCCAACAATAAAGGTGAACAACATGGAGCCCACCCGCTCGCCCTTGCCGCATGCGCAGTACACCGTGCCCGCCGTTTACGCCCAGCCGCAGGAGCCATGCCAGCATGCAGCCTGACCACAGCGCTTCCGGCAACGGCCAACTCCGTAAAACCCTGCGTCTCTGGCACGTGATCATCATCGGTCTGGCCTACCTGACCCCGATGACCGTGTTCGACACCTTCGGTATCGTTTCCGGGATTACTGCCGGCCACGTACCCAGCGCCTACATCCTGGCACTGGCCGGGATCCTGTTCACCGCCGTGAGCTACGGCACCCTGGTAAGGCGCTTCCCGCAATCGGGCTCGGCCTACACCTACACCCAACGTGCGATCAACCCGCACGTCGGCTTCCTGGTCGGCTGGTCGTCGTTGCTGGACTACCTGCTGCTGCCAATGGTCAACGCCTTGCTGGCCAAGCTGTACCTTTCGGCCATGTTCCCGGAAGTACCGGAGTGGATGTGGGTGGCTGGCTTCGTCACCCTGATCAGCCTGATCAACATGCGCAGCGTGAACCTGGTGGCGCACTTCAACCTGCTGTTCGTGGCCGTGCAGGTGGCGATCATCGCCGTGTTCATTTACCTGTGCGTGCGCGGCCTGGACCAGGGTGAAGGGCTGGGTACCGCCTGGAGCCTGCTGCCGTTCGCCGACGACCAGACCCAGCTCAGCGCCCTGGCCGCCGGTGCGACCATCCTGTGCTTCTCGTTCCTCGGCTTCGACGCGGTCACCTGCCTGTCCGAAGAAACCCGCGACCCGGGCAAGACCATCCCTCGCGCGATCTTCCTCACCGCCCTGATTGGCGGCCTGGTGTTCATCACCGTGTCGTACTTCATCCAGGCCTACTTCCCGACCATGTCCCGCTTCCACGACCAGGAAGCGGCACTGCCGGAAATCGCCCTGTACGTCGGCGGCAAGCTGTTCCAGTCGATCTTCATAGCCTGCACCGTGATCAACACCATCGCCTCGGGCCTGGCCTCGCAGACCAGCGTGTCGCGCCTGCTGTACGTGATGGGCCGCGACAACGTGATCCCGGCCAGCCTGTTCGCCCGCCTGCACTCGCGCTACAAGACGCCGGTGCTGAACATCGCGGTGGTGGGGCTGATTTCGCTGTCGGCGATCTTCTTCGACCTGGTCACCGCCACCTCGATCATCAACTTCGGTGCGCTGGTCGCGTTCAGCTTCGTCAACCTGTCGGTGATCAACCACTGCTACCTGCGCGAAGGCAAGCGCCAGGGCCTGGCCAACCAGCTGACATACCTGGTGGCACCCACCATCGGCTTCTGCATCATCGTCTCGCTGTGGCTGGACCTGAACGCACACTCGCTGCTGTTCGGTGGCGTCTGGGCACTGCTCGGCCTGCTGTACCTGGCCTGGCTGACCAAAGCCTTCAGGGACTCCCCGCCCAACTACATCGCTGAATGACCCACGCTGCCGACAACGCCCGCGCCTGATCGCGGGCGTTGCATTTGATCGAAAAGGAAAGCCCTCATGCCGCTGCGTCGCCTCTCCATCCAGTGGAAGATCACCCTGCTCGCCGGCCTGTGCCTGCTGGCCATTGTCGCCCTGCTGGTAACCACATCGCTGGCCCAGGCGCGGCGCAGCGCGGCATTGGTCAACCAGGCCAACACCGAAATGCTCGACAGCAGCGCACGCCTGCGCCTGCAGGCCCATGCCGAAACCCAGGCCCTGCGCATCCAGCGCTATTTCATGGACGCCTACCAGTACGGCAATGGCTTTGCCCGCCTGGTGCAGGTGCTCAAGGCCCGTGGCGGCAACGACCTGCGCGCCGAACTGACGCGCCAGGCCCGCGCCAGCCTGGCCGGCAACCCGGATGTGATCGGCCTGTACCTGGTGTTCCAGCCCAACGCCCTGGACCCGGACAGCCAGTACCTCGGCCAGGATGCAATGGGCAGCAATGAGAGCGGGCGCTTCTCGCTGTACTGGTCACAACCCCGCCCAGGCACCCTGGAGCTTGAAGCCATGCCGGAATCGATGCTCGGTGACGCCAGCATCGGCAGCAACGGTGTGGCGAAGAACCGCTGGCTGACCTGCCCGCAGGACACTGCCAGAACCTGCATGCTCGAGCCATACCTCGACGAAGTGAATGGCCGCCAGGTGCTGATGACCAGCATCGCCCTGCCGCTGCTGGAGCACGGCAAGGTGGTCGGCGTGGTCGGCCTGGACATCGGCCTGGCCAACCTGCAACAGCTGAGCCTTGACGGCCGCCGGGAGCTGTTCGATGGCCAGGGCCAGGTCAGTATCGCCAGCGCGGCCGGCCTGCTGGCCGGCAACAGCCGCGACGACAGCAAGCTCGGCGAGCCCATGGACAAGGCGGTAGCCGACGGCCTGCTGCGTGTTGCCCACCCGTTCACGCCAATCCCTGATGCCGCCCCTTGGCAGGTATTGCTGGAACTGCCGGAAAGCGTGCTGCAGGCGCCTGCCGTCGCCCTCAACCAGCGCCTGGATGCGCACAACCACAGCGCCAACCTCACCAGCCTGCTGGTTGGCCTGGGCGCTGCGGTAGTCGGTTTGCTGCTGGTGTGGCTGACCGCGCGCGGGGTGACCCGGCCAATCCTGGCCGTAGCCGCGCGCCTGGAAGACATCGCCAGCGGCGAAGGCGACCTTACCCGCCGCCTGGACTACGCCCGCCAGGACGAACTGGGCAAGCTTACCGGTTGGTTCAACCGCTTTCTCGACAAGCTGCAGCCGGTCATAGCCCAAGTCAAAGGCTCACTGCAGGAAGCCCGCGGAACCGCCGACCAGTCGGCAGCCATCGCCAGCCAGACCAGCAACGGCATGCAGCAACAGCACCGCGAAATCGAACAGGTGGCCACCGCCGCCAATGAAATGAGCGCCACCGCTCTGGATGTCGCCCATAACGCTTCGCAGGCGGCCCAGGCCGCACGCGCTGCCGACCAAGCCAGCCGCGAGGGCCTGCAACTGATCGACAGCACCCGCCAGGGCATCGACCGCCTGGCCGCCGGCATGAACACCGCCATGGGCGAGGCACGCGCGCTGGAGGGCCGCAGCGGGCAAATCGGTTCGGTGCTGGAAGTGATCCGCACCATTGCCGAGCAAACCAACCTGCTGGCGCTCAACGCCGCCATCGAAGCCGCCCGCGCAGGCGAAGCCGGGCGTGGTTTTGCCGTGGTGGCCGATGAAGTGCGTGGCCTGGCCCAGCGTACCCAGGTGTCGGTGGAGGAAATTCGCCAGGTCATCGAAGGCTTGCAGCAAGGCACCCAGGATGTGGTGGGCGCCATGCACGAAGGCCAGCGCCAGGCCCAGGATAGCGCCGCGCGGATGGAACAGGCGCTGCCGGCGCTACAACGTATTGGCGAGGCAGTGGCGGTGATCAGCGACATGAACCTGCAGATTGCCTCGGCGGCTGAAGAGCAGAGCGCCGTAGCCGAAGAGGTGAACCGCAATGTGGCCGGCATTCGCGATGTGACCGAATCGCTGGCAGGCCAGGCCGATGAGTCAGCGCGGATCAGCCAGGCCCTGAACCGGCTGGCCAACCAGCAGCAGGCGCTGATGGAGCAGTTCCGCGTCTAACCTGTCAGGGCCTCTTCGCGGGTGAACCCGCTCCCACAAGGTCCGGCGCTGCCTTCAAGGTCGGAGCATAACCCTGTGGGAGCGGGTTTACCCGCGAAGAGGCCAGCACATACAACATAGCAGCAGGGCTATTTACCGAGCACAATCATGCAAACCCCAACCAGATCTTCCTTCTTCGACATCACCAGCGAACAGGGCCTGTTACGCACCTCGATCGCCGTCACCCTGTTCATCGCCATCATCGGCATCGCCTTCGGCCTGGCCTCCGGCTCGTTCTCCATCGTCTTCGACGGCGTCTATTCGCTGGTCGATGCCAGCATGAGCGGGCTGTCGCTGGTGGTGGTCAGGCTGATTACCGCGCACACCACCAGCGTGCAGATGTCACGCAAGTTGCGCGAGCGCTTCACCATGGGCTTCTGGCACCTGGAGCCGATGGTGCTGGCGCTCAACGGCATCCTGCTCAGCGGCGTGGCCATCTATGCGCTGATCAACGCCGTCAGCAGCCTGCTGCAAGGCGGGCGTCACCTGGAGTTCGGCATCGCCATGGTCTACGCGGTACTGACCGTGATCGCCTGCGTGACCATCGCCATTGTCGAGGCCCGCGCCAACCGCAAGCTCGGCTCGGATTTCGTGCGCATGGACGTCAAGGGCTGGGTGATGTCGGCCAGCATCACCGCCGCGCTGCTGATCGCCTTCTGCTTTGGCTATGCGGTGCAGGGCACATCGTTGGAGTGGGTGTCGCCGTATATCGACCCGGCGGTGCTGGCGCTGGTCTGCCTGGTGATCGTGCCGTTGCCGATGTCGGTGGTGCGCCAGGCCCTTTCGGAAATTTTCCTGGTGACCCCTGGCGACCTCAAGCTGCACGTGGATGAAGTCGCCAAGGCCTTTGTCGCACGCCATGGGTTGCAGTCGTACCGCGCCTATGTGGCCAAGGTCGGGCGCTCGCGGGAGATCGAACTGTATTTCATCGTGCCGAAGGCCATGGCCGCAAAAACCATCGATGAATGGGATGCGTGGCGCAACGAGATCGGTGATGCCGTGGGTGGTGAAGGGCCGGACCGTTGGCTAACCGTGGTATTTACCGGGGATCCAGAGTGGGCTGAATAAGCCTGGGGGCGCTTTGCGCCCCTTTCGCCGGCAAGCCAGCTCCCACCTCGACCGCATTAGCCTCGAGTCATGCGCAAGCCCTGTGGGAGCTGGCTTGCCGGCGATGAGGCCAGAACAAGCAGCCGAAAACGAAAAAGCCCGCGACCGTTGCCGGTAGCGGGCTTTGACGTACTGCGTATGGTGGGTCGTGTAGGATTCGAACCTACGACCAATTGGTTAAAAGCCAACTGCTCTACCAACTGAGCTAACGACCCGTTGGATGGCGCGTATAATACTGATTTCTAACGGGAAATCAACACCCCATCAAACTTTTTTCAAAAATACCGCGTCGGGTCTTCGACTCCGGCGGCCTTGAAGCCGTCGGCACGCAGGCGGCAACTGTCGCATTTGCCGCAGGCACGGCCGTCATCGTCGGCCTGGTAGCAGGAAACGGTCAGGCTGTAATCCACGCCGCGAGCCATACCGGCCTGCACGATCTGCGCCTTGCTCATGTTCTGCAGCGGCGCCTGGATGCGGAAGCCCTGCCCTTCGACGCCAGCCTTGGTCGCCAGGTTGGCCATGCGCTCGAAGGCTTCGACGAACTCGGGGCGGCAATCGGGGTAGCCGGAGTAATCCACGGCATTCACACCAATGAAGATGTCACGGGCTTCCAGCACCTCTGCCCAGCCCAGGGCCAGGGACAGGAACACGGTGTTGCGCGCCGGCACGTAGGTGACCGGGATGCCTTCACCCGGGGTTTCCGGCACGTCGATGCTGCTGTCGGTCAATGCCGAGCCGCCGATGCCGTCCAGGTTCAGGCCAATTACCTTGTGCTCGACCACGCCCAGGTCGCGGGCAACGCGGGCGGCGGCGTTCAGTTCGGCGCGGTGGCGCTGGCCGTAGTCGAAACTCATGGTGTAGCAGCTGTAGCCTTCGGCCTTGGCCATGGCGACCACGGTGGCCGAGTCCAGGCCACCGGACAACAGGATTACTGCGCGTTTGTCGGTCATGTGTGCTTGCTCCTCAATCAACGTCCGGGTTCGTCGTTCCACAGCAGCTTGTGCAGCTGCAGCTGGAAGCGTACGGGCAGGTTGTCGGCAACGATCCAGTCCGCCAGCTCGCTGGCGTTCACCTGGTGGTGGCTGGGCGAGAACAGCACCTCGCCGGCACGCTCGGCCAGGTTGTACTGGATCAGTTTGGAGACCGCCCAGTCGTAGTCCTCGCGGGAACAGATGACGAACTTGACCTGGTCGTTGCGGGTCAGCTGCTCGATGTTCTCGTAGCGGTTACGGTGCGACTCTTCGGAGCCAGGGGTCTTCAGGTCGACCACGCGGCTGACGCGGGTGTCGGTGCCGGCAATATCCAGCGCGCCGCTGGTTTCCAGCGACACCTCGTAACCGGCATCACACAGGCGCTGCAACAACGGCAAGGCGTTGGGCTGGGCCAATGGCTCGCCACCGGTGACGCAGACGTAGCGCGGCTTGAAGCCGGCGACCTGCTCAAGGATCGAATCGAGGGTGCGGACGGTACCGCCACTGAAGGCATAGGCACTGTCACAGTACTGGCAGCGCAGGGGGCAACCGGTGAGGCGCACGAATACCGTGGGCAACCCAGCCGTTCGCGTTTCACCCTGCAAGGAGTAAAAGACTTCGGTGATGCGTAATGTGTCTTGCATGCTCGCCACGGGCGTGACAGCTAAACAGGCTGCCCGCCTCCGTCAGGCACTGTCGCGGACTCGACATAGCGTTATCCGCAGCAGCGTGTTTACGAAAAAAGGGGAGTGATTCTAACGAAAAAACCCGCGACAGGCGCGGGTTTCTTTCAAGCGGTACTGCTCAGAGCTTCTGCAGGTCACGCTGAGCCAGTTGCGCGGCCGAGGTGCCGGGGTACTGGGTGATGACCTGCTGCAGGATACCCTTGACCTTGTCGGTGTGGCCCATGCGGCGCTCGACGTCGGCCAGCTTGTACAGCGAATCCGGCACCTTGCTGTGCTTCGGATACTTCTGGCTGACCTGGGCGAAGGCCTGGCTGGCAGCCGGCAGGTCGCCCTTGGCCAGGTTCACTTCACCCAACCAGTACTGGGCATTGCCGGCGTACTGGCTGTTGGGGTACTTGCGCAGGAAGGCGTTGAACGCCTGGCTGGCCTTGTCGAAGTCTTTCTGCTTGATCAGGTCGAAAGCGGCATCGTAGTAGAGCTTTTCTTTCGCCGGATCACCGGGCTCGCTACTGGCGGCCGGTTGTTGAGCAGCAGCACCTGCTGCTGCATCGGGGGCGGCATTGGATGCACCACCACCGGAGGAATTGTCAGGGGTCGCGGCAGGCGCGGCGCCACTGTTGATGCGACGGTCCAGGTCCTGGTAACGCTCCAGGTTTTCCTGCTTCATGCGCGACACATCGTTCTGCAGCTCTTCGATGATGCCTTGCTGGCGGGAAAGCTGATCCTGCATCTGTTGCAGCTGCATGAACAGCTGGCCCTGTGCAGAGGCAGGGGCCGAAGCCCCTGACCCGGCATAGGCGCCGCTCGTGCCATAACCCGCAGGCGGATAGCTGCCTGCGTTGTCATCAACTACAGGGACCTCAGCCCAGGCCGCGAGCGGCAGGCTGAGTGCGAGGACGGTTACTACACGGCGGCACATACGCATAAGAACTTACTTACGCAGTTCTACGCGACGGTTCTGAGCCCAGGACTGCTCGTCGTTGCCAGTGGCAACCGGACGCTCTTCACCGTAGGAGACCAGTTCCAGCTGAGCAGGGGAAACGCCCTGCAGAACCAGGTAGCGCTGAACGGCCTTGGCACGACGCTCACCCAGAGCCATGTTGTACTCGCGGGTGCCGCGCTCGTCGGTGTTGCCTTCCAGGACAACGCGGTTGCCGTTGGCTTTCAGGTCCTTGGCGTGAACGTCCAGAGCGCGCATGGCTTCTGGCTTCAGGTCCGAGCTGTCGTATTCGAAGTAGAAGGTGGTGATTGCGCGCAGGGCAGCTTCTTCGCTCAGGGAGCCGTCAACAGCACCAGTGTTGGCACCGTAGCCAGCGTTCGGATCTACAGCAGCGCCTTCGCCTGCGTTGTCACCGCCCTTCGAGGAGCAACCTACAGCTACGGCCATGGCCAGAGCCAGCGCAGCAAATTTACCAAACTTCAGCATTTCCATCGTGAAACTCCTAATGAAACCCCAGTGTGTTAAGCAAAAGTATTACGCCGCAATCAGTTCAGGTAAGGGGACCAGGACGGTTCTCTGACTTCGCCTTGAGCGGTAGGAAGTGGGAGCCTCACGCGGCCATTAAGCGACACGAGCATCAAGACTCCCCGGCCCTGCTGGCGGGTGGCGTAGATTAGCATGGTGCCGTTTGGCGCAACAGTGGGAGACTCATCAAGACTCGTTTCCGAGAGAATCTTTACACTTCCGCGTTGCAAATCCTGGGCCGCAACTTTGAAGTTGGTGAAGCCCTGCTGGCGATGGATCATCACCAGGGTCTTTTCGTCCGCCGACAGTTTCGGGTTGGCGTTGTAGTTACCCACGAAAGTTACACGCTCGGCACCACCGCCACCGACCGACTGCTTGTAGATCTGCGGCTTGCCGCCACGGTCGGAGGTGAAGTACAGGGTGTTGCCATCCTTGCCCCAGAACGGCTCGGTGTTGATACCCGGGCCGGCGGTGACACGGCTGATCTGGCGCGAAGCCACGTTCATCACGTAGATGTCTGGGTTGCCGTCCTTCGACAGCACGAACGCCAGGCGCGTACCATCCGGCGACCAGGCTGGCGCACCGTTCAGGCCTTCGAAGTTGGTAACCTGCTCGCGGCGACCGGTATCGATATGCTGTACGAAGATGCGCGGGCGCTTCTGCTCGAACGAAACGTAGGCGATGCGCTTGCCATCCGGAGCAAAGCGTGGCGACAGGATCGGTTCACGCGATTGCAGCAGGGTAACCGCACGTGCGCCGTCGTAGTCCGAACGCTGCAGGGTATAGCGGGTGTTGTTGGTGGAGAAGCGCTCGGCCGTCACGTACAGCATGCGGGTGGAGAACGCACCCTTGATGCCGGTGAGCTTCTCGAACGACTGGTCGGCAATGTAGTGCGCCATGTCGCGCAGTTGGTCGACGCTGCCCGCCACGCTACCGGTCAGCACCTGCTGCTCGGTGGCGACGTTGAACAGCGCGTACTGCACCTGCAGGCGACCGCCCGACGGCACGATGCTGCCGACCATCACGTACTGCGCGCCCAGCGCTTTCCAGTCACGGAAGATCACTTCGCTGGCCTGCGACGGCTGGCTGATCATGTTCTGCCGCGGAATCGGCGAGTAGTAGCCGGAGTTGCGCAGGTCGTTGCCGATGATGTCGGCCATGTCTTCCGGCAGCACGCTGCCGCCCTGCAGACCGAACGGCACTACCGCGATGGGCGTGGCCCGGTCGCTGCCGCTGGTGACCAGGATGTTCTTTTCCTCTGCCACGGCCATGCCTGCCACGCAGCACAGCATGACCAGCAGTCCTCTCAGACGTTTAATCACAACGCTAGATCCTCAGGTGTAAATGTCATCTTGAACGAACGATATTGGTTGAAATCGCTCGGCTTCATACCCTGCATCTCGGTCAGACGACCGATGTTCTTCACTGCTGCCACCGCCGAGCTGTCGTACGGGCCGTCACCACTGGACCGGGCCACGCTGACGCTGGTGATGGTACCGTCCGGCAACATGTTGATCTGCAGGACCACCGTCATGCCCTTGCGCGCGGAAGGCGGACGTGCCCAGCCCTCGGCCGCGCGCATGCGGATCAGGTCGTCGAAGTCGCCGGCCACCTGGTCACCCTGCTCGTCGGCCAGCGCCTGCTGCCGTTCGGTGGTGTCGGACAACAGCTCGGCCAGGGCCTGGGCTTTCTTGTCTTCCGCCGCCTTGCGGGCCGCTTCCTGTGCCTTTTTCTTCTGGGCATCTGCAGCGGCCTTTTTCTTGGCCTCTTCAGCTGCCTTCTTCTTCGCTTCCTCGGCTACCGCTTTCTTCTTGGCGTCCTCGGCTGCTTTCTTCTTGGCCTCTTCGGCCGCCTTTTTCTTGGCGTCCTCGGCGGCTTGTTTCTTCGCCTCTTCAGCGGCCTCTTTCTTGGCCTCTTCTTCGGCTTTTTTCTTTTCTTCCTCGGCCTTCTTCTTGGCGATGTCGGCCTGCTGCTTCTCGGCAGCCTTCTTCGCCTCTTCGGCCTTCTTGGCTTCGGCGGCTTTCTTGGCCTCGGCGGCTTCGGCAGCTGCCTCGGCTTTTTTGGCTTCGGCGGCCTCGCGAGCCTCTTCGGCCTTTTGAGCGGCGTCGGCTTTCTTTTGTTCCGCGGCCTTCACGGCCTCCTGCTCGACCTTCTTCTGTTCCAGCTGCTCGACCTCGGTCTGGCGCGAAGCGGTTTTCTTCGCTTCCCCGGCAATCTTCTGATTGGTCTGAGTGGTCGCCTGGCTCTTGGACTTGAGCTGGTACAGGGTAGCCTGGACGATCGGCTTGGATGGCGGCAGCTCAGGCGTCATGGCAAAACTGACGAACAGCAGGGCGAACACCAGCACATGCAGGCCGATGGCCCAGATACTGGGCCAGAAGTAGCTTTCCGAGGCGGATGGCTCTCGCTGTTGCATCAGGGCGCCTCGGTAATCAGGCCAACGTTACCGACACCGGCCTTCTGCAACCCGCCCATGGCACCCATGACCGCGCCATAGTCGACAGCCTTGTCGCCACGAATGAACACCTGGGTCTGCTTGCCCTGGTCACGGCCGGCGGCAATGATCTTGGTCACCGCGTCGGTCATGGCAGGCAAGGTCATGGCCTTGTCCATCTGCTTGTCGGTATCGACTTCGCTGCCGAGGTTCCAGTAGTAGGTCTTGTCGGCCTTGATGGAGATGGTGAGGATCTGGACGTTGTTGTCCTGCGGCAAGGCTTCACTGGAAACCTTGGGCAGGTCTACCTTCACGCCCTGGTTGAGCATGGGCGCCGTCACCATGAAGATGACCAGCAGTACCAGCATCACGTCGATGTAGGGCACCACGTTCATCTCGGCGACGGGCTTGCGTTTGTGGCGAACTCGGGCCATGGGCTTCTACCTGATTACTCTTCGCTGGTGTGCACTTTGCGGTGCAGGATCGCCTGGAACTCGTCGGCGAAGGTGTAGTAACGGCCGATCAGCACTTCGCTGCGGGCCGAGAAGCGGTTGTAGGCGATGACCGCCGGGATTGCCGCGAACAAGCCGATGGCGGTGGCGATCAGCGCTTCGGCGATACCCGGGGCAACCGTGGCCAGGGTGGCCTGCTGGGCGCTGGCCAGGCCGCGGAAGGAGTTCATGATGCCCCATACGGTACCGAACAGGCCGATGTACGGGCTGGTCGAACCGACGGTGGCCAGGAACGGCAGGCTCTGCTCGAGTTTTTCTTCCTCGCGCGAGATGGCTACGCGCATGGCACGGGCAACACCCTCCATGACCGCGTCCGGGTCAACGCCCGGCTGCTGGCGCAGGCGCGAGAATTCCTTGAAGCCGGCACGGAAGACCTGCTCGACACCGGAATCCGGGTCTGGGTTGCTGCCTGCCTGACGGTACAGCTTGGACAGGTCGATGCCCGACCAGAAGCGCTCCTCGAAGGCATCCAGCGCACGACGACCGGCGCGCAGCATGGTGCTGCGCTGGAAGATCATGACCCATGAGGTGACCGAGGCGGCCACCAGGGTCAGCATTACCAGCTGTACCAGCACACTGGCATTGCTGACCAGACTCCACATGGAGGTATGGTCGACGACGTTAGCTTCCACGCTTATTCTCCTGCATTCGATTGAGTACCCGAGCCGTCCGCCGCAAAGGCGTCACGCAGCTCCGGGGGTATGGCTCGGGGTTTGAAAGTGTCGGCGCGCACGGCGGCCACCAGGAACTGCCCTTCGCAGAGCAGCGTTTCATCCTTTTCCCGCCAGACCTGCTGCACGAAGCGCAGGCTGGCGCGATTGAGTTCAAGTACTTGCGCGGTGACCCGCAGCTCGTCGTCCAGCCGCGCCGGCGCGTGATAGCGCGCTTCGCTGGAGTGGACCACGAACAGCAGTTTGTCTTCGGCCAGCTGCGCCTGGGAAAAGCCCAGGTGCCGCAGCCGCTCGGTACGCGCGCGCTCCATGAATTTCAGGTAATTGACGTAATACACCACGCCACCGGCATCGGTATCTTCGTAATAGACGCGACAACGGTGTGCGAACGGTTCCAGGCCATTTTGCGCGCGCATACTCTAGTGCTTACTCCTCAGCTTGCCAATCCGCTGTGGCAACTGTTTTTTCTTCATTAATGTCTTATTGCCAGCGCACCCTCGGCATGCCAGCGGTAGGACCACGAAAAGCCGTTTTCGATCTGTCACTCATCGCCCGCTTCGGAAAAATCCCCACCCTCCCCCAGGCGCCCGGGCACGTTCAGGCCAAAGTGCAGGTAGGCATGCCGGGTGACCACGCGGCCGCGCGGCGTGCGCATGATGTAGCCTTGCTGGATCAGGTACGGCTCGAGCACATCCTCGATGGTGTGGCGCTCTTCACTGATGGCCGCGGCCAGGTTGTCCACGCCGACCGGGCCACCGTCGAACTTCTCGATCATGGTCAGCAGCAGGCGGCGGTCGGAGTGGTCGAAACCGCGCTCGTCGACGTCCAGCAGGTTGAGCGCCATGTCGGCAACGGCCTTGGTGATCTGGCCCTTGCCGCGCACTTCGGCGTAGTCGCGCACGCGGCGCAGCAGGCGGTTGGCGATACGTGGCGTGCCGCGGGCGCGGCGGGCGATCTCGTAGGCACCCAGGTCTTCGATGGCCAGGCCGAGGATGCCGGCCGAACGGCTGACGATGGTCGCCAGGTCCTTGTCGCTGTAGAACTCCAGGCGCTGGACGATACCGAAACGGTCGCGCAGCGGGTTGGTGAGCATGCCGGCACGGGTGGTGGCACCAACCAGGGTGAACGGCGGCAGGTCGAGCTTGATCGAGCGGGCCGCAGGCCCTTCGCCGATCATGATGTCGAGCTGGAAGTCCTCCATCGCCGGGTACAGCACCTCTTCGACGACCGGTGACAACCGGTGGATCTCGTCGATGAACAGCACATCGTGCGGTTCGAGGTTGGTCAGCATGGCCGCGAGGTCGCCCGGGCGCTCGAGGATGGGCCCCGAGGTACTCTTGACCGACACGCCCATTTCCTGGGCGATGATGTTGGCCAGGGTGGTCTTGCCCAGGCCGGGCGGGCCGAAGATCAGCGTATGGTCAAGCGACTCGCTGCGGCCACGGGCGGCCTGGATGAACAGCGCCATCTGCTCGCGCACCACCGGCTGGCCGATGTACTCGTCCAGCCGCAGCGGGCGGATCGCACGGTCCTGGACTTCTTCACGGTCGCGGCCACTGGCGGCGATCAGGCGGTCGGCTTCGATCACTTGGTAATCATCCCTTTCAGGCTGCGGCGGATCAGCTCCTCACTGCTCAGGCGGGTCTTGTCCTTGATCGCGGCGATCGCCTTGCTGGCTTCCTGCGGCTTGTAGCCCAGCGAAACCAGGGCGCTGACGGCATCGGCTTCGGCCGTGGATGCGCTGGCGACCGGCAGCGGCCCGTCGGAGACCAGGGTGAACATGGCCGGGGACGTTTCCCAAGCCTTGAAGCGGTCCTTGAGCTCGACCAGCAGGCGTTCGGCGGTTTTCTTGCCAACACCGGGCACGCGCACCAGGGCCGAGGTGTCCTGAGCCTGCACGCAGCGCACCAGCTCGTCCACTTCCAGCCCGGACATCAGCGCCAGGGCCAGCTTCGGCCCTACGCCATTCAGGCGGATGAGTTCGCGGAACAGTTCGCGCTCGCGCTTTTCGGCAAAACCGTAGAGCAGGTGAGCATCCTCGCGCACCACCAAGTGGGTGTGCACGGTTACGGGTTCGCCCACCTTGGGCAGACGGTACAGCGTGGTCATGGGAACTTCCAGTTCGTAACCTACGCCGTTGACGTCGATAATCAGGTGCGGCGGCTGTTTTTCCGCCAGGGTGCCGCGCAAACGTCCAATCACGTTCCGATCCTTCCTCTCGGGGAGCCGGTCAAAGACCGCTCAACCCTATCAGCAAATGCAGCGGGTGAACGCATCACCCGAACAAAATGTGTATCAGCGCATGAAGCGCCTACAGACGCAAGCGCCCGCCGCGTCGCCGTGCCGTGGCCAGGCCATGCGGCACCAGGCTGGAGCGGGTATGGGCGTGGCACAGGGCGATGGCCAGGGCGTCGGAGGCGTCGATCTGCGGCTTCTGCGTCAGTTTCAGCAGGTGCATGACCATCATCATCACCTGCTCCTTGTTGGCCCCACCGGTACCGGCTACCGCCTGCTTGACCTGGGTGGCGCTGTATTCGGCGATTTCCAGGCCGGCTTCGGCGGCGGCGACGATGGCTGCGCCACGGGCCTGGCCGAGCTTGAGCGCCGAGTCGGCGTTACGGGCCATGAACACCCGTTCGATGCCCATGGTTACCGGGCCGTGCTGGGCGATGATTTCACCCACGCCACGAAAAACGATCTGCAACCGCTCGTGCAGCTCGCCGCTGCCGGTGCGAATGCAGCCCGACGCCACGTACTCGCAACCACGGGCGGTCTGGCGTACCACGCCATAGCCGGTGATGCGCGAGCCGGGGTCGATACCAAGAATCAGAGTCATAGTGCCCGTCGTACAAAGCTCATGTTTTAACACCATTGGGGCCGCTGCGCGGCCCATCGCCGGCAAGCCAGCTCCCACAGGTACAGTGCAAGGCTTGAGGGTGGCACTGTACCTGTGGGAGCTGGCTTGCCGGCGATGGGCTGCACAGCAGCCCCAATTGCAGCCTTACCAGTGACCACAGGTGCAGCGCAAGACTTAAGGACTGCACTGTACCTGTGGGAGCTGGCTTGCCGGCGATGGGCTGCACAGCAGCCCCAATAAAGCTACCTGCCTGGCCCGAATGCTCAGGACACCTTAGCCGAGGTTTTCCATGATCTCATCGGAAATCTGGGCATTGGAGTAGACGTTCTGCACGTCATCCAGGTCTTCGAGCATGTCGATCAGCTTGAGTACTTTCTCGGCACCGTCCTGGTCGAGTTCGGCGCTGGTGGTCGGCTGCATGACGATTTCCGCGTCAGCGGCCTTGAAGCCCGCCTCTTCCAGGGCATTGCGCACGGCGTAGAAGCTGTTGAACGAGGTGAACACGTCGAACGAGCCGTCGTCGTTGGCCACCACGTCATCGGCATCGGCTTCCATCGCCGCTTCCATCAGCGCATCTTCTTCCACGCCCGGGGCAAAGCTGATCTGCCCCTTGCGCTCGAACAGGTAGGCCACCGAACCGTCGGTGCCCAGGTTGCCACCACACTTGGTGAAGGCATGACGCACGGCAGCGGCGGTACGGTTGCGGTTGTCTGTCATGGCCTCGACCATGATCGCCACGCCACCCGGGCCGTAACCTTCGTAGCTGAGCTCTTCGACGTTGTCGCTTTCGTTGGTGCCGGCACCACGGGCCACGGCACGATCGATGATGTCGCGGCTCATGTTGGCGCCCAGGGCCTTGTCCAGCGCCAAACGCAGGCGCGGGTTGGATGCCGGGTCAGCACCACCCTGCTTGGCAGCGACCGTCAGTTCGCGGATCCACTTGGTGAAGATCTTGCCTCTCTTGGCATCCTGGCGCTCTTTGCGGTGCTTGATGTTCGCCCACTTGGAATGACCAGCCATAACGACTCCGAATCCTTTGAATCACAAACAGCCCCGCCCCTGTACGGGGCGGGACGGGAAATTGCCTGCGCCGAAACGCAAAGGCGCATCCATGTGGATGCGCCCGGGGACTGCTTACTCGACCTTGGTCTGTTCGCGCAGTCGGATGTGCAGCTCGCGCAGGGCCTTGGCGTCGACCATGCCAGGGGCCTGGGTCATGACGCACGCGGCGCTCTGGGTTTTCGGGAAGGCGATCACTTCACGGATCGACTGGGCGCCGGTCATCAGCATGACCAGGCGGTCCAGACCGAAGGCCAGACCACCGTGAGGCGGTGCACCGAACTTCAGGGCGTCGAGCAGGAAGCCGAACTTCTCTTCCTGTTCTGCCGCCTCGATGCCCAGCAGGCGGAACACGGCCTGCTGCATCTCTTTGCGGTGGATACGGATCGAACCGCCACCCAGTTCGGTACCGTTCAGGACCATGTCGTAGGCACGGGACAGGGCCACGGCTGGGTTGGCCTCGAGCTCTTCCGGGGTGCACTTCGGTGCGGTGAACGGGTGGTGCAGCGCGGTGAAGCTGCCGTCCTCGTTCTCTTCGAACATCGGGAAGTCGACCACCCACATCGGTGCCCACTCGCAGGTCAGCAGCTCGAAGTCGTGACCCAGGCGGATACGCAGCGCGCCCAGGGCTTCGCTGACCACCTTGAACTTGTCGGCACCGAAGAACACGATGTCGCCGTCAACGGCGCCAACGCGGTCGAGGATGGTGTTGAGGTTGGCCTCGGGGATGTTCTTGACGATCGGCGACTGCAGGCCTTCGACGCCCTTGGCGCGCTCGTTGACCTTGATGTAGGCCAGGCCCTTGGCACCGTAGATGCCGACGAACTTGGTGTACTCGTCGATCTTGCTGCGCGGCATGCTGGCGCCGCCTGGCAGGCGCAGGGCGGTAACGCGGCACTTCGGATCGTTGGCCGGGCCGGCGAACACCTTGAAGTCGACATCCTTGAGCTGGTCGGCAACGTCGACCAGTTCCAACGGAATACGCAGGTCCGGCTTGTCGGAACCGTAGCGGCGCATGGCCTCTTCGAAGGTCATGTGCGGGAATTCGCCGAATTCCAGATCCAGCACTTCCTTGAACAGCTTGCGGATCATGCTTTCGGTCAGGCCCATGATCTCGCTTTCATCGAGGAAGCTGGTCTCGATGTCGATCTGGGTGAATTCCGGCTGGCGGTCGGCACGCAGGTCTTCGTCACGGAAGCACTTGGCGATCTGGTAGTAGCGGTCGAAGCCGGCGACCATCAACAGCTGCTTGAACAGCTGCGGCGACTGCGGCAGGGCGAAGAAGCTACCGGCGTGGGTACGGCTAGGCACCAGGTAGTCACGGGCGCCTTCCGGGGTGGCACGGGTCAGGATCGGCGTCTCGACGTCGAGGAAGCCATTCTCGTCGAGGAAGCGACGGATGCTGCTGGTGATGCGCGAACGCAGGCGCAGCTTGTCGGCCATTTCCGGGCGACGCAGGTCGATGAAGCGGTAGCGCAGGCGGGTTTCCTCGCCGACGTCGGAGTATTCGTTCAGCGGGAACGGCGGGGTTTCCGCTTCGTTGAGCACGTTCAGCTGGTAGCCGAGGATCTCGATGGCGCCGGAAGCCATGTTGGCATTCACCGCACCTTCAGGGCGCTTGCGGACCTTGCCGGTGATCTGCACGACGTATTCGCTGCGCACGCGGTCGGCAGCGGCGAAGGTTTCGGCGCGATCAGGGTCGAACACGACCTGGGCCATGCCTTCGCGGTCACGGATGTCGAGGAAGATCACCCCGCCGTGGTCGCGGCGACGATGGACCCAGCCGCAAAGGGTGACTTCCTGGCCGTCCAGGCTCTCGTTCAGTTGGCCGCAATAATGGCTGCGCATCATGATGGTGGTTTCGCTTCTCGTGATTCGTGTATTCGGTGGAGGCCTTGGCCGCCCGGAGAGGGCTAATACTGCAAGACCCGGTCACAGCATTCAACTCAGTCGGCCTTGTCGCCGCCTGCCAGATTCTTTTTCGCCCCGGTCTTGAAGTCGGTTTCGTACCAACCGTTACCGCTCAGGCGGAAGCCTGGCACCGACAGCAGCTTCTTCAGCGCCGGCGCCTGGCAGGCCGGGCAATCGGTCAGCGGCGCGGCGCTGATCTTCTGCAGCACTTCCATGCGGTGCTCGCAGGATGCACATTGATAGTCATAAAGGGGCATGGGTGTCTCTCGTCAACCACAACGCTGGCTGCCGGGGCAGCAAAAAGCGGGATTATATATGGTTAACAAGCACTGCGCAGCCCGCCAGGCGATCAGCGCACACTTGGCGGGTCCTGCAGCCAGGCGACACAGATCACCCGGATCAGCCCGCTGAAGTTGCGCACCCCGCCCTGGCGCAGGTGCACCTCGCGATCCACGTAGGACAGCACCGCGCTGACCGAGCAGCGGTTGGCCGCGGCGATGCGCTCCAGGATGCCCCAGTAGACGGCCTCCAGCCGCAGGCAGGTGGAAAAGCCGTTGAGCCGCACCGAGCGTGACACCGGCTGGGTCTGCAACATGTCGAAATCCGCCTTGAACGGGTCGATGCACTGTTTACCCGGCCAACGCCCCTGGCCAGCCACACGTTTGCTTGCTTGCATCATGCGCCACACTTCCTCGTCACAGGTACCAGGTGGCCTATGAAGCGCTGATGGGCGAGCTTAAAGCAGCGGCAAAATCTTCCAGCACAAAATTGCGCAGGACCTGTAGGAGCGGCCTTGTGTCGCGATGGGCTGCGAAGCAGCCCCAGGGTTTGAGTGCAATTGCACAAATTGCCGGGGCTGCTGCGCAGCCCATCGCGACACAAGGCCGCTCCTACAAGGGCCGGTTCAGCGTTGGGTATCTACTTGCCGTCGAGCAGCACCCGCAGCATCCAGGCGGTTTTCTCGTGCACCTGCATGCGCTGGGTCAGCAGGTCGGCGGTCGGCTCGTCACTGACCTTGTCCACCACCGGGAAGATGCTGCGCGCGGTACGCACCACGGCTTCCTGGCCCTGGACCAGCTGGCGGATCATCTCGTCGGCAGGCGGCACCCCTTCTTCCTCCTTGATCGAGGAGTGCCGCGCATAGAATGCATAGGCCCCCGGTGCCGGAAAGCCCAGGGCGCGGATGCGCTCGGCGATCGAGTCGACCGCCAGCGCCAGTTCGTTGTACTGCTCTTCGAACATCAGGTGCAGGGTGCGGAACGACGGACCGGTGACGTTCCAGTGGAAGTTATGGGTTTTCAGATACAGCACGTAGGTATCCGACAACAGGCGGGACAATCCATCGACGATGGACTTGCGATCTTCTTCACTGATACCGATATCGATTGCCATGAAGTTCCCCTTTCCATAAGGCTTGAGACCCAAGCAGGTGACGACCACTGTAGCAACACTTGGTACACGCCGCATGTGACATGGCGCAACACATCGCCCGTCGCGGCCTGCGGTTTGAGTAGCCTGCGGCTTTACTGTTAAATAGGCATGGTGCCACCCGTGCGGATTGTCATTGCCGGGTGCATAGGCTGGCCTGCCACGTGTTCGCGCTCTACACCTCATGCGCACCGTGCTGCCAGCTCTTCCTGTGATCGGCCTTATCAACTGTGAGCCAACCCCATGTTCAAGATCGTCCATCTGGTGACGGGCGTGGCAGCCTTGCTGCTATCGCTCATACCCAGCCTGAAAACCGATGCGACCCCCTTCCTGCAACAACCCGACGCGGTCTACCTTGCCCTGCTCGGCCTGCTCAACCTGGTGCTGGCCCCGGTCGTGCCACTGTACTACCGCGGCGCGCGGCAGCAGTTGCAGCACCTGGCCTGTGCCCTGCTGGTGGTGGCCGTGGTGCTGCAGACCCTGACACTGCTGGCCCGCCCGGAAATGGGCAACCTGGCCGCACTGGTCTGCGCGGCGCTGGCCGTGGCCGTGCACCTGGCCGTGGGCTTTGCCCGCATCCCGCGCAAGGCACGCGCCAGCCAGCACGCGGCGCAGGACGCCGGCAATCGTGATACCGGTACCGTGAAGTGGTTCAACACGTCCAAAGGCTTCGGCTTCATCTCCCGCGACTCGGGCGATGATATCTTCGTGCACTTTCGCGCCATTCGCGGCGAAGGCCACCGCATCCTGGTGGAAGGCCAGCGCGTGGAGTTTTCCGTGATGCACCGCGACAAGGGCCTGCAGGCCGAGGATGTGGTTGCGGTAACCCGCCGCTGATCCAACTTGCAGCCCCCCCTGCAGGAGCGGGCATGCCCGCTCCTGCAGGGGTTCAGGTATCAATAATGAGGCGGTGGCGCCTCTTCCCCTTCGCTGCCGTACTGGCCAACCATCTCTTCGTAACGCTTGATCAGCTCGGCCATCTGCAACTGCAGCCGCTCGATCACCCGCCCCTGCTCGACCACCACGTCATTCAGCGCCTGGATGGTGTCATCCTGGAACGCCTGGCGTGTTTCCAGTTCGACCACTCGCGATTCAAGCGACATGTCAGGCCTCCTGGTAGCCGGCGAGCTGCAGCCCGCGCAGGCGCTGGCGAATGGCTTGCACCTGGTCGTCGGTGTAGGCCACCGCCGGGCACTTGCCCCACACCGGTGCCGGCCAGGCGGCGTCGTCGCGCTGGCGCACGATCACGTGCATGTGCAACTGGCTGACCACATTGCCCAGGGTGGCCACGTTCATCTTGTCGGCGCTGTAGCTGGCTTTCAGCGCTTCGGCCAGGCTGGTGGTTTCCTGCCACAACTGCTGCTGCTCCGCAGCATCGAGCTCGAACAGTTCGCTGATACCGGCGCGCTTGGGCACCAGGATGAACCATGGATAGTTGGCATCCTTGCTCAGCAGCAACTGGCACAGCGCAAATTCCCCCAGCACCAGCGAATCCTGCTGCAAACGCGAATCGAGGACGAACACGGCAAATCTCCTTCAGGCAGAACCAACCCGCGTCACGCGGAAAACAGGCCTGCAAGGATACCCTGCACGTTCCCGGTAACACAGCGCTACTTTTCGCACCAAAATGAGGCCGCCCATACACCTCGCACCACACTTGCCACCCCAAAGGTGACGCTGCATGAACAAGTTGCGGTAACACATTGACTTTCATGACAGCTTTTCAAATTTTAATGATTCTTGACTGTGATACCCCGTCAGGCGGCTCCCGCCCCGTGTTTACGGCACTTTCCGACCCCCGGTAGCAGGTTTTGTGAAAATTTCATGAAGCGTTGCGAATTTTGAGCACGCTTGTTGCATTCCTTTCACGCCAAGTCGGCACGACATCTGCATCGACAGGTGTACGCGACAAATAACAACAGCGGCATTGGTTACCAGGGAGTTTCCCCAACCGGAATCGGTAGTTACAGGTTCGTTACGGTGAAAGAAACAGCGCTGGTGTTGCACGGCCCTTAAACCGGGGCGTGATTTGCGACATGGAAATACCAAAAAGCGACATGGTGAAAAAGTTCCGAAAAGGATGTTTATACCCATATCGCCAACAACAGTCAGCGTGCTATACATTTTCGCCGACATAACAAGAAAGAGCTGCCCCATATAACTAAAACACTTGGACGCAGCGGTACTCTTCCTAAAAACCAAAGGAGCAAATCACGATGCGCGTGATGAAGTGGAGCATGATCGCCCTGGCCGTTGCGGCAGGGACCTCGCAGTTGGCATTGGCCTCTTCCCAGGACGAGTCCAAAGGTTTCATCGAAGACAGCAAGCTGAACGTAAAGACCCGCATGCTGTACTTCAGCCGTGACTTCCGTAACAACGAAGGCGGCCAGAGCCGTCGCGAAGAAACCGGCCTGGGCTTCCTCGGCACCTTCGAGTCCGGCTTCACCCAGGGCACCGTTGGTGTGGGTGTGGATGCCATCGGCATGCTCGGCCTGAAACTGGACAGCGGCAAGGGCCGCGCCGGTACCGGCCTGTTCCCGACCGGCTCCGACGGCCGTTCGCAGGATGACTACTCCAAGGCCGGCGGCGCGGTTAAATTCCGCATCTCCGACACCGTACTGAAAGTGGGTGACCAGTTCACCGCTCTGCCGGTCTTCGCCACTGACGACAGCCGCCTGCTGCCGGAAATCGCCCAGGGCACCCTGATCACCAGCAACGAGATCGAGGGCCTGACCCTGCACGCTGGTCATTTCACCAGCCTGACCGCCCAGGAGCAGACCAACCGCGACAGCTTCCGCCTGAAGGAAGCCAACGTGGTAGGTGGTACCTACGCGTTCACCGACAACCTCAGCACCAGCCTGTACTACTCGAAGGTTGAAGACTACTGGCGCAAATACTACGCCAACGTCAACTGGGCACTGCCGATCTCGGACAAACAGGGCCTGGTGTTCGACTTCAACATCTATGACACCAAGAGCGAAGGCTCGGCCGAGTACCGCGCATTCGATGGCGACAAGCTGGACAACCGCGCATTCAGCCTGTCGGGCGCCTACAACATCGGCGCTCACACCTTCACCTTGGCCTACCAGAAAGTCACCGGCGACGGCGACTATGGTTATGGCATCGACGGTGGCGGTACCATCTTCCTGGCCAACTCCGTGGCCCGCTCCGACTTCAACGCCGAAGACGAGAAATCCTGGCAGGCTCGCTACGACCTGAACTTTGCCGAATACGGCATCCCGGGCCTGACCTTCATGACCCGTTATGTACGCGGTACCGATGCCAACGTCACCGGCACCAGCAACGGCAAGGAATGGGAACGCGACGTAGATATCAAGTACGTGCTGCAGAGCGGCCCGGCGAAAGACCTGAGCTTCCGCGTGCGTCAAGCCACCTACCGTTCTTCCGATGGCACCTACTACGATTCCCCATCGATCGACGAACTGCGCCTGATCGTGGAGTACCCGCTGAGCATCCTGTAAGCCTGGCTTGCAGTGCCCCGCACCTGAAAAAGCCCGGCGATCACGCCGGGCTTTTTCTTGGCTGACAAGCGTCACGCCCTGGGGCATCCTGTACGCCTTCGTTTCGCCCCCGTACAATGCGGGGTCATTTCAATGTCTTAGGCAATCGACACGGCTCACCATGCGCACCAGTCAATATTTGCTCGCCACCCAGAAAGAAACCCCTGCCGACGCAGTGGTCATCAGCCATCAGCTCATGCTGCGTGCCGGCATGATCCGCAAACTGGCCTCCGGCCTGTACACCTGGCTGCCGATGGGCTTGCGGGTGATGCGCAAGGTCGAGGCCGTGGTGCGTGAGGAAATGAACGCCGCCGGCGCCCTGGAAGTGCTGATGCCCAGCATCCAGCCCGCCGAACTGTGGCAGGAATCCGGCCGCTGGGAACAGTACGGCCCCGAGCTGCTGCGCCTGAAGGACCGCCACCAGCGCGACTTCTGCGTCGGCCCGACCCACGAAGAAGTGATCACCGACCTGGCCCGCAACGAGCTGTCCAGCTATAAACAGCTGCCGCTCAACATGTACCAGATCCAGACCAAGTTCCGTGACGAGATCCGCCCGCGCTTCGGCCTGATGCGCGGCCGCGAGTTCATCATGAAGGACGCCTACTCGTTCCATGCCGACCAGGCTTCCCTGCAGGAAACCTACGACCGCATGCACCAGGCGTACAGCAACGTGTTCACCCGCCTGGGCCTGGACTTCCGCCCAGTGCAGGCCGACACCGGCTCCATCGGTGGCAGCTACTCGCACGAATTCCACGTACTTGCCGAGTCCGGCGAAGACGACGTGATCTTCAGCGACAGCTCCGACTACGCCGCCAACATCGAGAAGGCCGAGGCCATCCCGCGTGAAACCGTGCGCCCGGCCCCTACCGAGGAACTGCGCCTGGTCGACACACCGAACGCCAAGACCATCGCCCAGCTGGTGGAAAACTTCGGCCTGCCGATCGAGAAGACCGTCAAGACCCTGATCGTGCGCGGTGCCGAGGAAGGCAAGCTGGTTGCCCTGGTAGTACGTGGCGACCACGAGCTGAACGAAATCAAGGCGGCCAAGCTGGAACAGGTTGCCGACCCGCTGGTCATGGCCACCGACGCCGAACTGCGCGAGGCCATCGGTGCCGGCGCCGGCTCGCTCGGCCCGCTGAACCTGCCACTGGAATGCGTGATCGACCGTTCGGTTGCCCTGATGAGCGACTTCGGCATTGGCGCCAACATCGACGACAAGCACTACTTCGGCGTGAACTGGGAGCGCGACCTGCCGGTTCCACAGGTCGCCGACCTGCGTAACGTGGTCGAAGGCGACCCGAGCCCGGACGGCAAGGGTACCCTGGTGATCAAGCGCGGCATCGAAGTGGGCCACATCTTCCAGCTCGGCACCAAGTACAGCGAGGCGCTGAAGTGCCAGGTACTGGGCGAGAACGGCAAGCCGGTAACCCTGTCCATGGGCTGCTACGGTATCGGTGTGTCCCGCGTGGTGGCAGCTGCCATCGAGCAGAGCTACGACGACAAGGGCATCATCTGGAACGACGCCCTGGCCCCGTTCCAGATCGCCCTGGTACCACTGCGCTACGAAACCGAGGTAGTTCGCGAGGCGACCGACAAGCTGTACGCCGAGCTGACTGCTGCCGGCTACGAAGTGCTGCTGGACGACCGTGACAAGAAGACCAGCCCAGGCATCAAGTTTGCCGACATGGAGCTGATCGGCATCCCGCACCGCATCGTCGTCAGCGATCGCGGCCTGGCCGAAGGCAACCTGGAGTACAAGCACCGCACCGAGCAGGACGCCCAGTCGTTGCCGCTCAATGAAGTGCTGACCTTCCTGCAGGCCCGCGTTCGCCGCTGATAACCAATGCACGAGTGATCATGTTCAAGCGAAGTACCTTTCCCCTGGGGGGCGCCGCACTGTGCGGCGCCCTGCTCGTCAGCGGCTGCGCCAACCAGATGTCCCAGCGCAGCGACCATGAGGAGCGCGTCGAGCGCAAACTGCTCGAGCACACCCTGCAGATCGATGTCGGCGAGCCGAAGGTGATGGAGCTTCCGCAACGACGTGTGCGCGTGCATGAGCAGAAGCGCTTCGAAGTCACCGAGTTCGAAGTCACCCGCAGCTATGACCGCTACACGCCTTACCAACCCTGGCGGGAAATCTACGAGATCCCGTTGGGTGCGGTGGCCGTGGTGGCAGGCGTGGGTGCCAATGTGGTCAATGTCTTCGCCCTGGGCAACCTGCCGGAAAGCATCACCCACGACTGGCTCAGCTATGGCGTGGACGGGCTCAACCCGTTCATGAACGTGCCGTCCAACGGCCGTGCCCAGCAGAACCTGGCCGGGATCAGCGAAGTACAGAAAGGCAAGCGCGAGGAATCTACCAGCGTGCCCTGGAGCGAGCGCCTGGTCGAGGTCAAGGCCGGCAAGATGACCCACGAGCTGACCACCGACAGGAACGGCGTGCTGCGCCTGAACCTGCTCGACAGCCCGTTCTCCGAGCAGAACCTCAACCACATCGGCACCCTGCACCTGCAGGTGCTGGACGAGGACAACGCGGTACGTGGCGATGCCAGCCTGCTGGTCAGCGCCACCCTGCGCAACAAGCTGCTCGAAGCCCATGAACTGATCTTCGATGACCTCGAAGATGACGATGTCGGCCAATGGGTACACCGGGTCAAGCGCTTGTCCGAACTGGGCCTGGAAGAGGAAGCCAGTGAAATGGAACAGAGCCTGATCGAACTGACCCGCAACGACCCGGAGTTGCAGCAGGAGTTTCTGCAGTCGCTGACCAAGGCCACTGGCCGGTTGGTGGCCGACCCGGGCGCGCAGTAACTGCTGCGGCAACGCATCCCCCCTGTGGGAACGGCCTTGTGTCGCGAAAGGGCTGCAGAGCAGCCCCGACAATTGATGCATCACTGCTGAAATCCTGGGGCCGCTGCGCGGCCCTTTCGCGACACAAGGCCGCTCCCACAGGGGGCCATGCAGCCAGGCCCAGGCCATTTATTGAGGCGGGAACAGCTCCAGCTGCTCATGCGCCCCGCGCAAGTCGCGCAACCTCACGCCTACCCCCAGCAAGCGCACCGGTTTGCCACCACGGGCAAACGCCTGCCCCAGCAATTGTCGATAACTCTCCAGGTCCCTGCCCGCCCCCGCCTGTTCCATGGTGGTCTGGCTGAAGTCATGGAACTTGACCTTGACGAAGGGCTTTTCCGGTCGGTAACTGCTGTCCATTCGGGCGATACGCTCGTTCAGGCTTTCCAGCAGCTCGGGCAGCCGTGCCAGGCAACTGGCCAGGTCCGGCAGATCGGTGTCGTAGGTGTTTTCCACGCTGACCGACTGCCGGCGGCTGTCATTGTGTACCGCACGTTCATCGATACCCCGCGCCAGCCCCCACAAACGCTCGCCAAAGCTGCCGAACTCGCGCACCAGCGCCAGGCGCGACCAGTCGCGTAATTCCAGGCAGGTTTCGATACCCAACCGCGCCAGCTTGTCTGCCGTTACCTTGCCTACCCCGTGCAGCCTGGCCACCGGCAGGGCGGCGACGAACGCCTCCACTTCGCCCGGAGTAATCACGAACAGGCCATTGGGCTTGCGCCAGTCACTGGCGATCTTGGCCAGGAACTTGTTCGGCGCCACACCGGCTGAAACAGTGATATGCAGGGTGCGGGCGACGCGCCGACGGATATCCTCGGCAATGCGCGTGGCGCTGCCCGAATACCACTGGCTGTCGCTCACATCCAGGTAGGCCTCATCCAGCGACAGTGGCTCGATCAACTCGGTGTAGTCGCGGAAGATCGTGTGGATTTCCCGCGAGGCCTCACGGTAGGCCTCGAAGCGCGGCTTGACGATCAGCAGGTCCGGGCACAGCTTCAGGGCGTGCCGCGACGACATGGCCGAACGCACGCCGTAGGCACGCGCTTCATAGTTGCAGGTGGCGATCACCCCACGGTGGTCGGCCGAGCCCCCCACCGCCATGGGCCGCCCGGCCAGGCGCGGGTCGTCACGCATTTCGATCGCGGCATAAAAGCAATCGCAGTCGACGTGGATGATCTTGCGCAAGGACATGGATGACCGTCAGCACTGTAAATTCATACAGATAGTATCGCATGTGCCTTCGAGGCATGCAGCCTGTGCCCGGCATTGGTCGATAATCGGCCTGAAAGCCCCGTCGCGCCTGAGCTGCGCGCTATATTCAAACGCTAAGAGTTTGAACAGGAAAGGTTTTTTCAGAAAAAAGCTTGACACCCACGGGTAAATCCGTAGAATTCGATCTCACAGGCGCGGGATGGAGCAGCCTGGTAGCTCGTCGGGCTCATAACCCGAAGGTCGTCGGTTCAAATCCGGCTCCCGCAACCAGATTCGAGAAAAGGCCACTGTTCACACAGTGGCCTTTTTCTTTTGCGTCAAATAATGCGTTGAAAGAAATTTCAAAAAAATCAATGACTAGCGCTTGACACCCATTCTGAAAGCTGTAGAATGCGCCCCACTGACGCGGGATGGAGCAGCCTGGTAGCTCGTCGGGCTCATAACCCGAAGGTCGTCGGTTCAAATCCGGCTCCCGCAACCATATTCGTCAGAACAAACCCCGCCTGTGTAACAGCAGCGCGGGGTTTGTTGCTTTTCCCCTCCTGCTTTTCGTCGCCCCCAATTCCCCCGCCCTCCAGCCAACCCGCAGGCTTGAGAGGTCGTGCCCAGGATGAACTATCTTTAACCCTGCCAGGCCGCTGAAAGCGCTTGAGGCCGGAGTAACATTGGATACGTTTTCCTAAGGGACTCTCACTTGGCCACACCTTTCCCTCACCTCGCGCTGCAAGCCCGGGGCAATCCATGACTTCGCACAACCCCGAACCCCCGGTGCCGCTTGCCTCGGCGCTACCCGGCGCGGTGCAACGCCTGCCCTTGCTCGAACGCTTGAGCCGCTACCGCCAGCCCATCGGCCTGGTAGTGACCCTGGTGTTGTTCACCATGGCCTTGATCGCCTGCCGCCACCTGTTGAGCGAATTGGACATCTATGCCTTGCACGATGCCATGCTCAGCGTCCCGCCCCAGTCGTTACTTGGCGCCTTGCTGGCTACCGTGCTCGGTTTCGTTGTCCTGCTGGGCTACGAGTGGTCTGCCAGCCGCTATGCCGGCGTGAAGCTGCCGGCGAGCAGCCTGGCGCTGGGCGGTTTCAGCGCCTTTGCCATCGGCAACGCCATCGGCCTGTCGATGCTTTCGGGCGGTTCGGTGCGCTACCGCCTGTATGCACGCCAGGGGGTTGGCGCAGGTGAAGTTGCACGGATGACCGTTTTTGCCAGCCTGTCACTGGGCTGCGCGCTGCCGCCCCTGGCCGCCTTGGCGACCTTGAGCGACCTGCCGGCGGCGTCTGCCGCACTGGGTTTGGCGCCTGGCTTGCTGGCGGGTGTCGCAATAGCCGTGCTGCTGGTATGCAGCGTGCTAGTGTTCGGCTTGTACCGTCGGCGCCTGGCTGAGCAACCACTGGCCAACAGCCTGCTGGTACAACTGGGCCGCCGCACACTGCGCCTGCCTGGCGCACGCCTGGCAGCCCTGCAATTGCTGATCACCGCACTGGATGTTGCCGCTGCTGCCACCGTGCTGTACCTGCTGCTGCCCGAAGCACCGCCGTTCGGTGCCTTTGTGCTGGTGTACCTGCTGGCCTTGGCCGCAGGTGTGCTCAGCCACGTACCGGGCGGCGTCGGGGTATTCGAAGCGATCCTGCTGGCAGCTTTTGCCGACCAACTCGGCGCCGCGCCGCTGGCCGCGGCCCTGCTGCTGTATAGGCTGATCTACGTGGTGCTGCCGCTGCTGCTGGCCTGCGTGCTGCTGCTGGCCAACGAGGCCCGGCGCCTGCTGTTCGCGCAACAGGCTATCAAGGCCGCTTCCGGGCTGGCCGCGCCGATCCTGTCGATCCTGGTGTTCCTGTCCGGGGTGGTGCTGCTGTTCTCCGGGGCCACGCCCGAGATCGACACCCGCCTGGAGCACATGGGTTTCCTGGTACCGCACCGCCTGATCGACGCCTCGCACTTCGGCGCCAGCCTGATCGGCGTGCTGTGCCTGCTGCTGGCCCAGGGCCTGCGCCGGCGCCTTTCCGCCGCCTGGCTGCTGACCACCGTGCTGTTGCTGGTCGGCGCCCTGCTGTCGCTGCTCAAGGGCTTCGATTGGGAAGAGGCCTGCCTGCTGACCCTCACTGCCGCCCTGCTCGCCTTGTTCCGCCGTTCCTTCTACCGCCCCAGCCGTTTGCTCGAGTTGCCATTCTCGCCGGTGTTTCTGGTGGCCAGCGCCTGTGTGGTCGGCGCATCGGTGTGGTTGTTGCTGTTCGCCTACCAGGATGTGCCCTACAGCCATCAGCTGTGGTGGCAGTTCACCCTCGATGCCGATGCCCCGCGTGGCCTGCGCGCCGCCATGGGCAGCGCAGTGCTGCTGGCGGCCGTGGCCCTGACCTGGCTGCTGCGCACCGCACCACCGGTGATCCACCTGCCTGACGAAGAAGAGCTGCTGCGTGCCAACCGCATTCTGCTGGCCTCCGACCAGCCCGATGGCGGCCTGGCCCTGACCGGCGACAAGGCGCTGCTGTTCCACCCTCGCGACAACGCCTTCCTCATGTACGCCCGTCGCGGCCGCAGCCTGGTGGCCTTGTACGACCCGATCGGCCCGGCCCAGGAGCGCGCCGAGATGATCTGGCAATTCCGCGACCTGTGCGACCTGCACCATGCCCGCCCGGTGTTCTATCAGGTGCGCGCCGAGAACCTGCCGTTCTACATGGACATCGGCCTGACCGCGCTGAAGCTGGGCGAAGAAGCCCGGGTCGACTTGCGCCGCTTCGACCTCGAAGCCAAGGGCAAGGAGATGAAGGACCTGCGCTACACCTGGAACCGTGGCGGCCGTGACGGTTTGAGCCTGGAAATCCACGAACCCGGGCATGCCCCGCTGGCAGAGCTGAAGGAAATTTCCGACGCCTGGCTTGGCGGCAAGAACGTGCGCGAGAAAGGCTTCTCGCTGGGGCGCTTCAGCCCTGAATACTTGCAGCATTTTCGCATTGCCCTGATCCGCTTCCAGGGCCGCCCGGTGGCTTTCGCCAACCTGCTGGAAACCCATGGCAACGAACTGGCCAGCCTCGACCTTATGCGTGCACACCCCGAGGCCCCGAAGCTGACCATGGAATTCATGATGATCGGCCTGATCTTGCACTACAAAAGCCATGACTACGCCCGCTTCAGCCTGGGCATGGTGCCGCTTTCCGGCCTGCAGCCGCGGCGTGGGGCGCCCTTGACCCAGCGCCTGGGCTCGATGGTGTTCCGCCGTGGCGAGCAGCTGTACAACTTCCAGGGGCTTCGACGCTTCAAGGACAAGTTCCAACCGGACTGGGAACCCCGCTACATGGCCGTGCCGGCCGGGCTCGACCCGCTGGTGGCACTGGCCGACACCGCCGCCCTGATCGCAGGCGGCCTGACTGGATTGGTGAAACGTTGATGACCCGACGCTTTTGGCTGTACCTGCTGGTTCCCCTGCTGTTGGCCGCCCTGGGAGGCGCGCTGGCGTTCTGGCTATGGACCCGCCCTGCCCCCGAGGCACGCCTGGAACAACTGAGCATCAATGACACCCGCTTCACCCGTGTGACCCCAGGCGTGCACCCCAAGGCCCGAGTGGCCATCGGTGTACCCCAGGACCAGGCGCTGACCGACAGGCAGCTGCTGGACCTGGCCCAGGCCGGCGAAGCGCAACTGGTGCAGGTGATCCTGCCGCCCAATGACTGCAGCAAGCAGCAACAGGCCTTGGACCAGGCCATGGGCCAGCTGCCGGAGAAACCGACCCTGGTCGCCGGTATCGGCCCTGGCGCCTCTCAGGCCTGGCGCTGGCTGGCCAGCCAGAACAACGACAAGGCGCGGGCGATTTCCGTTGACTTCAGCCTGGAACAGCCCGGCTGCCAGGCAGCGCTGCCGAAGTCGGCCGCCCACGGCCACTGGAACGTCGCCTGGAACGACAACCCGGATGACGCCAGCGCCGCCTTCGTGCGCGACCAGGCCAATGCCGAAACCAGCATCAGCGACTACGACATTCACCTGCCACAAGTGCTCAAGGCCCAGCTGACCCAGGCCCTGGTCGGCCACGACGGCAACGCCCTGGCCATCCCGGTGGTCGAGGTGCCAGCCGGGCAGACCACCGACACGGTCACCCTGTTCCTTTCCGGTGATGGCGGCTGGCGGGACCTGGACCGCGACGTGGCCGGGGAAATGGCCAAGCTTGGCTACCCGGTGGTCGGCATCGATACGCTGCGCTACTACTGGCAGCACAAGACCCCGGAACAAAGCGCCGCCGACCTGTCCGAGCTGATGCAGCACTACCGGCAGAAATGGGGCACCAAGCGCTTCGTGCTGACCGGTTATTCGTTCGGTGCCGACGTGCTGCCGGCGATCTACAACCGCCTGCCGGCCGAGGACCAGCAGCGTATCGACGCGGTAATGCTGCTGGCCTTTGCCCGCAGCGGCAGCTTCGAGATCGAAGTCGAGGGCTGGCTGGGCAAGGAAGGCCAGGAAGCGCCAACCGGGCCGGAAATGGCCAGGCTGCCGGCCTCCAAGGTGGTGTGCGTGTATGGTGTGGAAGAAACCGACGAGAGCGGTTGCACCGACAAGACTGCGGTGGGTGAACGCCTGAAGCTGCCGGGGGGGCACCACTTCGACGAAAACTACCCGGCACTGGCCAAGCGCTTGATCGGCGAGATCGAGACGCGCCAGGGCAAATCCAGCGTGGCAGAGCAGAACTGATAAGACCTTGCGGCCCATTCGCGGGTGAACCCGCTCCCACAGGTACAGCGCAAGCTTTGAAAGCTATGCGCTCCATGTGGGAGCGGGCGTGCCCGCGAAGCCGGCAACTCGGTGTAGGGCACCGGCTTCGCCGGTGTTCGCGGGCATGCCCGCTCCCACATGGGACGGGTACTGCCTTGAAATCTGTGTTGCCCCTCAGATCTCGACCTGGGTCCCCAGCTCGATCACCCGGTTCAGCGGCAGGTTGAAAAAGCGCAAGTTGCCGTTGGCATTCTTCAGCAGGAACGCGAACAGGTTGCCCCGCCAGCGCGACATTCCCTCCAGCCGTGAGGCGATCACGGTCTCGCGGCTGAGGAAGAAGGTGG
Organism: Pseudomonas sp. B14(2017); assembly: GCF_002113255.1. Lineage (NCBI taxonomy): Bacteria > Pseudomonadati > Pseudomonadota > Gammaproteobacteria > Pseudomonadales > Pseudomonadaceae > Pseudomonas > Pseudomonas sp. B14(2017). The sequence continues at coordinate 111,689 of NZ_NEJY01000012.1, forward strand.
TGCGCATCGGGCTGAAATCCAGGTCTTCCAGGTGGCACAGCTTCAACGCCGCCGGCACGTCCGGTTCGTCCATGAAGCCGAAGTGCAGCAACACGCGGAAGAACCCGTCGCCATAGGCCTCCACTTCAAAGCGCTCCTGCTCCGGCACCCGTGGCCGGTCCTCGCTGACCACTGTCAGCAGCACCACCTGGTTGTGCAGCACCTGGTTATGCAGCATGTTGTGCAACAGCGCATGGGGTACCGCATCGGAGCGCGCCGTGAGAAACACCGCCGTGCCTTCGACCCGGTGCGGCGGCTGAATGCGGATACTGCTGATGAACAGCTGCAGCGGCAGCGCGCCTTCGTCGATACGCTCCATCAGGATCTGCTTGCCGCGCTTCCAGGTGCTCATCAACAGGAACAGCACAGCGCCGGCCAGGACCGGGAAGGCCCCGCCCTGGATGATCTTCGGCACGTTGGCGGCAAAGAACAGCCCATCCACAAACAGGAAACCCAGCAGGATCGGCACCGCCAGCACCGGTGGCCACTTCCACAGCAGCAACATCACCGCCGAGACCAGGAGCGTGGTCATCAGCATGGTACCGGTCACCGCCACGCCGTAGGCCGCCGCCAGGGCGCCGGACGACCCGAAGCCGATCACCAGCAGCACCACGCCAACCATCAGCGCCCAGTTCACCGCACCGATGTAGATCTGCCCCTGCTCGTCGCTGGAGGTGTGCTGGATCTGCATGCGTGGAATGTAGCCCAGCTGGATGGCCTGGCGGGTCAGGGAGAAGGCCCCCGAGATCACCGCCTGCGAGGCGATCACCGTAGCCATGGTGGCCAACCCGACCAGCGGCAGCAGTGCCCAGCCCGGCGCCAGCAGGTAGAAGGGGTTACGTGCCGCCTCAGGGTTCTGCAGCAGTATCGCGCCCTGGCCAAAGTAGTTGAGCACCAGCGCCGGCAGCACCAGGACGAACCAGGCGCGGGCGATCGGCTTGCGGCCAAAGTGGCCCATGTCGGCGTACAGCGCCTCGGCACCGGTCAGCGCCAGCACCACCGCGCCAAGGATGGCCACGCCCATGCCGGGGTGAACCACGAAGAAGTTCACCGCCCAGGCCGGGTTGAATGCCTTGAGCACTTCCGGGCTCTGCGAGATGCCATGCACTCCCAGCGCGCCCAGCGCCACGAACCAGGTGACCATGATCGGGCCGAACAGCTTGCCGATCTTCTCGGTGCCGTGCTTCTGCACCAGGAACAGCGCCACCAGCACCACCAGCGAAATCGGCACCACCCAGTGATCGATGCCTTCGAAGGCCAGCCCCATGCCCTCGACCGCCGACAGCACCGACACCGCCGGGGTGATCATGCTGTCGCCATAGAACAGCGAAGCGCCGATCAACCCGCACACCACCATCAGCGTACGCAACCTCGGGTAGGCCGCCGTGGCCCGCCGCGCCAGTGCAGTCAGTGCCATGGTGCCACCCTCGCCCTGGTTGTCGGCGCGCAGGATGAACATCACGTACTTGAACGACACCACCCACAGCAGCGACCACAGGATCAGCGACAGGATCCCCAGCACGCCGTCATGGTTGACCGGCACTCCGTACCCCCCGCTGAAGACTTCCTTGAGGGTATACAACGGGCTGGTACCGATATCGCCATAAACCACCCCGACCGCCGCCACGAGCAGGCTCAGCGACCGCGTCGCGCCCTGCTTCCCCTCGTGCCCGCCCTCGGCGTGACTGCTTGCCTGAACCATCGACCACTCCCGCAGACGGCCTTGCAAGGCCAGTAGAATTCCCCATGCGCCAGGTGATACTGATACCCCCGACACAATGGCGCGAAGCATAGCGCAGCGTTTGTGGATTTTCTGCTGGTGCGTCTCTGGCGGGGCCACCTGGCGGTTACAACTAGAGGTCCAGAGACTGCATGGGTATGCCCAACGCTGCAGCAATCTTTTCGCGAGTGGCCTTGCGTGGGCGCTCGGCAGCTTCCTGCTGGGCATACGCCGACTGCGAGACGCCCAGGCGCTGGGCAACTTCAGCCTGAGTCAGGTCCAGATGCCTGCGCCAGGCAGCAATGGCGGTCATACCGTCCTTCACCATATAGCCAACGACTTCATTGGGTACCAGGTCCGGTTGTGGATGGCTGGCGATATAATCGGCATACGGCAGCACGACGAAGGCAGGACGCCCGTCAGCATCATTGATGATCTGTACGTTAGTAGGTGTGTTCATCGCGCTTCTTGACCTCCTCGATGCTGACAATTTTGACGCTACCGTCCCAGTCGAAAAGTATCCGGTAGTTACCCACCCTGAGACGGTAACCGTAATGGTGATTGACCAGCGCCCTGATGTTTTGAACGTGCGGCATGTGCATCAATGCCTGAACAGCATCGTAGACCTTCGACTGATCAATCCTGTCGATTTTCCTGAGTTGCTTCACAGCTTTGCGTGACCAGTTGATCGTATTCATTTCCACGCCAGTCTTATAAGAAAACTATAAGAATCGAATAAGTTCAAGAAAAGGTTTCATCGGCGCAGACGAGGGTGACGGGCGGGGTCTATTGATTCAAGGGGAACCATTGCCAGGCTGTGTTTCGAGGTTTTGCCGAGCAAGCAGCTTACGGTTGGCTGGCATAGCGCAGCGTTCGTCGCATTTCTGCTGGTCAAGCGACCCTGCGCTCGCTAGAATTGCGCACTTTTTGATCAGAGGCGCCAAAAGCGCCCGTCAAGATCGCCCCCGATTCCGGTCGGGCGACCTGCATTCAATACCGAGGTTAGTCATGTCCACCACGCCCGCCACCCCCAAGGTAGGTTTCGTAAGCCTGGGTTGCCCAAAAGCCCTGGTCGATTCCGAGCGCATCCTGACCCAGCTGCGCATGGAAGGCTATGAAGTCGTGCCCACCTACGAGGACGCCGACGTGGTGGTGGTCAACACCTGCGGCTTCATCGACAGCGCCAAGGCCGAGTCGCTGGAAGTGATCGGCGAAGCGATCAAGGAAAACGGCAAGGTCATCGTCACCGGCTGCATGGGTGTCGAGGAAGGCAGCATCCGTGACGTGCACCCGAGCGTGCTGTCGGTCACCGGCCCGCAGCAGTACGAGCAGGTGGTCAACGCCGTGCACGAAGTAGTGCCGCCACGCCAGGACCACAACCCGCTGATCGACCTGGTACCGCCGCAGGGCGTCAAGCTGACCCCGCGCCACTATGCGTACCTGAAGATTTCCGAAGGCTGCAACCACAGCTGCAGCTTCTGCATCATCCCGTCGATGCGCGGCAAGCTGGTCAGCCGCCCGGTCGGCGAAGTGCTGAGCGAGGCCGAGCGCCTGGTCAAGGCCGGGGTCAAGGAGATCCTGGTGATTTCCCAGGACACCAGCGCCTACGGCGTCGACGTCAAGTACAAGACCGACTTCTGGAACGGCCGCCCGGTCAAGACCCGCATGCTCGAGCTGTGCGAAGCCCTGAGCAGCCTGGGTGCCTGGGTACGCCTGCACTACGTGTACCCGTACCCGAACGTCGACGACGTGATCCCGCTGATGGCCGCCGGCAAGATCCTGCCGTACCTGGACATCCCGTTCCAGCACGCCAGCCCGAAAGTGCTCAAGGCCATGAAGCGCCCGGCCTTCGAAGACCGCACCCTGGCACGTATCAAGAACTGGCGCGAGCAGTGCCCGGAGCTGGTGATTCGCTCCACCTTCATCGTCGGCTTCCCGGGCGAGACCGAGGAAGACTTCCAGTACCTGCTGGACTGGCTGACCGAAGCCCAGCTGGACCGCGTGGGCTGCTTCCAGTACTCGCCGGTGGAAGGCGCCCCGGCCAACGACCTGGGCCTGGAAGAAGTGCCGGACGACGTCAAGCAGGACCGCTGGGACCGCTTCATGGCCCACCAGCAGGCCATCAGCGCCGCCCGCCTGCAACTGCGCATCGGCAAGGAAATCGACGTGCTGATCGATGAAGTGGAAGAGCAAGGTTCGGTTGGCCGCAGCTTCTTCGATGCCCCGGAAATCGACGGCAGCGTGTTCATCGATGGCGACCACGGCTTCAAGCCGGGTGACAAGGTGCGTTGCCGCGTGGTGGATGCCGACGAATACGACATGTGGGCTGAACCCATTTAATCGCGCTGGAACATAATGCCTGGCAGTTATGTAATTTGGGGCCGCTTCGCGGCCCATTGACGCTATCTGACAGGCATTACCGGGTCTGGGGCTTTTTCGTCAGAACGCGTGAAAAAGCATCAGGCCGCCCTCTGCATCCGGGCTGGCATCCGAGAAGCCTTTGACTGCATAGAGTTGCACTTTCCACTGCTGGTTGAGCTTGTGTGTCAGGAACAGGGTAAGTTCCTTGATCTGCGCGCCCGTCGAGACGACTTTCTGCCGCCAGTCGTAGGAGGCGCCCGCCGAAGTGCCTGCAGCCACGGGCATGGCGAAGCCGAGACTGGCAAATATCGGGTCATCGAAATCGCTGTCGGGCGGGTCGCCGAACTTCTTCCAGCCCAGGGTCGCGAAGCCGGTCACCGGGCCAAAGGCCTTGGCGATGTCGACCTGGCCGGTGTAGTCATACTCACCGGTGCCCAGGCACTGGTCTTCATCGGCAGTGGGGAATTTGACCTTGCCGATCAGGTCCAGCATCAGGCCGCCGTCACTGCCATCGAGCAGGGCATAACCGGCGCTGGCAACCGTGTCCCCCAGCCCGCTTTCCACATCCCGGCAGCCACCGGGCAAGGGGTCACCATTCGGGCCCACTTCAGGGTTGGTGATGCGCAGCCAGGGCACGGTGACCTTGTAGGTCATTGGGCCGGTTTCATACTTGCCGACCACGGGGACGTACCAGATTTCCGAGGTTGTACCCGTGCCATAGTCGCCACTTGAATAGTCCATGCCTATGGCGGCGCTGAAGGTATCGCCCAGGACCGACGCGCTGGCGCATGACAGCAAGCAAGCGAAAAGAGGGAGCGTGGGTCTCATCTGCACCTCGGTATCCCGGACGGGAAGGGTGATCGCACTTACCCAGCCTAGTTGCCTAATGCCCGGATCGCTCTGGATGCTCCACTTTTTCGACTTTCTCTACTGTCTCGGGCCTTTCGACCTTTTCAACCTTCTCTACTTTCTCGACCTTCTCTACTTTTTCTACCTTCTCGACTTTCTCAGGCTTTTCGATCTTCTCGACCTTTTCGGGCTTCTCGGCTTTCTCGATCTTCTCGACTTTTTCTACTTTCTCTACCTTTTCAACCTTCTCTGCTTTTTCAATCTTTTCCACCTTTTCAAGCTCGACCTTCTCTACCCGGTCAGAGCTTCCACTATTGCTGCTCTCGGGTTGCTCCACGGTGTCGACATGTTCCGACTTTCCGGACTTGTCCACGCTTTCAGTACTGTCTCGACCACTGGAATCGTCAGCACCGCCGTGCCCGCTGTGGTCATCGCTGCTTTCAATGCGATCACTGGTCGCATCGCGTCCGCCATGCCCGCTATTGCTGGAACCTTCAGCGTCACGGGTGCCGTGCTCGCTGCCACGCCCCGAATGCCCTCTGTCCGGGTTGTCGGCACGGTCGTCATCGAACTCCACGCGGGTTGCCCGCAGCTCGTGCCTGCCATTGAACACCCCGCTCACCCGCACACGTTGATCGAGCGCCAATGCCGCGGGCTGCTTGCCGACGATCACGGTGCCCTGCCCCAGCGTCACCTTGATGCCTGCCACCACCAGTTGTTGAGCGTGGCTGCGCTGTACCAGCCCCTCGATCACCGCCGTCTGCACACGGCCAGCAAAAGGCAGGCTCGGGTCTGGGCGGGTTTGCGCCACTTCCAGCTGGCGTCCGGTCCACTGCCCACGTACCAGTACTTCCCGCGCAGGTGCCACACGGGTTCCCAGCTTCAGCCCCTGGAGGCTGCCGGCACGCTCAACCGCACCGATGGCACTGGCTTCCCTGAGCCCCGGCGCCCGTTCGATACGGCTGGCTACCACTTCGCCCCTGGCATCGCGCAGCCCACTGACCCTGACCGGCTCGCCCGGGCGCAGCCCTTCAGCCACCCGCGCCCCTGCAGCAAGCCGCACAGGTTGGCCCATGACCCGCAGGGGGGCCGAAGCATTGGGCAGTGCCGTCAGCGGCCCTTCGTAAACGTTGAGGATCGAGATGCGCCCTGCTTGCAGGCCGCGTTTGCCGGCAAATGCCTCCACCGCGACAACCTGGCCGATTGCCAGGTGAGCGCTACTGGCAGGCGCACCGTTTTCACTCACCGGCACGTCCTTGCCAAAGTGCACTTCCAGGCCATTGACGCAAATCGAGGCAAACCCGGTGATGGTGCCGACGATGCCCGTGCCACCGGTACCGCCCGGGCGCAGGATCGGTGCGCCGGTACCGCCTACCCCGCCGTGATCGATGAAGGTGCCGTCCACACCGTCGGCCACCGCACCGGTCCCGCCCGTGCCGCCTGGACGCTGCGGTAGCGGCGCACCGGTGCCACCCACTCCGCCGTTTTCGCTGCGTACACCGGTACCACCGACCCCGCCCGTCCTGGCCCCGGTACCACCAATACCGCCCGGAAACTGCAAGCCCGCCGCCCCCGCCATACCCACTTCGTCACGGCTGACACATACCGGTGCTGCGGCCACCTCGGCAGGCGCCACCAGGTTCAGCCCGAAACCCAGGACCAGTGTGACGACACTGAGGCAGCGCGCGAGGGAAGTCATGGGTCGGGTGTCTTCGACAAATCGGGGTCGGTAGTTTCAGTGTAGAAATAAAGCCCTACCGTGATGCGCTGACGTTGCTCGGCGCTGGGCACATCGGCATCTTCCAGGTCTGATGCGAGCCGACTGAAGGCAAGCAGCATCTGCATGCCGTCCTTGTCCACCGCCGCACGCAGATGGTCGACGCTGGCCGGGCTCAAGGCGTCGTAGTGCACACTGCGTTCAAAGAACGGCTGGCCGTCCCCACTCAGGTTGTGCACTGCTGCGCAGGCATGGTCATGCAGGTTGTGGCCAAAGTACGCGGCCTTTTCGTCGAAGCCCTTCTGCGGCACGAATGCCTGGGCCTCCAGGTGAACACAGTCCTGGTCGTCGAGCCGGACGATACCCAGGCGCAACCACTCATCCAGCACCACCCGCCCGCGGATGTCGGTGCTGATCTTCGCCACCAGCGCATCGAAGGAACAATCGCCGCCAACGCTCGCCAGGCGCGGCAACGGCAGCGCCTGGCCAGGCGCCGAGCAGAACGGCTTGCCAGTGGTCCACATATTGACCAACTGTGCACCTAACGTGATGTTTCCCGGCAGCGCGGCGAGCGATACGCCCCCCTCGCTGCGCAAACGCCGGACATCCTTGCGATGCACGCCCGTGAGCAAGCTGATGCGGCTGTCGGTCGGCGCTGTACCGTCCAGGCGAAACTCGCGATGGGCCACGTCGACGAACACTTCCTTGAGCAGGTCGGCGAACATCGTGTAGGTGACCCCTTTGCGCAGCATCAGGCGCACCAGAGGGCGCATGACACGCCGCAGTGCACTTAACATCGAAGGGGGGATGGTAGGCGATTGCATTGAGCGCATTCCTTGACAGATGAACCCAGTATACGACGCGGGAAAAGATCCCACACCAACTGTGACCATATCCCTGACGAGATGAGGGATAGTCGTCGGCGCTCATTGCATTCGCGTTGAGTGGGGCTGCCGTGTATCCGTACCTGGCCTCATGCAGGCCCGCCCCGTGGGCGCTGCATGAGACCGTTCAGAGCCAGTCAGCTCCTGCTGTTGTCATCACCCGGTTCGCCTGCGGCATGCTCACCGCGGTCATCACCCGGTTCGCCACCCAGATGGTCGCCACGATCATCACCAGGTTCACCACCAACGTGATTGCCGTGGTCATCGCCAGGCTCACCGCCAACATGATTGCCATGATCGTCCCCGGGCTCACCGCCAACGTGATTGCCATGATCGTCACCGGGCTCACCGCCAACGTGATTGCCGTGATCGTCCCCAGGCTCACCGCCAACGTGATTGCCATGATCATCACCCGCTTCAGCGTGGTTGCCGCTGCGCCCAGAGTTCGAGGAGCCGTCATGGCCGCGCCCACTGTTGCCGGCATGGCCATCTCCATCCCCGCCAGCGCCGTGGCCGCCGCCTTCACCGCCATGGCCGCCACCGCCGTGACCACCGCCGCCACCGCCATGGCCACCACCGCTACCTCCGTGACCACCACCGCCACCACCACCATCCTTGGCGTAGGCGCTGGAGCCATTGGATATCGAGTCTGGGATCAGAACGATGGAAGTCGACAGCACGCCAGCAACGGCAACCGCCAATAGCGCCTTTTTGAACAGCACATGTATTTGCATATTTCGTCTCCAGGTCGTCGCCATGAGAAACGCCAAATCAAGCCGGGAATCCTGTGTTCGGTTCTTGCCTTTCATTGTGTGGGAATTTTTCCCACGGGAAAGTAATAGACCGCCAAACCCCGAGGTTCAAGCAGCGCACCGGGAAGCCGACCGGCGGTTGCCCTGCTATGTTTGCCTTATCGTCATGGAGGAACACCGGCATGCATTCGGTACTGACGCTGCAAACCCCGCGCTTGAGTGACTACGGCGAACTGGTACAGGTGTGGGAGGACTCGGTACGCGCCACCCACGACTTCCTGCCGGATTGCTACATCGTCTTGCTGCGCGACCAGGTGCTGCGTCGCTACCTCGATGCAGTGATGCTGATCTGCTGCAAGGACCGCCAGCGCATCTGCGGCTTCGCCGGGGTCGCCAACGGGCGCGTGGACATGCTGTTCGTCGCACCGAAGTACCGTGGCAAAGGGGTTGGCAAGCGCCTGCTGCACTATGCGATCGACGAACTGAATGCCGAGCGCCTGGACGTCAACGAACAGAACCCGCAAGCCTTGGGCTTCTACCTGCACGAGGGCTTCGAGGTGATCGGCCGTTCGGAAACCGACGGCCTGGGGCAACCCTACCCGCTGCTGCACATGCGCCTGCGCAAAACGGCGTAAATGACACAGATTCCCAGCCCCTCTGCCGCGCGGGCAGGTACAATGCAGGTCTTTCCCTGCCTTTGCGAATTGCCGTCATGTCCGAACCCGTCCGCCTGTCCAAACGCCTTATCGAGCAGCTTGGCTGCTCCCGCCGCGAGGCCGAGCTGTATATCGAGGGCGGCTGGGTCACGGTCGATGGCGTGGTGGTCGAGCAACCGCAGTTCAAGGTCGAGCAGCAACGCGTCGAACTGCTGCCGGGTGCCCGTGCCGAAACGCTGGAACCGGTAACCCTGCTGCTGAACCAGCCGGCCAGCGTGGACAGCGAAACCGCCCGCGCCAGCATGAACATGAGCAACCTCAGCGAAGCCCACCGCGAAGGCGTGCGCGCACTGCACGGGCATTTTGCCCGGCAGGCCTGCGTGGCGCCGCTGGAGCGCGGTGCCAGCGGCCTGCAGGTATTCACCCAGGACTGGCGGGTAACCCGCAAGATCGACGCCGACCTGCGCCGCCTGGAACAGGAATTCATCGTTGAAGTGCGCGGCGAGACCACGCCCCAGGCGCTGGAACGCCTGGCGCGCGGTGCCACCCGCAATGACCGCGAGCTGCCTAAAGCCAAGGCCAGCTGGCAGAACGAAACCCACCTGCGCATGGCCCTGAAAAACCCGCAGCCAGGGCAGATCGCCGAGCTGTGCGCCTACCTGCGCCTGGAGCTGGTAGGCATGCGCCGCATTCGCCTGGGTGGCGTGTCGATGGGCAAGCTGCCCCTGGGCCAGTGGCGCTACCTGGCCACTACCGAACGTTTCTAAGCAATACGCCGCGCCACAGGTGCGGCACCTGAACAGGATTCTGCAACAATGAACCACAACGACGTCCTGCGCAGCCTGCGCTACATGCTCAAGGTGAATGACGCCAAGATGGCCGAAATCATCGGGCTATCCGGCCTCGACGTGCATCCCCTGGTGCTGGCCACCTACCTGAAGAAGGAAGACGAGGAAGGCTTCGTGCGGTGCCCGGAACGGGTCATGGCGCACTTTCTCGACGGCCTTGTGATCCACCGCCGCGGCAAGGATGACAGCCGCCCGCCGCAGCCGATCGAGCTGCCGGTAACCAACAACCTCATCCTCAAGAAGCTGCGGGTGGCCTTCGAGCTCAAGGAAGATGACCTGCATGCGATCCTCAAGTCGGTCAACTTCCCGGTCAGCAAACCCGAGCTCAGCGCGCTGTTCCGCAAGGCCGGCCATGACAACTACCGCCCTTGCGGCGACCAGCTGCTGCGCAACTTCCTCAAGGGCCTGACCCTGCGCGTGCGCGGCTGATTGGCCATGCAGCATACGGTTACCCCGGTCGGCATCATCCGCTCCTGTTTCAAGGAGAAGTTCGCCATCCCGCGCCAGCCGCAACTGGCGCCCGCCGCACGCGGCGTGCTCGAGCTGCTGCCGCCGTTCGACCAGGGCGATGCGGTCGAGGGGCTGGAGCAGGTCAGCCATGTCTGGCTGCTGTTCCTGTTCCACCAGGCACTGGAAGACAAACCCCGCCTGAAAGTGCGGCCACCGCGCCTGGGCGGCAACAAGAGCATGGGGGTGTTCGCTACCCGCGCCACTCACCGGCCCAATGGCATCGGCCAGTCGGTGGTACGCCTGGAAGGCGTGGAGCCAGGGCGCCTGCTGTTGTCTGGCATCGACCTGCTCGACGGTACGCCGGTGCTGGACATCAAGCCGTATGTGCCGTACGCCGATAGCATCGCTGGCGCCAGCAACCAGATGGCCAGCCAAGCGCCCGCCGCGATCGCCGTGCAGTGGGGCGACAATGCCCTGCCCCAGGCCCGCGAACATGCACTGCGCCTGGGTGAACCACTGGTGGAGCTGATCGAGCAGTGCCTGGCGCAGGACCCACGGCCGGCCTACCAGGTGCCGCCGGCCGAGCGGGTGTATGGGGTGAAGTTCTGGGATGTGCAGGTGCGTTGGCACTACCCGCAACCGGACGTGATCCGGGTGCTGGAGGTGGTGAAAGATTGAGGATCACAGGCCCGGCCCTATCGCCGGCAAGCCAGCTCCCACAGGGACCGCACAATGCTCAGGCCTGTGGTGATCCTGTGGGAGCTGGCTTGCCGGCGATAGGGCCGGGCCTGAAAGCACAATAATCACCCACAAAAAAGGCGACCCTGAGGTCGCCTTTTTCTTTTCACCATCCCGCGATCAGCGAGCCGGGCCTTCAGCTACGCCCAGGTCGTCGGTCGGACGAGTATCGACCAGCGGCGCACCACCGGAGGCCAGCTCCGATGCCAGCTTGTCGTTGTCCATTTCCTTCACCCACTTGGCCACGACCACGGTGGCAACGGCATTGCCAACCAGGTTGGTCAGGGCGCGGGCTTCGGACATGAAGCGGTCGATGCCGAGGATCAGCGCCAGGCCGGCAACCGGCAGGTGGCCAACGGCCGACAGGGTGGCGGCCAGGACGATGAAGCCCGAACCGGTAACACCGGCAGCACCCTTGGAAGCCACCAGCAGCACCAGCAGCAAGGTGATCTGGTGCGTGATGTCCATGGTGGTGTCAGTGGCCTGGGCAATGAACACCGCAGCCATGGTCAGGTAGATCGAGGTGCCATCGAGGTTGAACGAGTAACCGGTCGGGATCACCAGGCCAACCACCGACTTCTTCGCACCCAGGCGCTCCATCTTGGCCAGCATGCGTGGCAGGGCCGATTCCGAGGAGGAAGTACCCAGCACGATCAGCAGTTCTTCACGGATGTAGCGGATCAGCTTGAGGACACTGAAACCGTGGGCGCGGCAGATACCGCCCAGCACCACCAGCACGAACAGCAGGCAGGTGATGTAGAAGCAGGCCATCAGGTAGCCCAGTTGCACCAGCGAGCCAACGCCGTACTGGCCGATGGTGAAGGCCATTGCACCGAAGGCACCGACCGGGGCCAGCTTCATGATCATGTTGATGATGTTGAACATGACATGGGCGAAGCGGTCGATCATGTCCAGCACCGGCTTGCCGTAGCTGCCCAGGCGGTGCAGGGCGAAGCCGAACAGCACGGAGAACATCAGCACTTGCAGGATGTCGCCGTTGGCGAAGGCGCCGACCACGGTGTTGGGGATGACGTTGAGCAGGAAGCCGACAGTGGTCTGCTGCGCGCCGGCGGCGGCGTAGGCAGCCACGCTGCTGGCGTTCAGGGTGCTGACGTCGATGTGCATGCCAGCGCCCGGCTTGACCACGTTGACCACGACGAGGCCGATGATCAGGGCGATGGTGGAGACGATTTCAAAGTACAGCAGCGCGTAGCCGCCGGTCTTGCCGACCGACTTCATGCTCTGCATGCCGGCGATGCCGCTGACCACGGTACAGAAGATGATCGGGGCGATGACCATCTTGATCAGTTTGACGAAGCCGTCACCCAAGGGTTTGAGGGCGACGCCCGTCTCCGGGTAGTAGTGGCCGAGCAGGATGCCGATGGTGATGGCGACCAACACCTGGACATACAGGGATTTGTACAGCGGCTGACGTGTCGTCATGGCTAATTTTCCTCAAGTGTGCCGGTTCACCCTTCCCAGGGCGATGGGGCACCTGAATCGCTAACCCTCCTGCACCTGGAGGGATTTGTCGTTGTGTTCGAGCTGCCTGGGCAGGCCTCTGCGAGGATCAATAGCAAGGGTGGTGCCAAAATGCCCACCAAGGGTGCAAAGGCTGTATTTGCGAGGGATAAACGCCCAACGACGGGGCGACTTGCCTGAGGAAGGCTGGCGGATTTCCGCCCGGTGGCGGGATTTGTACAGGGGCATTGGCGGGAATCCGCCCATTGTGGTTTGCCTGTGCCGGCTCTTTCGCGGGCTTGCCCGCTCCCACAGGTACTGCACAGGGCCTGAGGGCAGTGCGGATCCTGTGGGAGCGGGCAAGCCCGCGAAAGGGCCGGTACAGGCTACAAATCAATCGAGGTTGAAGGTGATCCTGAACGCCGCGCCCCCCAGAGGAGAATCCCCCAGGCTCAGCTCGGCGTCATAGCTGTCGACGATATCCTTGACCACCGCCAGCCCGATCCCCTGCCCCGGGTGCTGGCTGTCCAGCCGCTCCCCACGCTCCAGAATCCGCTCACGCTGGTCCGCCGGCACCCCCGGCCCGTCGTCCTCGATGCACAAGGTCAACTGCCCAGGCGCCTGCTCCAGGCTTACGCGCACCTGGCCCAGGCTCAGGCGGTAGGCGTTCTCCAGCAGGTTGCCCAGCAGCTCCAGCAACGCGCCCTGCTCCATCGGCACCTGCGCCGCATCGGGCAGTTGCAGCGTCACCTCCACCCGCTTGTCCCGGTACACCTTGGCCAAGGTGCTGCACAGGCTTTCGAGCAACGGCCGCAGCAACACGCTGTGGCGTACCAGGCCGCTCTTGCGCAGGCTGGCGCGTTGCAGCTGGTAGTCGATCTGCTGGCTCATGCGCTCGATCTGGCTCTGCAGCACGCGCGCCTGCTCGCGCTCGCCGCTACGCTGCTGCAGGCTTTCGCCCACCCCCTGCAACACCGCCAGCGGCGTCTTCAGGCTGTGCGCCAGGTCATCGAGCGAATCACGGTAGCGCTGACGCTGCTCGCGCTCGCTGCGCAACAGGCGGTTCAGCGAGCCGGTCAGGCGCAGCAGCTCCCGTGGGTGTTCGCCACTCAGGCCATCCCGCACGCCCGACTCCACGTCGTCCAGCTCGCGGCTGAGCCGGCGCAACGAACGCAGGCCCCAGGTCAGGCCGGCCCACAGCAGCACCAGCAGCGCCAGCAAGGCCGCGCCAAAGCCCAGGTAGAGCTTTTCGCGCAGGCCATCGAGGGTGTGCTGGTATTCGCGCACCGGTTGCAGGGCAACGATGCTGTAGGCGGCGCTCTGGCCACCCAGCAGCTTGATCTCGACGTCATAGACGAAGAACTCTTCGCCATCAGCCTGGTGAATGCGGGCGAATTCGTTGCCGCGGCCGTCGTAGCGCGGGCGGTAGTTGACGTTTTGCGCGGCGGTTGCCCGCGACTGCCAGACCAGCTTGCCGTCGCGGTCGAAGATATAGCCGAGCAGGCCGGTGTACGGCAGGTTGTAACGCTCGTCCGGCAGCAGCGTCGGCATCTGCAGTTGGCCGTGTTCGATGCGCGCAGCGGAAATCAGCGTGGTCACATCCGAGGCCAGGCGTTGTTCGATCGACTCCTGCAGGGCCAGGCTGAAGGCCTTCTGCAAGGCCGGCAGCAGCGCCAGCATGAACAGCAGCGCCAGCACCGCGGCCGCCAGCATCAGGCGCACCCGCAGCGAACGGATCATCGGCAGCGCTCGGTGAACAGGTAGCCCAGGCCGCGCACGGTGTCGATCGGTTTGAAGCCGTGCTCGCCCTCGAGCTTGCGCCGCAGGCGGCCGACCAGCACTTCGATGACATTGGGGTCGCGTTCCTCGTCACCGGGGTACAGCTGCTCCATCAGGCGGTCCTTGGCCACCACCTGCTGGTGATGGCGCATGAGGTATTCGAGGATGCGGTATTCGTAGGCGGTCAGGGCCAGGGGCTGCTCGTCCAGCGTCGCCTGCTTGCGGTTGAGGTCGAGCACCAGCGGGCCGGCGGCAATGGTCGACTGGGTAAAGCCGCTGGAACGGCGCAGCAGGGCGTTCAGGCGTGCCTCGAGTTCTTCGAACTGGAACGGCTTGACCAGATAGTCGTCGGCACCCGCGGCCAGGCCCTCGACCTTGTCCTGCCAGTTGCCGCGGGCGGTGAGGATGAGAATGGGGAAGGTCTTGTCCTGGCTGCGCAGGCGCGTGATCAGCTCCAGCCCGCTGATGCCGGGCAGGCCCAGGTCGATGATGGCAAGGTCGAAATGGTATTGCCCGGCCTGGTACAGCGCCTCCTCGGCATCGGCGACCGCCTCGACCACATGGCCGCTTTCGCCCAGGCGGGTGTAGAGGTGATGGCGAAGCAGGGCTTCGTCCTCGACCACCAGCAGTTTCATGTGCAGCTCCTTGATATGTATTGCCTGTACCGGCCCTTTCGCGGGTAAACCCGCTCCCACAGGTACTGCACAGGTTTGAAGAACTGCGCGATCCCTGTGGGAGCGGGTTTACCCGCGAAGAGGCCGGTACAGGATAACCCGGCTCGCCCGTCAGAACTTGTAGCTTGCAGCCAGGTAGGTCTGCGCGCTGCTGGTCAGGCGCAGGGTGCCGTCCTTCGGCCCGCCGTGCGCACCCACTTCGGTGGCGGCGTTGGTACGCAGGTAACGGTAGCCCAGTTCCACCGAAGCCTTGTCGGTGATGTCCTGGATCACGCCGGCCTGCAGGCCATACGCGTAACCGTAGTCGGTATCCCGGCTGGCACCCGGCGAGTCCTGGGTCAGCTTGGTCACGCCCAGGCTGCCGCCGCCGAACAGCTTGGTGGTGTCACCCACCGGCAGGAACAGGTCGTAGCTGCCCAGCAGGTTTTCCTGGCGCAGCTTCAGGCCGCTGTGGTCGCCCGAGACATTGTCGTAAGTCATGTAGTAGCGGCCCTGGTCATTGATCTTGCCCACGCGCACGCCCCAGGTGTCGTCCTTGCCGATGATGCCGTCGGCGTTGAGGTGGTCGGTGTTGCGCTGCAGCAGGCCGGACTTGCGAACCTTGTCGCTGGTCTGGCCGTAGGTCAGGCTGGCGAAGTTGTCGTCAGCGGCCTGGGCAGTGGTGATGCCAGCGGCGCAGACGGCCATGGCGGCAAGCAGGGTGTTGAAGGTTTTCATGGCTGGATACTCCAGTTGAGTGCGCTGTTTCGGTCTGGAAGCTAGAGTAAGCAGGGCACCCTGAACCGCGACTGAACCCTGGCTGAACCTCGGCTGAACGAACCGTTTGCAGAACAAGGAGTAGTGACCATGCGCGCCCTGCTGGCCTTGACCCTGATGTGCAGCGCCGCCCTCACCCAAGCGGCGGTACAAACCCGCGAGATCCCCTACCAGGACGCCGACGGCAACCGCCTGGTCGGCTACTACGCCTATGACGACGCTATCGAAGGCAAGCGCCCCGGCATCGTCGTGGTGCATGAGTGGTGGGGGCTGAACGACTACGTCAAGCGCCGCGCCCGCGAGCTTGCGGCGCTGGGCTACAACGCGCTGGCCATCGACATGTATGGCGACGGCAAGCAAACCGAACACCCTGCCGACGCCAAGGCGTTCATGACAGCGGCGACGAAAGACCCCAAGGCCGCGGAGCGGCGCTTCGATGCCGGCCTGGAGCTGCTCAAGCTGCAGCCCAATACCAACAAGCACCAGTTGGGGGCAGTGGGTTACTGCTTTGGCGGCAAGGTGGCGCTGGATGCCGCGCGGCGAGGGGAAAAGCTCGATGGCGTGGTGAGCTTCCACGCCCCGCTGGTCACGCAGACACCGGCCAGGCCGGGCGTGGTGCGGGCCGATATCCTGGTGGAGCATGGTGCGGCGGACTCCCTGGTGACCGAGCAGCAGGTGGAAGCGTTCAAGGCGGAAATGGATGCAGCCAAGGTCAACTACCAGTTCGTCAGTATTCCCGGGGCCAAGCACGGGTTCAGCAACCCGGATTCGGACCGCATGGAGCACGGTGAACATGGCGGGCCGGATATTGCCTACAACAAGGCGGCGGACGAGAGCTCCTGGGCGGATATGCAGGCGTTCTTCAAGAAAGTGTTCAAGTAAACAACGCGAGGGTCCGCTTTGCGGCCCAATCGCCGGCAAGCCAGCTCCCACAGGGGCCGCGCAAAGCTTGGGCCGTGCACTGTACCTGTGGGAGCTGGCTTGCCGGCGATTGGGCTGCAAAGCAGCCCCTGCGATTCGATCTCCCACACCGTCGCCTCGGCTGGCACAATACCCCCCCATGAACACACTCCCCGCCTGCTGCGCCCCGCTCCAGCACCACTGGCCCCTGCCCCGCCCACTACCCGGCGCGGTGCTGGTCAGTTGTTACTTCGACCCGGCCCGCCTGGCACCCGACGACTTCCAGCGCGCCGGCGTCGTGCCAGGCGCCAGCCTGCAGCGTTCGGTGGCCAAGCGTCAGGCCGAGTACCTGGCCGGCCGGGTATGTGCCCGCGCCGCGCTGCAGCGCCTGGACGGCCGTGACTACGTGCCCGGTACCCACGAGGACCGTTCGCCCATCTGGCCCGCCGGCATCCACGGCTCGATCACCCACGGCAAAGGCTGGGCTGCCGCCGTGGTTGCTGCCGAGGGCAGTTGCCAGGGCCTGGGCCTGGATCAGGAAGCACTGCTGGAGGACCAGCGTGCCGAGCGGCTGATGGGCGAAATCCTCACCCCGCCCGAACTCGAGCGCCTGGACCGCCGCCAGCTCGGCCTTGCCGTCACCCTGACCTTCTCGCTGAAGGAAAGCCTGTTCAAGACGCTCTACCCGCTGACCCGCCAGCGCTTCTACTTCGAGCACGCCGAAGTGCTGGACTGGTCCGCCGAAGGCCTGGCCCGCCTACGCCTGCTCACCGACCTGTCGCCGCAGTGGCGGCATGGCGCCGAACTGCAGGGCCAGTTCTGCCTGCAGGACGGCCACCTGCTCAGCCTGGTCAGCGTCTGACCGTCACAACGGTGCCTGCTGCCGTGGCCAGTTCAGGCTGAAGCAGGCACCGCCCAGCGCGGCGCTGCGCCCCACCGTGGCCCGCCCCGCGTGCCAGTAGATGATCCGCCGCACGATAGACAGGCCCAGGCCATGCCCGCCCGAGGCGCGGGTACGGCTGTCGTCAAGGCGGGTGAACGGTGTGAAGATGCGGTCCCAGACGCCCTCGGGGATGCCCGGGCCGTCATCCTCCACGTCGATGCGACAGCGTTGCTGCCCCAACTGGTAGCTCAGGCGCACCTCGGCCTCTGCGTGGCGCATGGCGTTGCCCACCAGGTTCTGCAGGGCCCGGTGCAGGTAGCGCGGTTCGGCTTCGACCCAGGCGCCTTCGCCATCCGCGCCCTGGCACTCACCACGCACCACCCGTACCTCGGCACGCAGCGGCGCAAGCTCTTCGATCACCCGGTCGAGCAAGGCGTCCAGGTCTACCCGCTCGAACTTCAGCGCCGGTGCGCCCTGCTCCAGGCGGGCGTAGGTGAGCATCTCGTCGACCAACTTGTCGAGGTCCTGGATATCGCCGTCCATGCCCGCCAGGTGCTTGGCCCGGGCCTGCTCGGTGGTGGCACTTTCGATCATCTCCAGGCCAAAGCGCAGGCGTGCCACCGGCGTGCGCAACTCGTGGGAAACCGCCCGCACCAGCTCGCGCTGCATGGTCAGCGAGCGCTGCAGGTGCTCGGCCATGCCGTTGAAGGCCGCAGCCAGGCGCCCCACCGAGTCGGCATCGCCGGCCGGCACACGGGTGTCCAGGCTGCCCTGGGCGATGCGCGTGGCGGCAATCTCCAGGCCCGACACGCGCCGCTCCAGTTGGCGCACCAGCAGGTAGACCACCAGGCCGATCAGGCACAGGCCAAGAAAGGTGATCAGGACCAGCAACTGCGGCGGATACGGGTTGAGCTGGTACAGCGGGCCGATTTCCAGCACCCAGGGCGAACCCGCCAGCCCGGCGAACACGCGGATCGAGTCACCATCCTTGCCCAGGGCCATGACCGTGTCGCCCTCCTCGACCCGGCGCCGCTGGTCATCGTCCAGGCTCACCCGCTCGATGCGCTGCAGGGCCACGCCAAAGCCGAAGCCCTTTTCTTTCTTGATCTGCGCCAGGCGCTGCTGCTGTTCGGTCACCGGGTAGCGCACCAGTTCGTCGGCCAGCAGATAGAGGGTGGCCCGCGCCAGTTGCTCGCTGATCTGTTTGATCTGCGCTACCAGCATCAGGTCTTCCTGACCGACCTTGCGCAGCACCTGGGCCGCATGCGGGCCGGTCTTCTCGACCACCACCAGGCCGCGGTACAGGCGCGCCCGCTGGCCGCCATCGAGTGTGCGCGCGGTCATCGGTTGCAGCGCCAGCGGCACGCCGAGCAGGCGCTCCCAGATCAGCAGCGAGCGCTTGCGTTCGGTGTCGTTCTGCAGCGCCAGATTGTCGGCCATCAGGCTGAAGGTACCCTGGGCCAGGCCCTCGCGGTGCTGGGCGGCACGCACTTCGTTGACCAGGTGCAGGCTGAGCACCCCGAGCAGGGCCACCAGCACCAGCACGGCCAGCATGCCGCCATAGATGCGCAGGAAGATCGAGTTGTTCATGGGGCCTCGCCGACGAACAGGTAGCCCTTGCTGCGCAGGGTCTTGATCAGCCTTGGCTGGAGCGGGTCGTCGCCGATCTTGGGGCGGATTCTGGAAATGCGTATGTCGATGGAGCGGTCCTGGCCGTCGTAGCCGACGCCACGCAGAGCAGTGAAGATCTGCTCGCGCGTCAGCACCCGCCCGGCGTTGCTGGCCAACAGCCAGAGCAGGTCGAATTCGGCGCCGGTCAGCTCGATCAGCTGTTCCCCCAGACGCGCCTCGCGCAGGCGATTGTCGATGCGCAGCGCGCCGAAGGCCAGGTCCTGGCGCTTGCTGTCCGGTGCTTCGCTGCGGCGCAGCAGGGCCTGAATGCGTGCCAGCAGCAGGCGTGGGCGTACGGGTTTGCAGACGTAGTCGTCGGCCCCCAGGTCCAGGCCCTGCACCTGGTCGAGTTCATCGCTGCGGGCGGTCAGCATGAGGATCGGGCCGGGGTACTGGCTGCGCACCCGGCGGCAGATGCTCAGGCCGTCCTCGCCGGGCAGCATCAGGTCGAGAATGACCAGGTCGGGCTGGCTGTCGACGATGCGCCGCGCGGCGCGGGCGCCATCGCCCTCGACGCTGACTTCGTAGCCGTTGGCCTGCAGGTACTCGGCGGTGAGCTCGGCCAGGCGCTGGTCGTCTTCGACGATGAGGATGCGGGGTGCGGGGTGGTCCATGGCTTGTGCCTTTTGTTTGTTGTTTTTCTATGGCCTGTGCCGGCCTATTCGCGGGCTCGCCCGCTCCCACAGGGACCGCGCCCCTTTCAAGGCTTGCACAGTACCTGTGGGAGCGGGCGTGCCCGCGAAGGGGCCGGTGCAGGCAACATAACCCTTTAACCAAAAAGCAACATCCCCTCGGAATACTACGGCTGCCATGCGGTACTGCCAACCTGCCAGCAGCCCCTAGACTGAACCGTTTTTTGTGATAGGGTTCGCGCCCGAAAAATTCTGCCCCGGGGCAGCAAGGCGCAGAAAAATACTGCAAACCACTTGGCACAAGGCCTACAGCGAATACCCACCATTCACTCACAAAGTACGCACAAGTTATCCACAGGCGCTCGCCTTGCAAAGCCCCCGATACCGCATTATCTTGTATCCCGATCGCAGCGAACCACTAGATATAGGGGTTCGTGCAAAATCACACACAAAAGTCAACCCGCAAAATCAAGCGATTTTTTCGGGTGAACTTCAAGTGATTCCAGCAGCCAAACCGCTCCTGCGGAGGCGACCGAGGCAAGCCCTTCCAGGGCCTTGTTCGGGTATGGGTGTTACAGGCCAGGCCTGGCATCCATCAGCAACAGTTTTTGGGCCCGGCCCAGAACCTTTGACTTCGGCCAGGGAGCGGCGAGCCAATTGCCCTTATTCCTGAGTCTGTCCCGAAGTTGGTACGCCCGCGCGGGCGGATGCGCATGCATTGCCCATCCCCGCCGGGCCATCGAGCAAGTGGACGGAACGGTGGGCGCCCAAAAGGCGCCTGAACAATATAGAAACTGTGGAGACACCCACTCATGCAAACCGACACAACTCGCGAGAACCCGCAGGCCAAGGTGCCGCAGGCCGCCGATTCCAACCAGGATCTGGCCGCCACCGCTCCCGGCCAACTGCGTGTGATCAAGCGTAACGGCACTGTCGTCCCCTACACCGACGACAAGATCACCGTGGCCATCACCAAGGCGTTCCTCGCAGTTGAAGGCGGCACCGCCGCCGCTTCGTCGCGCATCCACGACACCGTCGCGCGCCTGACCGAGCAGGTCACCGCCACGTTCAAGCGTCGCATGCCATCGGGTGGCACCATCCACATCGAAGAGATCCAGGACCAGGTCGAACTGGCCCTGATGCGCGCCGGCGAGCAGAAGGTCGCCCGTGACTACGTGATCTACCGCGAGCAGCGCGCCAAGGAGCGTGCCACCCGCGTCAACACCGAGTCCGTGGTCGAGCCGCACCCAAGCATCCGCATCACCCTGGCCGACGGCAGCCTGGCGCCGCTCGACATGGCCCGCCTGAACACCATCATCAGCGAAGCCTGCGAAGGCCTGGCCGAAGTCGATGGCGACCTGATCCAGCGCGACACCCTGAAGAACCTGTACGACGGCGTGGCCATCAAGGAAGTCAACACCGCCCTGGTGATGACCGCCCGTACCCTGGTCGAGCGCGAGCCGAACTACTCGTTCGTTACCGCCCGCCTGCTGATGGACACCCTGCGCGCCGAAGGCCTGGGCTTCCTGAACGTGGCCGAGAGCGCCACCCACCACGAAATGGCCGACCTGTACGCCAAGGCCCTGCCGGCCTACATCGACAAAGGCGTCGAGTTCGAGCTGCTGGACCCGGCCCTGAAAGGCTACGACCTGGACCGCCTGGGCAAGGCCATCGACCACGAGCGTGACCAGCAATTCACCTACCTGGGCCTGCAGACCCTGTACGACCGCTACTTCATCCACAAGGATGGCGTGCGCTTCGAGCTGCCACAGGTGTTCTTCATGCGTGTGGCCATGGGCCTGGCGCTGGAAGAGAAAGACAAAGAAGCCCGTGCCATCGAGTTCTACAACCTGTTGTCGTCCTTCGACTACATGGCCTCGACCCCGACCCTGTTCAACGCCGGCACCCTGCGCCCGCAGCTGTCCAGCTGCTACCTGACCACCGTGCCGGACGACCTGTCGGGCATCTACCACGCGATCCACGACAACGCCATGCTGTCGAAATTCGCCGGTGGCCTGGGCAACGACTGGACCCCTGTGCGTGCACTGGGCTCCTACATCAAGGGCACCAACGGCAAGTCGCAGGGCGTGGTTCCGTTCCTGAAAGTGGTCAACGACACCGCCGTTGCCGTCAACCAGGGTGGCAAGCGCAAGGGCGCCGTGTGTGCCTACCTGGAAACCTGGCACCTGGACATCGAAGAATTCATCGAGCTGCGCAAGAACACCGGTGATGACCGTCGTCGTACCCACGACATGAACACCGCCAACTGGATCCCTGACCTGTTCATGAAGCGTGTCTTCGATGACGGCAAGTGGACCCTGTTCTCGCCTTCGGAAGTGCCAGACCTGCACGACCTGACCGGCAAGGCCTTCGAAGAGCGCTACGAGTACTACGAAGCCCTGACCGAGTACAACAAGATCAAGGTGTTCAAGACCATCCAGGCCAAAGACCTGTGGCGCAAGATGCTGTCGATGCTGTTCGAGACCGGCCACCCGTGGCTGACCTTCAAGGACCCGTGCAACCTGCGTTCGCCGCAGCAGCACGTGGGCGTGGTCCACAGCTCGAACCTGTGCACCGAGATCACCCTGAACACCAACAAGGACGAGATCGCGGTCTGCAACCTGGGCTCGATCAACCTGCCGAACCACATCGTCGACGGCAAGCTGGACACCGCCAAGCTGCAACGCACCGTGAACACCGCCGTGCGCATGCTCGACAACGTGATCGACATCAACTACTACTCGGTGCCGCAAGCGCGTAACTCGAACTTCAAGCACCGCCCGGTCGGTCTGGGCATCATGGGCTTCCAGGATGCGCTGTACCTGCAGCACATTCCGTACGGCTCCGATGCTGCCGTCGAGTTCGCCGACAAGTCGATGGAAGCGGTCAGCTTCTACGCCATCCAGGCGTCCTGCGACCTGGCCGACGAGCGCGGTGCGTACGAGACCTTCCAGGGTTCGCTGTGGTCCAAGGGCATCCTGCCACTGGATTCGCAACAGATCCTGATCGAGGCCCGTGGCGCCAAGTACATCGACGTCAACCTGGAAGAGTCCCTGGACTGGGCCCCGGTGCGCGAGCGCGTCAAGAAAGGTATTCGTAACTCGAACATCATGGCCATCGCGCCGACCGCGACCATCGCCAACATCACCGGCGTGTCGCAGTCCATCGAGCCGACCTACCAGAACCTGTACGTGAAATCGAACCTGTCGGGCGAGTTCACCGTGATCAACCCGTACCTGGTCCGCGACCTGAAGGCCCGTGGCCTGTGGGACTCGGTAATGATCAACGACCTGAAGTACTACGACGGTTCGGTGCAGCAGATCGAGCGTATCCCGCAAGAGCTGAAGGACCTGTACGCCACCGCGTTCGAAGTCGAGACCAAGTGGATCGTCGATGCCGCCTCGCGTCGCCAGAAGTGGATCGACCAGGCCCAGTCGCTGAACCTGTACATCGCCGGCGCCTCGGGCAAGAAGCTGGACGTGACCTACCGCATGGCCTGGTACCGTGGTCTGAAGACCACCTACTACCTCCGTGCCCTGGCCGCGACCAGCACCGAGAAGTCGACCATCAACACCGGCAAGCTCAACGCCGTTTCCAGCGGTGGCGACAGCGCCCCGGTCCAGGCAGCCGGCCCTGCGCCAGTGCCGAAGGCCTGCGCGATCGACGAGCCTGACTGCGAAGCCTGCCAGTAAGGCCTGAGTGCCGCGCGGGGTGCCCACGGGCGCCCCGCGCGGCATTTTTGTATCCGCCCTGCGCTGAAACCGGCCGCGTAACTTCGGTCGAAGAAGCACGCAGGCATCTCAAGACACGCATTGCCGAAACGTTGCATACAACTCGGTAGCTGCGGATTGACCCGGTTCCTGTAGGAGCGGCCTTGTGTCGCGATGGGCCGCAAAGCGGCCCCGGCGATGTATGTGGCGAAGCTGCAATATTGGGGGCGCTTTCGCACCCCATCGCGACACAAGGCCGCTCCTACAAAGATCGCGCCAACACCACATCCTGTGCTTAAAAAATAAATAACCACAACATATAGTGCCTTTCGCGTTTTACCGCTACACTTCCCCCCTGTATCTGATGACACACGCTTCGTGAACGGACGCACGCCAAAACGGTCGAAAAAGTTACCCTCGCCCGCCAGACACGCACCCCGATCGAAGGCGAATTCCGGTATACTGCGCCCCCTCTGAAAAGGGCACCTTTCAATTGTCCTGGCCCCTCCGAGAGGCCTGGCCAGGTACAAGCCAGAACACACCAGATGTAAACGAGAGTCAGCCTCTCGAGCTGTCCATTCGCCGTAACGGCCTTGCGTCAGGCATCACATTCTTAAAATCCAACCGGTTGCCCCAGGGCGACCCTCAAGCAGGAGCCAAACCATGCTGAGCTGGGACGAATTCGACAAGGAAGACGGCGAAGTAGCCGCCAAAGGCAACACCCCTGCGCAGGCCGCTGCCGCCGCTACCCTCGACAAGCTCGACAGCGCCGGTGGTGCCGCCGCCCTGGAAGCCCGTGCCGCTACCGCTGACGACTCCGACGCCGTCAAGCGCGCCAAGGCTGCCCTGAACGACCTCGACATCGCCGAAGGCCTGGCCGAGCTGGAAGGCTCCGGCGCCCGCGTGCGTGTTGACGAAAAGCGCATGATCAACTGCCGCGCCGACCTCAACCAGCTGGTACCGTTCAAGTACGACTGGGCCTGGCAGAAGTACCTGGACGGCTGCGCCAACCACTGGATGCCGCAAGAGGTCAACATGACCGCCGACATCGCCCTGTGGAAGAGCATGGACGGCCTGACCGAAGACGAGCGTCGCATCGTCATGCGCAACCTCGGCTTCTTCTCCACTGCCGACTCGCTGGTAGCCAACAACCTGGCCCTGGCCGTGTACCGCCTGATCACCAACCCGGAGTGCCGCCAGTACATCCTGCGCCAGGCCTTCGAAGAGGCGATCCACACCCACGCCTACCAGTACTGCATCGAGTCGCTGGGCATGGATGAAGGCGAGATCTTCAACATGTACCACGAGATCCCGTCGGTAGCGAAGAAAGCCGCCTGGGGCCTGAAGTACACCCGCGCCATCTCCGATCCGGAATTCAACACCGGCACCGTCGAAACCGACAAAGAGCTGCTGCGCAACCTTATCGCCTACTACTGCGTACTGGAGGGCATCTTCTTCTACTGCGGCTTCACCCAGATCCTGTCCATGGGCCGCCGCAACAAGATGACCGGCGTGGCCGAGCAGTTCCAGTACATCCTGCGTGACGAGTCGATGCACCTGAACTTCGGTATCGACGTGATCAACCAGATCAAGATCGAGAACCCGCACCTGTGGGATGCGGCGATGAAGGAAGAAGCGACCCAGATGATCCTGCAAGGGACCCAGCTGGAGATCGAATACGCCCGTGACACCATGCCACGCGGCGTGCTGGGCATGAACGCGGCAATGATGGAGGACTACCTCAAGTTCATTGCTAACCGTCGCCTGACCCAGATTGGCCTGAAGGAAGAGTACCCAGGGACTACCAACCCGTTCCCGTGGATGAGCGAGATCATGGACTTGAAGAAAGAGAAGAACTTCTTCGAGACCCGCGTGATCGAGTATCAGACTGGTGGGGCGTTGAGCTGGGATTGATAGTGGCACTATGATGTGATAGAACTACTAATTCTTGTTGGGTTAGTGACCTAAGCCCTGCTAATGCAGGGCTTTTTATTGTCTAAAATTAAAACAGCGATGATTATAGTTCATGCCAACCTTGAATGAGCATACTGCACAAACATTTCAAGAATTTCTTAGCTTTGCTGACATGGGTCAAACAGACGACGATTCAGCGGTCTGGTTCAGAGGAACAGGAAACTCAAGTTACTCTTTGTCTCCCTCAATTCATCGACACTCCAGCATAAATGACAGCACAAAGCTGTTCGAGATCGAAAAAAAATTAATCACTCGTTTCAAAGAGCGCTCGGTACCCTATCTCACATACCGTTTAGAAGATGCATGGGAGTTACTTTTTCTCATGCAGCATTACGGAATGCCAACAAGGCTTCTGGATTGGACAGAAAATCCATTAATAGCATTGTTTTTTGCCCTTAGTTCCGCCAGGCAAAATAGTGCCGGGACTTACGATAATGATGCCGCCGTATGGGTTTTGTCACCCGCAAAATGGAATCGCTGCGTCTTTCGACACAACAGCTACCAAGGAGGTGCGATGTCTCCTACCGAAAGCATGGTATCGAGTTATGCGCCTTCTAAAGAATATCAATATATGCATGAGCATCCGGTCGCTCTTCTCGGCATACACAACAGCCCTAGGATTGTTGCACAACGCGGCTCTTTCTGTTTGTTTGGAAAATCACTCCAACCAATGGAGCAAATTTACACAGCCAACAACTTTGAAGACGACACCCTTAAAAAAATCATCATTCCTGCAAGCAAGATCACCGAGATACTTAACAAGCTAACCTGGATGGGTATTACTGACGCAGTAATTTACCCTGACTTAGAAGGGCTAGCAAAAGAAACCAAACGTCTCTTTGGGTTTTCCGTATGAATACGATTTTCAAAGTCCAAGCACACTCCACCAAAACACTGAGCTGGTGGTATAAGCAAAGAGAAAAAATCGATTTCGAACCTTCATATCAAAGGAAAGGAAATCTATGGGGAGATTACGATAAAGCTTACCTAATTGACTCAATCATAAACGGCTTCGATGTTCCAAAAATATATCTCTCCGACTTCACAATAGTGAATTCACCTTTAAACGAAAAAAGCTTACCGTATGCAGTGATCGACGGCAGGCAGCGCCTTGAGGCAATTTTCTCATTCTTTTCCGATCACATCCCACTCAACCCGGACTTCGTATATTATAGAAACCCCTCCATAAAAGTAGGAGGCAAGTACTATTCCACATTAAAAAACGAACACCCGGACATTGTCGAGGCACTTGAAGAGTTCAACCTAGACATCGTCAGTGTAATAACAGATGACGTAGATAAAATACGTGACTTATTCATTCGATTAAACAAGAGCAAGCCACTTACAGGAGCTGAACTCCGAAATGCAATGCAGGGAATAGTCCCCGACTTAATTCGCGGACTGTCGGACCGTAACTTCTTCAAAAACAAGGTTAAATTTAGTACAACACGCGGCCAAGACAGCAACCTAGCAGCAAAACTCCTTCTAATTGAGTTCAATGAAAGTTTTGTTGACACAAAAAAGAAACAGCTCGACAAAATGGTCAAGGATGGAGCCACCAGCGAAACCCCTGAAAAATATATTGACGCCGCATTTAGGGCTAGCAACATAATTGACTACCTCGAAACCGTATTTGAGGATAAAGATCCGCTTCTGTCTAACCATGGGCTTATTCCGCTCTACTACCAACTTGCAAAACATGAAACAGACCCCAGCACTCTTCGAAATTTTTTGAGTAAGTTTGACGACGACCGAAAACTAAATCAAACACTCTCCAGAATTTCTCCGGAAAAAGCCGATAGCGCGCTACTATCATTCGACACTGCGGTACGAAGCATTAACGATGCGAGCACACTAAATTCAGCTTACAACATTCTAAAAAGCCGCCTCGATAGCTACATAACAGAACTGCTGTGATTGAAAGCCTTCTAGAATATAAGAAAAATCCCACACTGGAGCCCCTTGACCATTCAAATTCCATCTTATAACTTCGCAAGTGGCGCCTAAGAAACGCTTCACACAGCGGCTTACCCGCTCCCGACAGATGCGGCTTTTTTGTGCCTGTGGTCTAATACTGCGCGCATGAAACACTCTGTTACGTCGGGAGTGGGCTAATACAAGACCCGAAAGGGGAATACGTCCGGCCTGCTGTGTGAGGTTTCTTAGCTCCCGACACCAGCCCTAAGAAAGCTGACAACAGACCGAGGTTATCGATATGCCCATCAAAGCATGCATTAGTAGGCCTTTCGTACATGCGTCCCACCTAACAATTTACGCAAGGATCACGGAGGCCAGCCATGACTGACCTTCAAACACCCACCCTCTTCACCCGCCACAACCGCCCCCTCCACACCCTCTGGCTCGAATCCCAAGCCTGGTTCTGCGCCCACGAACTCGGCCGGCTGAGTGGTCACTTCTACGACGAACACTGCATGCGCAAGCTCGACCCGGATCAGTACCGCTCCGTGCAGTTGCTGCGCTATGGCAAGTACCAGGAAACCACGATGGTCAGCGAATCCGGGGCGTATACCTTGTTGGCGCATCACCATGTGCCGGAGAACCGGCATTTGCGCTGGTGGCTGACGCATGAGGTGGTGGCGGTGCTGCGTGATCGGCAGGAGGACGGGGTGAAGGATGTTCCGCGACTGGGGCAGATGTGCTGGCCTGGGGGGCGGAGCGCGACGTTGTTGTATTGGCAGAGTGAGCCTTGGGTGAGGATGCGGGATATGCCGGTGGTGCTGGCTGGGGAAGTGCAACAGCTGCCGCTGGTAGAGAAGCCGAAGTTGAGTTGGCGGGAGTGTGCGCAGCGGGCGCTGCGGTTGCATGGGGTTTAAGCGGCGGGTTTGCCTGGGCGGGCCTCTTCGCGGGTGAACCCGCTCCCACAGGTACTGTGCGGGCTTCGGGTTCACGCTGTACCTGTGGGAGCGGCTTTAGCCGCGAACACCGGCGCAGCCGGTGCCATGCACCGCGTCACCTGCTTCGCGGGCTTGCCCGCTCCCACAGGTATTGCGCTGGCTTCGGGATCACGCAGTACCTGTGGGAGCGGCCGTGGCCGCGAACACCGGCGCAGCCGGTGCCATTCACCGAGGTGCCTGCTTCGCGGGCTTGCCTGCTCCCACAGGTACTGCGCTGGCTTCAAGTTCATGGTGAACGAACACCGGCGCAGCCGGTGCCATACACCGAGGTGCCTACTTCGCGGGCTTGCCCGCTCCCACAGGTACTGCGCTGGCTTCGGGATCACGCAGTACCTGTGGGAGCAACTGTCTTGCTCAATTTCAAAAAGCTGGCGCGATCCCTGTGGGAGCGGGCTTGCCCGCGAACACCGGCGCAGCCGGTGCCATGCACCGCGTCGCCTGATTCGCGGGCTTGCCCGCTCCCACAGGTACTGCGCTGGCTTCAAGTTCATGGTGAACCTGTGGGAGCGGCTTTAGCCGCGAACACCGGCGCAGCCGGTGCCATCCACCGAGGCGCCTGCTTCGCGGGCTTGCCCGCTCCCACAAATGCCGGTGACATCCACAGCTAGTTCATTTGCTTGCCTACAACACCACTGCCCTGCTACTTCCCCTCCCCAACCGGCTCCACCCGCTGCACCACGATCTGCATATGGCTCGCCATGTCGCTCAGTATCACCTCCCCTTCCTTGTACTCCGGGGTGATCATCAGCGAGCGGACAAAATGCTCGTTGCCACTTTCGCGCTTTTGCACGTTCTCGAACGCCACGATGATCGTGTCGTTGCGCCAGTTGCTGATGTCGAAACCGCCCGCAGCAACGAACTCACTAATGTCGCGCTCGTCGTTGAACACATTGGCAGGCAGGATCAGCAGGCGGTCCTTGAGAAACACCTGATAATACTGGCGAGGCCCCACCGGCCAGTTCTGCTCCACCACGTGTTCGATGCGCCAGTGATGGACGTTATTCTCATAGACCACGACACGCTCGACCTTATGGCCATTGCAAGCAACGAGCAAGGGCAATAGCAAACCACCGAGCCAGGTACGCTTTCGGCGCAGATTCATCCCGATCCCCTCGTTACATCAGAGAAAGGTGTCATTTAGAGGTTTTAGCCGCGCGACGGTTGAATTTACGGATGTCCCGATACTCCACCAGGCGCACGCGCATCTCGCGGTAACGCTGGCTGTTGATGATCAGCAGAGCCAGCAAACCGAACACCAGGACGGAAATGTACGCCCCCATGTGCGGGCGATAACCGTAGCTGGGCAATGCGGCGAGCAAGGCAACCACGAGGATGCCGATCACACCGCGCACGCCCCAGGCAAAGCCACGCACCATGGCGATATGCGAGGCGGCGCTCACTACACCGGCTGCCGCCAGCACCATCACCGAGAGTTCAGGGTCTGAGCTGCGCATATAGGTGGAAAACACCAGCGAGACGGTGCCGCCCAGCGCCATGCAGGAAAAGAAAAACTCGGCAATGAACACGCCGAAATAACGGGAAAGAAACGCTTGCAGCTCCTGGTCACGGGTCACTCGGTAATCTCCTCGTAAAGCCCCACGGCAACCGATTGGACGAAGCTACTGCTGCCAAAGCCCGACAAGCCGCCTATCGAGTCTTTGATCAAGGTACGCGTGGCATGCTGAATTTCGGTAGGGGTAAAACGTTTGATCGCAGTACCCGCCGCTTGCTTCAGCTTGAGCTGCTTGGCAGTGAGCGACGGATGCTTGATGAGCAGAAGCTCCTCGGCCAGCGCCTTGCGTTGCTGCCGCGACAGGCTATGGAACAGCTCCCTCCAGCCCTTGCCGGTAGCCGCTTTGCGAGCCTGCAGAAACCGCACGGTGTTCAGGCTCGATGCGCCCACACCTGCCAGCGCGACGCCGTCCAGTATGCTCATCACGGTCTGGACCGTGTCGTTACTGTCGAGCCAGTCGTTCTGCCCTGGGTCGAACACTTCGTTGAACACTCGGTACCCGCCCATCATGCACTGCCCGGTACCCGCAGCCGCGGCGGCATAACCGACCGCCGTCAACACCATGCTGGCGCCGCCAGTGAACGGTACGGCAATGGTGCCACTGAACATGACGACCCAACCAAGATAGGCCGAGAGGCAACCCAGACTGGCGTTCACGGCCTCTGCCATCACCTTGCGCTCACGCGCGCCGGTTTGCAGCTGGGTCATGAACTGTTCAGGTGACTTGTAAGGTGCTGCCTCCTGCAGAATCACACGCTTGGGCGCAATGCTGCAGATAGGCTTGAATTCGCGAAGCACGATCACGTTGTACTCGGCATCGATATACACAACACCAGCACCCACGATACCCGGGTCGGCATCGATGGCCCTGAACAGCTTCTGCTGGTCGACGGTCAGCAGCAGCCGCTGACGCGCCATTTGCTGGCGGTAGCCGCCCAGGGCGCCGGACATCAGATCAGTCACGACAACTCTCCTTGATTCGAAAAGCCGCTGCGCCGGCCCACGCACGCCCCGTGCAGGTCAGGCGTCCTGCCAGGGGCTGCACGTGCACCGGCGCGAGCGCAACGGAGCGTGGGTTACACGTTCGGGCAAGGCACCGGCGCCCAGTCACCCATGTCGGGGCTGCGGCACATCTTGTTGACCTGGTCGACGCCAGCATTGGCCACCTGCTGGGCCTCGGCTTTCTTGGTAGTGGCCTTCTGCAGGGTCTTCTCGGTGGCGACCGCCTCTTGCGGCACGTTCGTGTTCACCTTGACGGCCTGGGTCTTCTTCTTGCCAGTGGTGGTCTTTGGCGGCTCAGCCACGGTTGCCACATCGGTACGAGCCACACCAACCTGCTTGAGGTCCTGCTCGTAGGCCTGGGTGTAGTTGTCGAGGTTTTCCGCAACGCGGCCGTTGACGGTGGCCAGCAGCTTGTTCGACTCCTGCAGGCCCGAGACGATCTCGGCCAGGCGCTTGCGCCCTTCGGTGTCGTTGATGCGGTTGGCCTTGCGGCCGTCGATCAGGCTGGTGAACTCACGCTGGTAGCAGCTTTGCGAAGCCTTGGCATAGGCCGTGGTGCGGTCCAGGTCGGCAGCGCTCTTGTCGATGTCGGTGGCGTACGAGGCAATGCGCTGCTTGTCGTCACTGATCTGCTTCTGGCGCTCGGTGTAGTAACCGGCCGCACCGCCCACCAGGGCACCACCCGCCGCACCGATGGCTGCGTTGCGGCCGCGGTTGTCGCCGTCGACCAGGGCGCCGGTCAAGGCACCGCCGAGGGCCCCGATGACGGCGCCTGTGGCAACCGAGCGGGTCATGTCACCGTCGGTGGAGCGCAGGTGCTGCACGGGCTCGTAGCAGCTCGGGTAGTACTCGACCTTGGTCGTGGCACCAACCTTGGACACCGGAGAGCTGGAGCAGCCTGCCAGCAGAACAGTGCTGAAACCGGCGGCGAGCAGCAGGGCGGAACGGGCATGGGTAGCCGTGAAGATGGTCTTGAACATGTCACTTTCTCACGTGGGTGGTTAAAACGGGGGGCTTCATGCCACCCCGCGGTTGCGTCAGGCAGAAGCCACTACGAAGGCCGCGCGGCGGCCGATGCCAGGAGCTCCTTGAGGATCGTTGCCGGGTCGGCCCGCCGGTTCTGGCGGTACTCCCCAACATGGCGAACGAACAGGGTCGCGCGGCTCACCAGGCTCTTGCCCAGGACCGGTTTGCGGTTGAGTTCTTCCTTGACCCGCTGGAACTGCGCCTGGATCACCGCATCGGTGTAGCGCGTACCACTGGCCAGGTTGTCGATGTAGATCGCCACGGCGCCATCGAGGGCGGCGCGGCCGTTGGCGATGGCTGCGGCGTACATGCTCACGGTGGTCTGGTCGCCACGCGCCTTGGCCTCGGCCTGGGTGTTGCGCAGGTTGGTCAGGCGAATGTTGTAGTTGTTGATGGTCTCGGCCACCAGCGCGGCAGACTGGATCAGGTTGCCGGCAGCCTCTTCGCGCTGGCGGCCGATCAGCGAAACGCTGCGCTTGAGTTCTTCGTTGACCAGCCCCAGCTCGGCCTGCTGGCGCGGGTCGGCGGTGGCGGCGATGATGCTGTCCAGGCGCTTGGTCGGGTCCTGCACGGCATCAATATCGTCGGTCAGGCTGGCCAGGCGCCCTTCCTTTTGCCACTGCTCGAACAGTTCCTGGTAACGCGAACGGGGTGCCGACAAGGCGCCGATGGCCACCCGGAAGCCCGTGGTCTCGTTGCGCTGTTCGGTACCGTCAGCGCCGAACAGCGGGTACTCGCGGCGCATGCCGGTAAACAGCGTGCCCTCGCCTTCCAGGTAGTTGCCGCCCTTGACCACGAAGCCGCCATAGGCGCCTTGCAAGCGGCCGGCATGCACCAGCTGGAACGACTCCTGAACCATTTCGGCGGCATTGCCGATCACATCGAACAGCCCCAGCGGGTTCGGCAGCCGGGTACCGATCGGCATCAGGCGTGCGGCCTGCCCGGTGCCGCCAGCCACCTGGTTGAACACTGCCCAGTCGCCAAGCGGCCCATCGCTGTCACTGCCCTGGACCTTGCGCGGGAACAGCCGCCCTTCCAGTTCCTGGCGGCTTACCGCAGAGCCGCCACGGGCAGCGAACTCCCACTCCACTTCGGTGGGCAGGCGCACAAAACCGACCCCGCCGTCCTCGGCCTTGCTGCCCCGGCCACTGACCGGCAGCAGGTCACGGTGATGCTTGAGCAGCCAGGCACTGTAGACCGCGGCAAAGCGCTCGGCCTCAAAACGCGACAGCTTGACCTTGGGCAGGCGCCCCGCCGCCGTGGTATCGGGCTGACAGGCCGGCGCCGCCTCGCCGCTGGCCAGCGACTGGGCCTGAGCCATCACTTGGGCATACTGCCGGGCGCTGACCTCGTACTTGCCGATGAAATACATCATCGGCTTGAGCGGGCCAGCCTGGTCGAGTACGGGCAGGTTGGGGGCGACAGCCTTCTGCCAGGCGGGCGAAAGGTCCTGGAGGCTGAACTGGCCATTGATGAAGTCACGCCGATAACCGGAAATGAACGACTGCTGGTAGCCGGCCTCGCCCTCGCTGAACGGGTAGCCGAGGTTGACCTCGCGGTCGTCCAGGCTACCCTGGGCCAGCACGTAGACGCTGCGCAGTACCAGTTCGCCGCCGCATGGCAGCGGCAGGCTGACGTCGCCCGGCAAGGGCTTGGGGTTGTCCAGCTTGCTGGTGTCGACCGGCTGTGCCGGGGTGCTGGCGGCAGCGGCGTTGGCCGGCTTGGCCGAATTGGCAGGCGGCTCGTCGGTACCCGGCGAACAGGCCGCCAGGCCCAGCGTGGTCAGAAGCAGGGCCGTAGCCCCGAGACGAAGTTCAGACATCACGGATTCCTTGACTGGCATCGATGCGCGCCACCCGCCAGCCACCCAGGGCAGCAGCGGCTGTGCTGGCCAGCAGCACCGCAGACAACGCAACGAAGTAATGCATGGACAACAGATGGCTGGCGTATTCGCCTGGCACCTGCGTGAAGATCCGGTTGAGGCCCTGCTCGGCCAGCAGGTACAGGCCGCCGGCAACTGCGGCCGCCAGCACGCCGCTGTACAGCGCCTGCAGCACCACGAACAGCAGCAGCGCGGCCGTGCCGAACCCCAGCAGGCGCAGCACCGCCAGCTCACGCTGCTTGCGCTGTACCGCCGCCACCGCGCCAGCGGCGATGGCTGCCACGGCACCGGCCACGGCCAGGCTGGTGATGATCCAGAACACCAGGTCAAGGTTGCGGCTCAGGGCCTGCACCTGGGCGATCTGCGCTGCCTGGGTCGATACCAGCCACTTGCGTTCGGCAAAGTAGGCGCGCAGCTTCTCGACATCAGCCAGCCCACGGGCATACAGGCGAAACGCCGGGTATATCCGCTGCGCATCATTGCCTGCGGCCTCCCCCGGCCAGCCCAGCGCCGGCACGCCGCGCCCGTCGCGGTAGTCCTCGACCGCTTCGAGCAGGGCCAGGGAAGCAAACAGGCCATCGCGCTCGAACGCCGCCAACGGCAGCACGGCAGCTACCTGCAGGCGCGTCTGGCGCCATTGCACCTGGCCGGCCTGCTGCCGGCTGAAGCTGGCCTGCAGCTCATCACCGGCAGCGGCACCGAGCTTCTCGGCAGCGGTAAAGCTCAGTACTACCTGCTGCAGGCCCTGCGGCGGCGGCACCTGTTGCAACAAGGGGTCACCGGCAGCGGTCGGCAGCATCTCGACGGTTACCGCACGCCCCTTGGCAGGCAGCAGCAGCTCTGCAGTGGCGGCGATCTGCCGGGTCCGCGCGATGGCGAAGGCGACGTCCGGTCGCTGCCCCAGGGCATCGATGAAATCGGCGCGGAAACGGCCACCGCCCAAGGGAATGATCTCGCGTACGCTCGGGTCGCGTTGCAGCCGCTCGGTCAGGCTGCCGACCAGGCCGAACTTGAGACCGAACAGCACCAGCAACGGCGCGATCACCGCGACCAGCGCCAGCACGCTGCACGCCGACAGCCGCGCATCGTTGCGGTAGTCCTGCCAGGCCAGGCCGGCGATCAGCCACGGGCGCATCAGACGGCCTGCGCCAAGGTGGCGGTGACGCCGCCGTCGGCATCGCGTCGGCAGACCATGCGCAGCACGCTCAACCCGGCCCGGCGCGCCAGCGCTTCGTCATGGGTGGCGAGCACGCAGGTCACCTGGCGCGCCTGTGCCTCGCGCAGCAGCAACTGCATGACCCGCTCGGCGTTCACCGGGTCCAGCGCTGCGGTAGGCTCGTCGGCCAGCAACAATGCCGGCGCATGCGCCAGGGCCCGGGCGCAGCTGACTCGCTGACGTTGCCCCAGCGACAACGCGGCAGGTTTCTTGGCCAGCTGGTCACGCACGTCCAGCGCCTCGGCCAGGCGTTCGACGCTGCCATCCTCGCCCAGCCCCAACAGCTGCCGTGGCAGGCGGATATTGCCGCGCACATCGAGGAAACCGAGCAATCCGCCGGCCTGCAGCACATAGCCCAGCTGGCGGCTGCGCAGCGCCGCCAACTGGTCGAGGCGGCGCTGGCGCCACAGGCCAGCCACATCGGTGCCGGCGAAGACGAAGCCCTCGGCCGCATCCGGCGCCAGCACCAGCGCCAGCAGGTCGAGCAAGGTACTCTTGCCGCAGCCGCTGGGGCCGACCAGCGCCACCCGTGCCCCTGCCGCCAGCTGCAGCCGGTCGATCTGCAGGCTGTAGCGCTGGGCACCCTGGCCGCGCGTCTTGTGCACCGCGTGCAGGCTGATCATCACGGCAGCGTCGACAGCGGTACACGGTACAGGGCATCGCCCGGCTCGGCCTTGCCGAAGCGCACCCAGTTGGCCATGTCGTTGTGGAAGGTTTCGTACAGGCGGATCTTCGAATCCAGCTCGTCGATGAAATCCTCCTGTTCGGCCACCGACAGCGACAGCCACAGGTCCTCGGTCATGCTCAGGGACTTGCTGCGGTACGGCAGGCCTTCGAGGTATTCGCCCAGTACCCCGCCCTGGGCCAGGTTTGCGCCCTTGCGCAGGGCCCCCGGATCGCGGCTCATGTAGGCGCTCGCGCTGGCGATCTCGTTGAAGAAATCACTCGGTGAACTGCGGGTCTTGCGCGCGGCATCGACGATCAGCTTCAGCGACTGCTGCAGGTCATTGAGTTGCAGCTTGGTCAGCATCACGCACACCTGCAGGCTCGGCAACGCCGGGTTGGCCAGGTCATGGTCGGCGGCCCAGGCGCTGACCAGTTGCGGCGCCTGGCTGGCGCCGTTACGGCCGAGGAAGTCCATGTGCATGGCATAACCGATCGCCTGGGACTTCGCCGCCAGGCTCGCGCCCGAGCCCAACTGGGGCAACGGCTGCGGCTGCTGTTCACGCACCTGGTGCACCAGTTCGGCGAACGTCGAGCCGATCTCGCGCACGCGCTCGCCAAAGGCGCCCACATCGCCGCCCGGCACAGCCACGTACAGGTCACCGATCTGCGGGTTGCTGTCGGCGGTAAGCACGCGGTACTGGCTTTCGGCAGCGCCATGGTTTTTCGCACCGGCCGGGGTGCGCAGGTGCAGGGCGTAGATCCTGATCTGCTTGCTCAACGCAGCCTGGCGAACCTCGGCCTCGTTCATCTGTGTGCTGCTGTAGGGGTCGTTCTTGCGCAGGGCACCGGCATCGCTGACCAGCAGGACGATGCGCCCGCCATAGCCCGACCAGTCCATGCCCTCCACGGCCTGCATCACGCCGGCAAAGGCATCTTCGTTGAACGAATGGCTGGAGACGCTGGTGGCCTTGACCTGCGCGGCAGCCTTGAGGAAGCGCGCCGGGTCGCGGCCCTCCTCCAGGCTGACCAGGGTCTTGCTCAGGTAGTCCAGGCCCGGGGTGCGCTTGACGCTGTTGCGAAAGCCCACCAGGCCGAAGCTGACATTGCCCAGCTCGCCCCGTGCAGCCAGTTGCGCCTGCAGTTCGCTGACCACCTGGCGCACGCGGTCGATGTAGGGTTGCATCGACACCGACGTGTCGACCACCAGGACGATGCCGGTACGGAAGCGGTTGTCCGTTGCCACGGCCGCACCGGCAGCCGTGGCCGCCTGGCTGCGAACGCTGCTGCCGGGGTCGATGGAGGCGACGTTGAGCAACTGCACCGGCTGGCCGTCGGCGCCGAAGCTTTCGCGGTAGTCGAAGATCGGCATCAGGTAGAACTGGTTCTGCGGCACCGCGCTGGCGGCGGGCTCCAGGGCCAGCACCTGGGGCACCTGGTCGGGCTCGTTCTGCGCCTTGAGCAGGTCGGCGCGGGCCTTGCCGGTGTCGTCGAGCAGTTGCTGCAGGTCATCGGCCTGGCGCATGAACATCACCGGTGAACGGCCGGAACGCTCGGTGAACTTCAGCACCAGGCTTTGCTTCCAGTCGCTGGTTTGCGCCGCAGGCAACCAGCCGTCGCGCTGGCCGCTGCTGGAGGCGCCCACTTCCAGCCATGGCTGGCCGTCGATGTCCTTGCGCTGGTACACGTACAGCACCGAGAACGCCGGCAGCGGTTCACCCGCGCTGTTACCGGGCCCTGCGCGCAGTTGCGCTTCGGGCTTGCTCAGCACGCGTTGGAACAGGGTTTTCTTGCCCGGCATCAACAAAGGCCGGCCGTCTTCGCTGGCCGCTGGCGGTGGAGCGGTTGGCGTCAGCGGTTCGCTCGCGGTTTGCGCCACGGGTGGCTGCACGTCCGGTTGGTCGCTGCCACTGCGCAACCAGAACAAGGTCGCGCCCAGGCCCAGCGCCGCGGCTATGGCCACGGCCAGCAGGGCCTTGGCCGGCATGCCCGAGGCTGGTTTCGGCGGCGCAGCGGGCCTGGGCCGGGACGGCTCCTTTGCAGGCGTGGGTGAGGCGACCGGCTCGGCCGTGGCCTGCGGAATATCAATGGACATTGGCGTCAAGCCGCCAAGGTCTGCCTTGCCCGGCATCGCGACCGGCAACGGCCGGATCACTGTGCTGTCCTGGTCATCGGCAGGCAAGCGATCGAGTGCGGCCAGCAACGCGTCGGCATCGGCGAAGCGTTGATCTGGGTCCTTGGCCAGCAGCCCGCGCAGGATGTCCTGGTAGCGCCCGTGCTCGATGGGCAGCTCCGGTAGTGGCTCGGTCAGGTGGGCCAGTGCGGTCGACAACGCATCGGTGCCACGGTAGGGCAGCTCGCCGACAAGGATCTCGTACAGCACCACCCCAAGCGCATACAGGTCGGCGCGGCCGTCGATGTCCATGCCCCGCGCCTGCTCCGGGCTCATGTAGCTCGGGGTGCCGACGGCGAAGCCAGCCTGGGTGAACTGGGTGCGGTCATCCAGCGACTTGGCGATGCCAAAGTCCGAGAGCACCGCCGTGCCGTCGGCGCGGAACAGGATGTTGGCCGGCTTCACGTCGCGGTGCACCAACCCCTGGCCGTGGGCATAACCCAGCGCCTGGGCGATCTGCCGCACGTACAGCAAGCCCTGCTCGGGTGCAAGCCCGGCGGCGATGCGCTCCTTGAGGGTGCCGCTGGGCAGGTACTCCATGGCCATGTAGTACAGTTCGCCGACGTTGCCGATGTCATGGATGGTGGCGATGTGCGGGTGCGCCAGCCGCGCCAGGGTGCGCCCTTCGCGCAGGAAGCGCTCGCAGAAGGTAGGGTCGGCGGCAAGGCTCGCGGCCATCACCTTCAGCGCCACCTTGCGCTGCAGCGAGCGCTGGGTGGCCAGGTAGACGCTGGCCATGGCGCCCTGGCCAATCTCGCTGTCGATGTCGAATCCGGGAATCTGCATGTTCGGGGTGCTCTTCATTTCGCCTTCACCACCACGGCGGTGATGTTGTCAGGGGCGCCACGGGTCAGCCCCAGGTGTACCAGGCTGCGGACCACCTGATAGGGGTCGGCGTGGCCGAGCACGTCGGCGATCTCGTGGTCTTCGGCGGTCTTGTTCAAGCCGTCGCTGCACAGCAGGTAGGTGTCGCCCGGCTGTACCTGCACATCCACCGCCTGGAGTTCGAGCTGGTCCTCGACGCCGATGGCGCGGGTAACGATGTTGCCGCGCGGGTGTACGCGCGCTTCGGCCTCGTTGAGCAGGCCGCTGTCCTGCAGTTCCTGGACATAGCTGTGGTCATGCGACAGGCGCTCGATACGGCCATCGCGCAGCCGATACAGGCGGCTGTCACCAGCCCACAGGCCTACCGCCCGGTCGCCGCGTGCGGCCAGGACCACCACCGTGCTGCCCATCATCGCCACGCCCCGGCGCAAGGTCTCCTCGCGTACGGCGCTGTTGACCTGGGCCAAGGTGTCGCGCAGGGCCTGGGTGAAATCCTCCAACCCATCGATGAGCGGCAACTGGCGCAGGCTGTCCACGGCCAGGCTGCTCACATAGTCCCCGGCGGCATGCCCACCCATGCCGTCGGCAACGGCCCACAGGCCATCCCAGGTCAGCTCCAGGCAGGCGTCTTCGTTGATCTTGCGGACCATGCCTACATGGCTGTAGCTGGCCGCGCTGTAGTGCACGCGGCTCATGCTGGACTCGCCTCGCTGCCCAGCAGGAACGCGGCGAACTGCTCGCTGCGCGGCAGGCCCTGGCTACGCAGCAGGCCAGGTGCGATCCGCTCGCTGCCCAGGCCCCACCACAGGCTCATGCCTGCGCAGGCGCATTCGGCCAGGGCCAACGCCCTGCCTTGCGGCGTGATGCCGTCCAGCCGCTGCAACCCGCCCACGGCCACGCGTGGCCCCTGCAGCGGCGGCCGGGGTTGGTCGAAAGGCTGCAAGGCTGCCTCGAAATGCTCGAAAGCCGCATCCGCTTCAAGCGTGCCCAGCAACGCCGCCTCGACACCTTCGAACCACTCATCGGCCCCACCAACGATGCCTGCGATCGCCACCCCGGGCTCCAGCACCTGCGCCACGCTCAGCGGAAAATACCGCCCCACCCGGTCGATGCTCGGCATCAGCACGCCGACCACCGCGTCCGGGCCACACACCCCAGGCGCCAGGGCAAAGCGCCACAACGGGCTGACCAGGTAGGCCTGCAGCCAGGCCTCGCCAAGCGCCTGCTGGCTGGCCTGGATACCGGCGGCCAGCCACTGGTCCCAGGGCTGGATGAAGGTCTGCGGCAAGCCACGGCTGACGAAGTCGCCGCGACAGGCCAGTTTTCCGTAGAAACCCACGTCGTTCACAGATGCTCCGGCAGGCTGAAACCGCTGACCACTCGGCTGCGGAACGGGTTGAAGGCGCTGCTGGCACGCAGCTCGTACGACACGCTGGCGCCATCCACGCGCAAACGCAGGTTGAAACGTTCCGGCGAGCTGCCAGCCACCAGGTCGGCCTGGTCGAGCAGGCGGAACCACGCCCATGGGCCTTCCACGGTCAGCCCCGAACGGCCGCTGGCCGATGGCGGCGCGATCGACAGGCGAACCACGCCGATGCTGTTCGGGTTGGGCCACTGCAACGCCACCGGGCGGCTCGGGCCGTGGTCGTAGCTGACTTGCTGGCCGTCGAGATCAAGCAGGAACTGGGTGATGCTCGCGTCCATCGCCACCGGCTTGAGCTCGAAACGCACGCTTGGCTGCAGGCCGTTACCGCTGCGGAAGAACGCATCGCGGATGGTCGCCGCGCGCTGGAAGGTGTACAGCACATTGCCGCTGATCCCGAGCTTCTGCGCAGCGCCCGGCTGCCAGCTCCAGGGCGTGCTGGAAGTATTGACGTAGGGCTGCAGGTACTTGCGGAAGTAGTTGTCCATCACCCCACCGACCCCGAAGAACTGGCCGAAGTCTTCCAGGGTGGCGTCGCGCGAACTGCCAGCCACCAGCGGGTAGCGGCCGCTGAGCGACTGCCGGTAGACATTCAGCACTTCGCTGGCCCAGGCGGCATTGAGCTGGTTGCGCACCCCGCCCATGACGATGCCATGGGTCGAGCCGAGTACCGAACTGACCAGGTTCTGCACCACCCTGGGCTGGCGCGCCGCGCCCAGGGCTACCCGTTGCGCCGCAGCCTGGGCCTGGTTCTTGGCCTCGCCGAGCAAGGCGTCGCCGCTGGCACCGACCATGGCGCTGACCTGCACGTAGAGCGCATTGAGGTCGGTGAGCAAGCCGTCGATGGCGGCGGGCTGGCCTTCACCGCTGCCGACCAGCGTGGCCAGCTCGGCGAAGTGCGCGGTCACCGGGTCCTGCGTGCGGGCCGCGGGGCTGTCGACGGGCAGCGGCGCGTCGCCGAGCAGCCCGCCAAGGCGCTGGCGCAGCTGGTCGACACCGGCCTGCTCGGCCTTGTCCTGGACCTTGTCGAGCGTGGTCGGCTGCGCCAGGTTGGTTTCACGGGCCACCGCCTGCAGCAGCTGCTTCATCGGCGAGGTCGGCCCGGACAGCACCCGCAGCACGTCGGCGGCTTGGCCAACGCTGGTGACAGGCACGACGTCCAGGTCGTCGAGCAGGGCATCCCAGTGGCGGATGTAATCCTGGTAGTAGAGTTGCTGCACATCGTCGGCCAGGCGTTTGGCATCGCCCGCTTCGCCCGGCGCGCGGCCCAGTACCCAGCGTTCTTCGGCCAGCGTGGTGCTCTGCGCCAGGCTGGCGACGAGAAATGCCTGGCGGTAGCCCTGCACGGTGAACAGCCCCGGCAGCGGCTCGCTCAACGGCTTGCCGCTCTTGAAGCGAAACACCAGGGCGGCATCACGCCCGGCAGCGTCGCTGACGCGGAAGTCTTCGACCCCGCCTGGCAGCTTCTGGCGCTTGACCCGGTCGTAAACACGCTGGGCCACCGGCAACTGCTGCAGCTGGCGACGGGTGTCGTCGATCAGGCGCTGGTCCAGGCGTGCGTTCGGCGGACGTTTCTCGAACAGCGCCGCCAGGTGCTGCCCCAGGGCTTGGCGCAGGTCGGGCGCAAGGTCGCGGGGTAACTGGCGCTCCCAGTCGAGGGTGATCCAGGCCTTGATGAAGTCTGGGTCGTAGTGCTCGGCATCGGCCAGCATCAGGTAGGCCTTGAGCCCTTCGTAGAGGTAATCGGATGGCCCCCCGGCATACAGCTGTTCCTCGATGCGGGTAACCAGGCGGGGGGCGAAAATGGCGATCAGCAGCTTGCGGTACAGGCTCTGCGATTCGCTTTCGAGCATGTCGCCCTGGTACAGGCCCAGGCCCTCGGCCCAGCTGGGAGGGTCGTCGGCCAGGTGGCGGACGGCGTTGAGCAGCGGCAGCACGTCGACCACGTTGCGCTGCGCAGGGCTCAGGCCTTGCACGCTTTTGCCCAGTGGCTGAAGGCGGCTGTCGACTTCGGCGATGTATTGCTGGTTGGCCCGATAACTGAGGGCCCACAAGGTCCCGACCAACAGCACCAGCGCCACGCTCACGGCCAGCGCACCACGGGCGATCCACCGGCGCCGCCGCTCCACCTTGGGGTTGCTGCCAACCAGGCCGCGCTCGGCGAAGGCCACGGCAGTGAACAACCGCTCGATGAAATAGCTGCGCCCGCTACCGCTCTGGCGTGCCAGGTGCGCACGGTCCAGGCCCATGCTCTGGGCCATGCTGCCGATCAGCCGGTCGATGGGGCTGCCTTCCTGGGTGCCGCTGGTGAAGTACACACCGCGCAGCAACGCCCGTGCTTCGAAGGCGTTGGGCTTGAAGATGCCGTCGAGGAAGGCCTTGAGGTTGCCACGCAGGGCGGCGAACTGTTGCACGAAGCCGTAGACAAGGTCGCGCCGGGCCGGGTCGCGTTCCTGTTGCAGGCGCTCGACCAGGCGCTCACCGAGCCGCCGTTCGAGCAATGCGAACTCGTTGTCGAACTGCGCCAACGGGCCGTCAGCGCCCTGTTCGAGAGTATCCAGCGGGAAGGTCATGCCCCACACCTGGGCGCGTTCGTCCTTGCCCAGGTTGTCGAAGAACTCCATGAAGCCCGGCACCAGGTCGAGCTTGGTCAGCATCAGGTACACCGGGAAGCGCACGCCCAGCTGGCTGTACAGCTCCTGGATGCGCGCGCGGATCGCCGCGGCGTGGGCGGCGCGCTCGGCGTCGCTGCCCAGCAGCAGGTCGGACAGGCTGATGGCGATGAATGCACCGTCGATGGGGCGGCGCGAGCGCTGGGTCTTGAGCAGGTCGAGAAAGCCCAGCCAGGCCGCCTTGTCGACCTGGGCGTGGCTGTCCTGGGTGGTGTAGCGGCCGGCAGTGTCGAGCAGCACCGCCTGGTCGGTGAACCACCAGTCGCAGTTGCGCGTGCCGCCCACACCGCGGATGGCGCCCTCGCCCAGTTGCGCGGCCAGCGGGAAGTGCAGGCCGGAGTTGACCAGCGCGGTGGTCTTGCCCGAGCCGGGCGGGCCGATGATCACGTACCACGGCAGCTCGTAAAGATTGCGACGCTCGTCACCACCCAGGCGGGCCTTCTTCAACAGGGCCAGGGCCTCGTCCATGCGCTGGCGCAGCGCCGCCAGCTCTTCGGTGGTGGCCACGCTGGCAGGGTCCGGGGCGGTTTCTGCGGCCAGGCTCTGCATGACCTTGGCCGCCTGCCGGCGCGCCTGCACGATGCGCCAGGCGCGGTAGCCGCCCCACAGGGCGAACAGCAGGACGATCAGCAGCCAGCGTGGCGTGGGCGACGCCAGCATGTCCAGCAACGGCCCTACGAACCAGATGATCAGGCTCAGGGCGATCAGGCCCAGCAGCGGGATCACCCAGCGAATGACAAAACTGAAAAACGCCTTCACTCGACGCCCTCCGCCAGAACGGTGATTTCAACCCGGCGATTCTTCGCCCGGCCCTGCGCGGTGTCGTTCGACGCCAGGGGTTCGGTGTCGCTCAGCCCTTGGGCGCTGAAGCGCTCGGGTTGCCCGGTGCGCGCGGCGAGGATGCCCTTGACCTCTTCGGCGCGCGCTTGCGACAACGCCCAGTTGGACGGGAAGCGCAACGTCGCGATGCGCTGGTTGTCGCTGTGCCCGGTGACCCGGACATTGCCCTTGACCTTGGCCACTGCCTCGGCGATGCGCAGCATCAGCGGCTGGAAATCGCCCTTGATGCTGGCGCTGGCGCTGGCGAACAGCTCGTCACCGCGAATGGTCACCACCGAGCGGTCGACCGCGTCTTCGACGGAAAC
The DNA here is from genome assembly GCF_002113255.1 of Pseudomonas sp. B14(2017). Lineage (NCBI taxonomy): Bacteria > Pseudomonadati > Pseudomonadota > Gammaproteobacteria > Pseudomonadales > Pseudomonadaceae > Pseudomonas > Pseudomonas sp. B14(2017). Next base: position 155,598 of record NZ_NEJY01000012.1, read on the forward strand.
CCGGCCGGCCTTGATGTCATCGGCGAGGAACCCGGCCAGGCGCGGGCGCTCCACTGGCTTGGGCTGCAGCACCGGGCGGTCCATGGCTTGTACCGGGATTTCGCCCAGCGCGTGGATACCCCGGAACACCGGCTCGGCATCGGCGGCCAGCTTCAGGCGCAGGCCGAACAACAGCAGCAACAGCAATGCCGCGGCCACCGCCAGGCCCACCCATGGCGGCACGAACTGGGCCAGGCGGTCACGGCTGACAGCCACCCCACGCCAGTGTGGCGAGAGTTCGCGCTCACGTTCGCCACGGGCACTGCGAATTGCCGCAGCGGTGCGCTCGCGCAGCGCTTCGAGCTGGGCGCGGCCATCGTTCATGACCCGGTAGCGGCCCTCGAAGCCGAGGCTGGTGCACAGGTACAACAGCTCCAGCAGGTTGAGGCGTTCGCGCGGGCTCTGCAGGCAATGCTCCATCAGCTGGAACACCTTCTCACCGCCCCAGGCCTCGTTGTGCACCGTAATCAGCAAGCTCTGGCGGCTCCAGTCGCTGGCACTGCCCCACGGCGTGCTGAGCACTGCCTCGTCCAGCGCGGTGCACAGCGCATAGCGCGCCAGCAGCACCTCGTTGCGCACCACCCCGGCGGCTTCGGCACGGGTCTCGAACTGGCGCAGATAGGCCAGCAACTGCGCCCGCAGGCTGGCCGGCGCCGAATGAGCGATGGTGTTGCGCAGGCGGGTAAGCAAGGCCAGCAACGGCCCGGCCGCCTGCTCGAGCGGGTTGACACCCACGCCCTGGCCAGGCGCCAGGGGCTCGGCCGGTACCTGCAACGGCGGCGGCTGCGGCACTGGCGCGGCGGGTTGCGGGGCAGCACGGCCACCGGGGCGCGGCATGAACTGGGTACGGTCGTTGGCCTGCGGATCTTCCGGGTGCATCGCGGGTTATCCTCGAATGGCCCAGAAGGCCAGGCTCAGGCCGGGGAACTCGCCGGCGACGTAGAAGGCAAAGCCACCGGAGTGTTGCAACTGCTTCCAGTGCTCGCTGCCCCGGTCGAGCTCGAAGTAGGTGGAGCCGGCGTGGAACGGGATCTGCCGGGGCGCCACCGGCAACGGCAGCAGGCCGATGCCCGGCAGTTGCAGGTTGACCAGGTCGCGGATGTGCTCCACCGAGCCGATCTTGCTCTGTTGGCCAAAGCGGCTACGCAGCGTCTCGCTGGGCACATCGGCACGCACCACCAGGACGAAACTGGCGCTGTCGAGCAGGCTGCGGTCGGCAAGCATGCCAACGTGGATGCCGTAGGCCTTCTCGACGATGGGAATGGCCACCGCCTTGCTGTCGATCAGCGTCGACAAGGCCTCGCGCAAGGCGGCCATCACTGGAGCGAAGGTCGCCGCCAGGTCGTCGTGCTGATACACCGGGAAGCTGTGCGGGCGGCGGCCATCGCGGGTGAAGGTGGCGAACTCGCCAGCCAGGGCCACCAGCTCGCTGTACAGCCGCTCGGGGTGCAGCGGGCTCAGCTGGTTGAGGTGTTCGACCAGCGGCTGGGCGCGGTTGACCAGTTGCAGCAGCATGAAGTCGGCAATCTCCGACGCCCCGCCATTGGCCGAGGCGACCACCCTGCCCGCCAGCGCTTCGCCACGCTGGTGCAGCAGGCCCAGCAGCTCGCCGCAGAAGCCGAACAGTTGTTGGCTGGCCGCCACGTCGAGTACCGGCGGGATGTAGCTGTCATCCACCACCAGTGCGCGGTCGGCGCGCTTTTCGCGGATGCGCAGCATGCCAAGGGCGGCGTAGTCGCTCAGGCCGTCCTCGCTGCGCAGCAGGCGCAGGGCGCGGCTGCCGAGGGCCAGCGGGGCACGGTTTTCGAACGGCGCGTTGTCGTCGCGCACCTCGCTGACACGGCTGACATAGCGGGCGCCAGCGACGGCTTCGCCCTCGTCGACGGTGTCGCGGGCCCCCGCCCGCTTGAGTGGCAGCCCCAGGTGGACAACGCCATCGCGCAGATCGTCGGGCACTTCCAGCGGCGCAGGTGGCAGGTCGTCGCGGGGGATGTCGAACGGCGTGCCGTCGGGCAGCAAGCCGCGGGCGCTGAGAATCGCCACCTTGCCCTGGGCAAGCAGGCCCTGGTCGAGCAGCAGCTCGGAGAAACCCCACGCGGCCACGCTCAGCGGCCGGTTGCGGGCGTCGACGAGGTGTTCGAGGTAGCGATCATGCTGTTGGAAATGCTGGGTCGTGATGAACATGCCTTCCGACCACACCACGCGATTGTTCCAGGACATGGGGACTCCGATTGCCTAGCGGGCAGGTTCAGGTTGTGGGGTGGCCACGGCGCTGCGCACGGCACGCACATCGAGGCTGATCTGATAGTCCCGCGGCGGCACCGGCAGCACGCTGCGCCACTGGGCCTGGTCGATCTCGCGGTAACCGACCACCAGGCCGATGTGGCGAGTGGCAGGGTCGAGCGGACGTTCCAGGCGCAACTGGCCGCCGGGCTGCAACAGCACTTCGTCCTGGTCGATCAGGTCGGCGCCGAGGGTGGCCTGGGCGCGCTCGGCCAGGGCGAAGTAGTCGGCGCGGGCAAATGCGGCGCTGTTCTTCAGCTCGTACAGGCGCACCCGTACCGGCGCAGGCGTGCCGCCAGGGCCCGGGTTCAGCCCCTCGGCGGCACTGAAATACAGGGTCACGGCTGCGCTGTCCGGTGCACTGTCGGCAGCGGGGGCAACCGGCGTGTCCTTGCTGCAGGCAGCCAGCAGCACCAGGCTCAGGGCTGCGACCAGTCGTATTGCTTTCATCCTTGTCCTCTTGACGTACCGTGGTCTTCCTGGGTGCGCTCAACTACGTTGCAAACGGCTGCTATGGGCCTCGTAGGCGCGGCTGAATTCGCGGCCGAACAGTTCCTGGAAATCGTCTTCGGCTTCACGGGAGATCTGCCCGTAAAGCTCAGTGAACTGCTGCCAGCAGTGGGCCTGGCGCGAGCCACCGAACAACTTGGCCAGCCCCGCCGCAGGTGCCAGGCGCTGCTCCAGGCGCGCCGGCTGGAAACACGCGAGCAGGTGCTTGATTGCAGCCTGCACGCCCGCCATCACCGCCAGCTGGTGGGCGCGCACATCATCGAAGCTTTCGCGCACGGCCTGGTCCGGCGCCATGAACGCCTGGTTACCGTGACGCAACAACAGCAGCAACGCCTCGTCGGCATTGGGGGCGAACTTCAGCGGGTTGTTCTGCACCGGGGCGATGGTGGTCTGCTGCATGCGGAACTCGCCCTTCAGGCTGCTGCGTGCACGCAACACGTCGATCAGGCCCTCCACCATCAAGCGGTAGCTCTGGCCGATGGCCTCCATTTGCGCGGCGGCGTCGGCGGCGTCGATGCGCAGGTGCTCGATACCGGCGCCGCGCAGGAACGCCTGCAGCAACGCATCGCTGCTTGCGGCTGGCGCAGGTGCGGCGACTGGTTCGCTTGCAGCAGGCTGTGCAGGCACTGCAGGAACGGCTGGCGCAGGCGGCGCAGTCGGGGTCGGGGTCGGGGTCGGGGTCGGAGCCGGTGCCGGTGCCGGTGCCGGTGCCGGTGCCGAGCCGAACAGGTTCCAGTCTTCCGGGATCATCCCCGGCGCAGCCGGTTCGGCGGCCGGGGCAGGCGCTACCACCGGGGTTGGCGGGCGGAAGTCGTGCTGCTGAGCCGGCACATGGTCGGGCTGGCTGACCGGCGGCACGCTCGAGGGGCCGAGGAAGTCGAACAGGTCAGGCAGCGTGTCGTGGTTCGACGCACCTTGCAGGAACGCAGCCGGCGCACCGGAAATCGGCGGGGCGGGAACGGCCGGGGCCGCCACCTGGTTGGCCATCAGCGCCTCGAAACTGTGTACCTGGGGTTCGCCCTCCAGGGCGCCAGGCAGGTTCGCCTCGATGCGCGCCTGTATCTCGTATTCCCCAATACGGATAACTTCGCCATCCAGCAACTGCTCACTGTTACCGCGACGCAAGCGAATACCGGCACGAACTAATTCCACACCGTTCGTACTGTCATCGGTCAAAAAATATCGCCCTTCCTTGAACTGGATCACACAATGCCGGGCCGATACCAACCGCTCGGGGTCAGGAAGTACCCAGTCATTTTCCGCCGCACGGCCAAGCGTGATGGCACCGGTTTCCAGCCGCATCTCCGGGCATTGCCCGGGAGTAATCTTGTGGTAACTAGTGATAGTTAGCCAAAGTGCCATCACGCCTCCATGCATCCATTTAAAACATCGATCCATCCATTTGAGTTGTTTTCCCACAACCACTCAAAAACAGCTGTACCCCTTGATTCACGGGGGCTTCGTGCACATAACCGAACGTACGACGGCTATTCAACGCTAATGCCGAGGCTAACCGAATGGAATCGGACGAGTGGTGCTCGGTAACTGCCAACGGATTCACAGCTGGCACTCGGGGGCGCGTAGCTTACCTTGACACTCGCGAATAAATAAACCATAAATGCGCAACTTCGAAGTGCCAAAATAATATCACCATGATATCACCCCGGCACTCTTTGGAAAGTTTGTGCGCCAGTTCACACTTGCAACTTCGCACAACAACACGCCCTCACCAAGGGCCGATATGGAGATCGAATTCTGGTGAACGCATCGCCGCTGCTCGCCGCTGTTTCCGCTGACTTTCCCTGCGGCGATGACCTCGAATATGACGCCGAGTTTCTGCAACTGGAGCGTGACGCCCAGGGCCGCCCCGAGCGCGTCATGGGTGACGCCGTCCAGCCTGCCGAGCCACCACAGTGGCGCGATATCGAGCAGGCAAGCACGACCTTGCTGCAACGCAGCAAGGACCTGCGCATCACCCATTTCCTGCTTCAGGCCAACCTGGCCCTGCACGGCCTCCCAGGGCTTGCCGCCAGCCTGGAGCTGATCCGCGATCTGCTCGGCGAGTACTGGCTGCACCTGCACCCACAACTGGACGCCGCCGACGACAACGACCCTACGGTACGGGTCAACGCCCTGGCCGGCCTGGCCTGCGACACCAACATCGCGCTGCTGCGTGACGCCGTGCTGGTGCGCTCCCGTGCCTTTGGCCCGGTCACCCTGCGCGCGGCACTGCACGCCGCAGGCGTGCAGCATTTCGCCAGCGAACAGCTCAGCGCCGAGGAACTGGCCGCCGCCCTGCGTGACGCCGACGCCGACCAGCTGCAGCAATGCCAAGAGGCGCTGCGGCTGGCCCGCGAGGCGGTGGACGCCATCGAGAGCCGGGTCAACGACCAGGTCGGGTCGGCCAGCGGTATCGATTTGTCAGCCTTGCGCCAGCCGCTGCGCCAGGTGCAGCAGGTACTGGCTGACTACTGCCCCGACGGGGCGGGCCCAGCCCCGCAAGCCGATGACACGCCGGCTGCCGAGCGCGATGACGAGCGGCAGGCGACCGCCAGTGCCGCCCCGGGCACACGGCCGGCTGCCCGCCCCGGCGAAGTCAACAGCCGCGAAGACGTGCAGCAGAGCCTTGACCGCCTGCTGCAGTACTACGCCCGCCACGAGCCATCAAGCCCGCTGCCGGTACTGCTGCACCGGGCGAAGAAGCTGGTCCATGCCGATTTCGCAACCATTGTGCGCGACCTGATCCCTGATGGCTGGTCGCAATTCGAGAACCTGCGCGGCCCCGAGGACAACTGACGTCCTCGGCCCGCATCAACACCGACGCCCGCAACGAACAGCGCCGCCGTACCGGCGACCAGGAGGAACAACGTGGCGAAAGACAGCTCCCAGAAATTCATCGCGCGCAACCGTGCGCCGCGGGTGCAGATCGAATATGACGTCGAGCTCTACGGCGCCGAGAAGAAAGTCCAGTTGCCGTTCGTCATGGGCGTGCTGTCGGACCTTGCCGGCAAGCCGGCCGAACCGCTGCCAGCGGTGGCCGAGCGCAAGTTCCTGGAAATCGACGTCGACAACTTCGACTCGCGCCTGAAGGCGATGAAGCCACGCGTGGCCTTCAACGTGCCCAACGAACTGACCGGCGAAGGCAACCTGAGCCTGGACATCACCTTCGAGAGCATGGACGACTTCAGCCCGGCCGCCGTGGCGCGCAAGGTCGACGCCCTCAACCAGCTGCTCGAGGCCCGCACCCAATTGGCCAACCTGCTGACCTACATGGACGGCAAGACCGGTGCCGAGGACATCATCCTCAAGGCCATCAAGGACCCGGCCCTGCTGCAAGCCCTGGCCAGCGCACCGAAACCCGTCGACAACGAGCCCAAGGCCTGAGGAGACAGCCCATGAACGATCCATTGCGCGACGCCCAGGCCCAGCCGGGAGCTGCCACCCAGGACCCGAGCGAGTTCGCCGCCCTGCTGCTGCAGGAATTCAAGCCCAAGACCGAACGTGCCAAGGAAGCGGTCGAAAGCGCCGTGCGTACCTTGGCCGAGCAGGCCCTGGCGCAGACCAGCCTGGTGTCCAACGATGCCATTGGCTCGATCGAGCAGATCATTGCTGCCATCGACGCCAAGCTGACCGCACAGGTCAACCAGATCATCCATCACGACGACTTCCAGCAGCTGGAAAGCGCCTGGCGTGGCCTGCACTACCTGGTCAACAACACCGAGAGCGACGAGCAGCTGAAGATCCGCGTGCTCAACGTCTCGAAGACCGAGCTGCACAAGACCTTGAAGAAATTCAAGGGCACTGCCTGGGACCAGAGCCCGGTGTTCAAGAAGCTGTACGAGGAAGAGTACGGCCAGTTCGGCGGCGAACCTTATGGCTGCCTGGTCGGCGACTACTACTTCGACCAGTCGCCACCCGACGTCGAGTTGCTGGGCGAGATGTCGAAGGTCTGCGCCTCGATGCACGCGCCGTTCATTGCCGCCGCCTCGCCGACCGTGATGGGCATGGGCTCCTGGCAGGAGCTGAGCAACCCGCGCGACCTGACCAAGATCTTCACCACCCCGGAATACGCTGGCTGGCGCTCGCTGCGTGAGTCCGAAGACTCGCGCTACATCGGCCTGACCATGCCGCGCTTCCTGGCGCGTCTGCCTTATGGCGCCAAGACCGACCCGGTCGAGGCATTTGCCTTCGAAGAAGACACCGACGGCGCCGACAGCAGCAAGTACACCTGGGCCAACGCCGCCTATGCCATGGCCGTGAACATCAACCGCTCGTTCAAGTACTACGGCTGGTGCTCGCGCATTCGTGGCGTGGAGTCGGGTGGCGAAGTGCAGGGCCTGCCGGCGCACACCTTCCCCACCGACGACGGTGGCGTGGACATGAAGTGCCCGACCGAAATCGCCATTTCCGACCGCCGCGAAGCGGAGCTGGCCAAGAACGGGTTCATGCCGCTGTTGCACAAGAAGAACACCGACTTCGCTGCCTTCATTGGTGCCCAGTCGCTGCAGAAACCGGCCGAGTACGACGACCCGGACGCCACCGCCAACGCCAACCTGGCCGCGCGCCTGCCGTACCTGTTCGCCACCTGCCGCTTCGCTCACTACCTCAAGTGCATCGTTCGCGACAAGATCGGCTCGTTCAAGGAGAAGGACGAGATGCAGCGCTGGCTGCAGGACTGGATCCTCAACTACGTCGACGGCGACCCGGCGCACTCCACCGAGACCACCAAGGCCCAGCACCCCCTGGCAGCAGCCGAGGTTGTGGTCGAGGACGTCGAAGGCAACCCGGGTTACTACAACTCGCGCTTCTACCTGCGCCCGCACTACCAGCTCGAAGGGCTGACCGTGTCACTGCGCCTGGTATCGAAGCTGCCTTCGGCCAAAGGGGCCTGACAGCCCCGGGGGCTGCCTGACAGCCCCAACTGCACCAAACCGCCAACCTGACGCGTAATACCGAGGACACCATGGCTGTAGACATTTTCATCAAGATCGGCGACATCAAGGGCGAGTCCCACGACAAGGCCCACAAGGACGAAATCGACGTGCTCAACTGGAGCTGGGGCATGTCCCAGTCCGGCAACATGCACATGGGCAGCGGCGGCGGCTCGGGCAAGGTCAACATCCAGGACCTGTCGATCACCAAGTACATCGACAAGGCCAGCCCCAACCTGATGGCCCACTGCTCCAGCGGCAAGCACATCGACAAGGTCAAGCTGACCGTGCGCAAGGCTGGGGGCGAGAGCCAGGTCGAGTACCTGATCATCAACCTTGAAGAAGTCATCATCAGCTCGCTGAGCACTGGTGGCTCGGGCAGCGACGACCGCCTGACCGAGCACGTGACCCTGAACTTCGCCAAGGTCACCGTCGACTATCAGCCGCAGAAAGCCGACGGCACCAAGGAAGGCGGCCCGATCAAGTACGGCTGGAACATCCGCTCCAACGTCAAGATCTGACCGACCGCGCCCGCGCCGCCTTGGCTGGCGCGGGCGCCTTCCCCCACCTCACCCGCTCACGGTGAACTCCATGGCCAAGCCTTCTTTCATCAACCTCTGGAATGCCTACCCGACCGACTCCTCGCCTTGCGACGGCGGCTGGGACAACCAGTGCGCCATCCGCATGAGTATCGCGCTCAACGGCGAGCACACCATCAAGGTGAACGCCGGTACCTACAGCGAACCACGTTGTGCCCATGGCCATGCCCGGGGTGCCGAATCGCTGGCCAACTGGCTGTGGAAGCACCATCTTGGCGCCCCGCTGCAACTGAGCGGCAGCGCAAGCGACCGCCTCAAGCTCGGCGAAAAGCGCGGCATCATCTTCTTCAAGGACTGCTTCGCCCGTGCCGGGCAGGCATTCGAAAACCGTACCGGCGATCACATCGATTTGTGGGACAGAGGCCGGGTCACGGGCTATTTCGCCGACCAGGCCCATCGTTCCAAGGCCGTCTGGTTCTGGGAGCTGAAATGAAACGTGCGCCCAAAGCCATGCCGGCCCTGCTGGTCGCGTTCGCCCTGAATGCCTGTGCACAGCCCCCCGCTCCCTCGTCGAACGCGACGCCAGAGGTCAGCCTTGCCGGGAAAAAGCTCGTGCTGGTGAACCACGAAGGCCGCTGCGCGCTGCGCAAGGCCGATGCCTCGCTGTTGCAGCTGGAGATGCCCTGGCCCTGCCAGCTCAGCCCGGAGCGAGATGGCGGCAAGCCTCGCGTGGAGCAGTTCAATGGCGCGCAGATCATCATTGTCAGCCATGTGCAGCCAGACCCGTCACAACCCGGCCGTTGCGAAAGCCAGTACCAGGCTGTTCGCCAGCTGGGCGAGCGCCTGGAGCCTTCCATCCTGGCACGTGGCGCCAGCTGCTCGAACGGCCCTGTAGACCAGAAGAACTTCGTGGGGCTGTTCGAGTGGTAGCCGAAATCGCCGCCCGCGACCGTCTGCAGCCCTCGCTGCTGGACCGCCTGACCGACGACGACCCAGGCAACCCGCAGGAAGCGCCGGACAAGCGCGTGCTCAGCCTGCACCAGCTCAAGGCCTCGGTACTGCGCGACCTCGCCTGGTTGCTCAACACCACTTCGCTGCTCGACAGCGCCGCGACCCTGGGCACCCCGGCCGGGGCTTCGGTGATCAACTACGGCCTGCCGGCCCTGGCCGGCAACAGCGCCTCGAACATCGACCTGGCCGCCCTGGAGCGCATCATCCACCAGGCCATCGCTACCTACGAGCCACGCATCCTCGCCCATACCCTGAAGGTGCGTGCCCAGGCCGCACCCGGCGAGATGAATGCCAACGCCCTGAGTTTCGAAATCGAAGGCGACCTGTGGGCCCAGCCGGCGGCCTTGCCGTTGTTGCTGCAGACCGAGGTGGACCTTGAGTCCGGCCATGTGCGCGTGGCCCCTGCCGAACGCCGGAGGCGTGCATGAACCCGCGCCTGCTCGAGCTGTACAACCAGGAGCTGCAGCACATCCGCGAAAGTGCGGCGGAGTTCGCCCGGGAATACCCGAAGATCGCCGGGCGCCTGACGCTGTCCGGGATCGAGTGTGCCGACCCCTATGTCGAGCGCCTGCTCGAAGGCTTCGCCTACCTCACCGCGCGGGTGCAACTGAAGCTGGATGCCGAGTACCCGACCTTCACCCATAACCTGCTGGAGATCGCCTACCCGCACTACCTGGCGCCGACCCCGTCGATGACCGTGGTGCAACTGCAGACCGACCCCGACGAGGGTTCACTGGCCGCCGGGTTCCGCCTGCCGCGTGACAGCGTGCTGCGCGCCAACCTGGGGCGCAACTCGCAAACCCCGTGCGAGTTCCGCAGCACCCAGGACGTCACCCTCTGGCCCTTGCAGGTAGCCCGCGCCGAGTACTTCGGCAACCCCGGCGCGGTGCTCGGGCGCCTGGCCAGCAGCGTGCCGCAAGCCCGCGCCGGCCTGCGCCTGACCCTGCGCAGTGGCGCCGAGGTGCCGTTCGCCAGCTTGCCGCTCAGCCATCTGCCGCTGTACCTCAACGGCGCCGACGAAACCCCGTTCCGCCTCTACGAGCAACTGCTGGGCAGCGCCTGTGCGGTGTTCGTGCGCCAACCCGGCGCTGATTGGGTGGAACGTATTCCGGTCGAACAGGCCCTGCGCCCGTGTGGCTTCGATGACCGTGAAGCGGCGTTGCCGGTGGTGCCCCAGGCCTTCCAGGGCTACCGCCTGTTGCAGGAGTACTTCGCCCTGCCGCAGCGCTTCCTGTTCGTCGATTTTGCCGGGCTGGAGCAGGCCGTACAGCGCTGCACCGGCCAGACGCTGGAAGTGCTGGTATTGTTCGAACGCTTCGACCAGAGCCTGGAGAGCAGCGTCGGCGCGAGCCAGTTCGTGCCGTTCTGCACCCCGGCGATCAACCTGTTCCCGCGCCGGGTCGACCGCCTGCACCTTTCCGATCGGGTGCATGAGCACCACGTGATCGCCGACCGCACCCGGCCCACCGATTTCGAGATCCATTCCCTGCAGCGGGTCACCGGCCACGGCACCGGGCCGGATCAGGAATTCCTGCCGTTCTACGCGGTGCGCGACCCGTCGCGCTACGGCCGCGACCAGGCCTACTACATCGTGCGCCGGGAGCCGCGGGTGCTGTCCAGCGACCAGCGACGCAATGGCACCCGCTCCAGCTACATGGGCAGCGAAACGTTCATCAGCCTGGTCGACGGCCAGCAGGCACCCTACCGCCACGACCTGCGCCAGCTGGGTATCAGCGCCCTGTGCAGCAACCGCGACCTGCCACTGTTCATGAGTGTTGGCGACGGGCGCAGCGACTTCAGCCTGGCCGACAGCGCACCGGTTGCCGGCGTGCGTTGCCTGGCCGGCCCGAGCCGGCCCAAGGCCAGCCATGCCCACGACAACCGCGCCTGGCGCCTGATCAGCCAGCTGTCGCTGAACTACCTGTCGCTGGCCGAGCACGGCCAGGGCGCCGCCGCCCTGCGCGAACTGCTGCGCCTGTATGGCGACCCGCAGGACAGCGCCCTGAACCTGCAGATCGACGGCCTGCGCGACGTCAGCAGCAAGCCCTGCACCCGACGCCTGCCGATGCCCGGGCCGATCGTTTTCGGGCGTGGCCTGGAGATCACCCTGACCTTCGACGAAAACGCCTTCCGCGGGACCGGCGTGTTCCTGCTCGGCGCGGTGTTCGAGCGTTTCCTGACCCGCTACGTGTCGATCAACAGCTTCACCGAAACGGTACTGCGCACCAGCGAACGCGGCGAGATCATGCGCTGGTCGGCCAAACCGGGGCGCAGGCCAACCTTATGAACACCTTGCAGGCCATGCAGGACGAGCCCTGGGCGTACGACTTCTTCCAGGCGCTGCGCCGCCTCGAAGCGCAATACCCCGAGCTGCCACGCTTCGGTCATTCCCTGCGCCTGGCCGACGAGCCTGTGCGCCTGGGCCAGCGCCTGGACTGCGCGTTCGCCCCGTCGACCCTGGCCTCGGTCAGCGCCGACGGCAATCAGCCGGCGCGCCTGGAGCAGTTTTTCTTCGGCCTCGGAGGCCCCAACGGGCCGCTGCCACTGCACCTGACCGAATACATGCGCGAGCGCCAGCGCAACCAGGCCGATTCGACCAGCAAGGCGTTCCTCGACGTCTTCCATCACCGCCTGCTGAGCCTGTTCTACCGTGCCTGGGCCGAAGCCCGACCGACCGTCAGCCACGATCGCCCGGGTGATGACTACTGGGCCGCGCGCCTGGCGGCGCTCAGTGGCCGTGGCCAACCCGAACTGCAAGGCCAGGGCGCGCTGGCCGACACCGCCAAACTGCACTGGTCCGGCCACCTGAGCGCGCAAACGCGCTACCCGGACGGCCTGTGCAGCATCCTCAGCGGGTATTTCGGCGTGCCTGTAACGCTGGAAGAATACGTCGGCCAGTGGCTTGAGCTGCCCGAACGCAGCCAGCTCGGCGTGCGCGCCAACCGCCTGGGCATGGACCTGTGCCTGGGCCGCTACGCCTGGGACCGCCAGCACAAGTTCCGGCTGTGCCTCGGCCCGCTCAGCCTCGACCAGTACCACGCCCTGCTGCCCGGCGGACAGGCCTTCGTCGAACTGGCGGCATGGGTCGCCGAATACCTGGGCCAGGAACTGGACTGGGACCTCAACCTGATCCTCGCGCAGGACCAGGTGCCTGCGCTGCAACTCAATGCCGGCCAACGCCTGGGCTTCGATACCTGGCTCGGCCGCCCTCCGCACGATGCACGCGACCTGAAGCTGGCCCGGTACTACGCCGACCAGCCGGCCGCCGCCCACCATACAAGGAACCAGGACCATGGGTGAAATCAGCCGCGCCGCGCTGTTCGGCAAACTCAACAGCGTCGCCTACAAGGCCATCGAGGCCGCAACGGTGTTCTGCAAGCTGCGGGGCAACCCCTATGTCGAACTGGTGCACTGGCTGCACCAGTTGCTGCAACTGCAGGACAGCGACCTGCACCGTATCGTGCGCCAGTTCGATATCGAGCCGGCGCGCCTGGCCCGCGACCTGACCGATGCGCTGGACCGGCTGCCACGCGGTTCGACCTCGATCACCGACCTTTCCTCGCAGGTGGAAGAAGCCGTCGAGCGCGGCTGGGTATACGGCAGCCTGATGTTCGGCGAGAGCCAGGTGCGCAGCGGCTACCTGCTGGTCGGCATCCTCAAGACACCTGGCCTGCGCCATGCCCTGCTGGGGCTGTCGAACGAGTTCGCCAAGCTGAAGATCGAGGCCTTGAGCGAACGCTTCGACGAGTACGTGGGAGACTCACCGGAAAACCACCTGGCCGCCACCGACGGCTTCAGCGCTGGGCAGCCTGGCGAGGCCAGCGGCGCCGTCGCGCCTGCGGCGATGGGCAAGCAGGAGGCGCTCAAGCGCTTTACCGTCGACCTTACCGAACAGGCCCGAAGCGGCAAGCTCGACCCTATCGTCGGCCGTGACGAAGAGATCCGTCAGCTGGTCGATATCCTCATGCGACGCCGGCAAAACAACCCGATCCTTACCGGTGAAGCCGGTGTCGGCAAGACCGCCGTGGTCGAAGGGTTCGCCTTGCGCATCGTCGCTGGCGACGTGCCGCCGGCGCTCAAGGACGTCGAGCTGCGCAGCCTGGACGTCGGCCTGCTGCAGGCCGGCGCCAGCATGAAAGGCGAGTTCGAACAGCGCCTGCGCCAGGTGATCGAGGATGTGCAGGCCTCGCCCAAACCGATCATCCTGTTCATCGATGAAGCCCATACCCTGGTCGGTGCCGGTGGCGCCGCCGGCACCGGCGATGCGGCCAACCTGCTCAAGCCGGCACTGGCCCGTGGCAGCCTGCGCACGGTGGCGGCTACCACCTGGGCCGAGTACAAGAAGCACATCGAGAAGGACCCGGCCCTGACCCGCCGCTTCCAGGTGGTGCAGGTGGACGAGCCGAGCGAAGCCAAGGCGCTGCTGATGATGCGTGGGGTGGCATCGACCATGGAGCAGCACCACCAGGTGCAGATCCTCGACGAAGCACTCGAAGCCGCGGTCAAGCTGTCCCACCGCTACATCCCGGCGCGCCAGCTGCCGGACAAATCGGTGAGCCTGCTCGATACCGCCTGCGCGCGCGTGGCCATCAGCCTGCACGCGGTACCGGCCGAGGTCGACGACAGCCGCCGGCGTATCGAGGCGCTGGAGGTAGAGCGGGCGATCATCGCCCGTGAAGCCGCCATCGGTGTGCCTACCGGGCAGCGCCAGGCCCAGGTCGACACCCTGCTGGCCGAAGAGCGCCAACGCCTGGCCACGCTGGAAAGCCGCTGGGCCGAAGAAAAGGCCCTGGTCGACCAATTGCTGGCCACCCGCGCCCAGCTGCGCGACCAGGCCGGGGTGGTCGACCAGGACGCGCAGGTGCCAGGCAACCCTGAACTGCGCGAAACGCTGGCCGACCTGCAACGGCGCCTGAGCGCCCTGCAAGGCGAGAGCCCGTTGATCCTGCCGACCGTGGATTACCAGGCAGTCGCCTCGGTGGTGGCCGACTGGACCGGGATTCCGGTGGGACGCATGGCGCGCAACGAGATCGAGACCGTGCTCAACCTCGACAGCCTGCTGGCCAAGCGCATCATTGGCCAGGACCACGCGCTTGAAATGATCGCCAAGCGCATCCAGACCTCCCGCGCCGGCCTCGACAACCCGAACAAGCCGATTGGCGTGTTCATGCTTGCTGGCACCTCTGGCGTGGGCAAGACCGAGACCGCACTGGCCCTGGCCGAGGCGCTGTACGGCGGTGAACAGAACCTGATCACCATCAACATGAGCGAGTTCCAGGAGGCCCATACCGTCTCGACCCTCAAGGGCGCCCCACCTGGCTACGTCGGCTACGGTGAAGGCGGCGTGCTGACCGAGGCCGTGCGCCGCCGGCCGTACAGCGTGGTGCTGTTGGATGAGGTGGAAAAGGCCCACCCGGACGTGCACGAGATCTTCTTCCAGGTGTTCGACAAGGGCGTGATGGAGGACGGCGAAGGCCGCCAGATCGATTTCCGCAACACGCTGATTCTGCTCACCACCAACGCCGGTACCGAGCTCATTGCGCGCACTTGCAGCGACCCACAGGCCCTGCCCGACCCGGACGCGGTGGCCAGCCAGCTGCGCAAGCCGCTGCTGGAAATCTTCCCGCCGGCGCTGCTCGGCCGCCTGGTGACCATCCCCTACTACCCGCTCAGCGACGCCATGCTCAAGGCCATCACCCGCCTGCAACTGGAGCGCATCCGCAAGCGCGTGGAAGGCACGCACAAGGTCGGCTTCGCCTACGACGAAGGGGTGGTGGAGCTGATCGTCTCGCGCTGTACCGAAACCGAAAGCGGTGGCCGCATGATCGACGCCATCCTCACCAACGGCCTGCTGCCGGACATGAGCCGCGAGTTCCTCACCCGCATGCTCGAAGGCAAGCCGCTGGCGAGCGTGCGCATCAGCCGCCGCGACAACGACTTGCATTATGACTTCGGCGCAGCCGACTGACAGGACGGACCATGCTGTTCACGCAGTTCACGCGCCTGGCGCAGATCAACAGCCCGTTGGGGCCGGACAAGCTGATCCTGGCCGAAATGGGTGGCAGCGACGAGCTCGGCCGCCTGTTCGACTATGAGCTGCAGCTGACCAGCGACGACCCGGCCATCGACCTCAATGCCCTGCTGGGCAAGCCGATGAGCCTGAGCGTGCAGCAGGGCCTCGGCACGTCACGTTACTTCCATGGCATCGTCGCCCGCTGCAGCCAGTCGGTGGACCAGGGCCAGTTCGCCAGCTACCGGGTCACCCTGCGCCCGTGGCTGTGGCTGCTGACTCGCACCAGCGACTGCCGTATCTTCCAGCACCTGAGCGCGCCACAGATCATCAAGCAGGTGTTTCGCGACCTGGGCTTTTCCGACTTCGAGGATGCCCTGAGCCGCAGCTACCGCGAACGCGAATACTGCGTGCAGTACCGCGAGACCAGCTTCGACTTCGTCAGCCGGTTGATGGAAGAGGAAGGCATCTACTACTTCTTCCGCCACGAAGCGCAGCGCCACGTGCTGGTGCTGGCCGACGCCTATGGCGCGCACCCGCAGGTGCCTGGCTACGAAAGCGTACCCTTCTACCCGCCGGATGGGCAGCACCGCGAGCGTGACCACATCAACGACTGGCACCTGGCCCAGGAAGTCCAGCCAGGTTCCCTGGAGCTCAACGACTACGACTTCCAGCGCCCCAGCGCGCGCATCGACGTGCGCTCGGCCATGCCACGCCCGCACCAGGCCGGTGACTACCCGCTGTACGACTACCCCGGCGCCTACCAGCAAAGCCAGGATGGCGAACACTATGCGCGCACTCGCCTGGAGTCGCTGCAAAGCCAGCACGAGCGGGTCGAGCTGCGCGGCAACGCCCGCGGCCTGGGCAGTGGCCACCTGTTCAGCCTCAGCGGTTTCACCCGCCAGGACCAGAACCGCGAGTACCTGATCGTCGGCGCACGCTACTACGTGCATCAGGAGCGCCTGGAAAGCGGCACCGGCAGCAGCGCAGCGCAATTCGAAAGCAACCTCAGCTGCATCGACGCACAGCAGAGCTTCCGCCCGCAGGGCAGCACCGTGCGGCCGATCGTCAAGGGCCCGCAAACCGCCGTGGTGGTCGGGCCCGCTGGCGAGGAGATCTGGACCGACCAATATGGCCGGGTGAAGGTGCACTTCCACTGGGACCGCCACGACCAGTCCAACGAGAACAGCTCCTGCTGGATCCGGGTATCGCAGGCCTGGGCCGGCAAGAACTGGGGCTCGATGCAGATCCCGCGCATCGGCCAGGAGGTGATCGTCAGCTTCCTCGAAGGCGACCCCGACCGGCCCATCATCACTGGCCGCGTCTACAACGCCGAACAGAGCGTGCCCTACGACTTGCCCGCCAATGCGACGCAAAGCGGCATGAAGAGCCGCTCGAGCAAAGGCGGCAGCCCGGCCAATTTCAATGAAATCCGCATGGAAGACAAAAAGGGCGCCGAGCAGATCTACGTGCATGCCGAGCGCAACATGGACACCGTGGTCGAGCAGAGCGAGACGCTGGCGGTCGGCATCAACCGTACCCAGACGGTGGGCATGCTGGAAACCATCACCATCGGCCAGGACCGCATCCGCGCCGTGCGCCGTGACGACATGTTGCTGGTCGGCGCCAGCAAGACCGATAGCGTCAGCACCAGCTACCTGATCGAAGTGGGCGAAAACCTGCGCCTGGTGTGCGGCAAGAGCGTGATCGAGCTCAACGCCAGCGGCCAGATCAATATCAGCTGCGAGCAGTTCAGCTTCCATGCCAGGCAGAACGGCGAGATCAACACCGACGGCACCCTCGACTTGAACGTCGGCAGTGGTGCGCAGACCGCGCCCGACAACCAGGGTGTGAAAAAGACCATCGACGACTCGGTGAAGGCGATCTTCTCCGGCTCCGACCAGTAACGAGACCTGTCATGAGTTATCGCGTCAACGAATTCCGCCTGGCCCTGCCCGATGCCGCCGTGCAGGACAGCAGTATCAACATCCTGCGTTTCGAGGCACTGGCCACCTCGCTGATCATCAGCCGCAGCCTGCTGGCCGAAGGCGAGACCTTGCAGAGCAATTTCGATGGCCAGTTGCAGCGACTGCAGCAGCAGGTCAAGGACCTGCGCATGCAGCCCGCCCAGGCTGTGCAGGTAGGCGCCGGGCAGGCGATCGCCGCCATCGAGCTGAGCAGCCAGTTCAGCAAGGGCCAGGAGAAGGTCTATCAGTACCAGCTGGCCCTGGTGCTGCCCGGCACGCGCAAGATGTATGCCCTGAGCTACGTCAAGGCCAGCCCGCTGGGCGCGGCCGAAGCGGCGCACTGGGCAAGCATCAAGCAGTCGCTCGACTTCGACAACCTGGGCTGATCGCGCACCATGTCCGACGCACTGTGGGCCGCCCGCGAAGGCGACGCGCTGATGCACACCTCGATGCTGGCCGACATCGTCGGGGGTGTGCTGGAAATCGCCGCCACGGTGGCCATCGGCGCCCTGGCCACTGCCGCAGTGGCGGCGGCATTCGGCCTGACCGTGGCCACTGGCGGCCTGGGCTGCTTCGTGCTGGGCGCGGTGGTCGGCCTGGTGGTCGGTGTGGTCATGGCCAAGACCGGCGCCGATACAGGCCTTAGCCGATTATGCGAGGGCATCGGCAATTTCCTGTTCCCGCCGTCGGTGCAGGCCAACATCATCAGTGGCTCGTCGAACACTCGCACCAACGGCAAGCGCGCGGCACGTGCTGCCGGCGTCGTCACCGGCCCGCCGGCACCGTTGGCGCAGGCCGGGGCCGAGGCTGGCGAGGCGAAGGAAGAAACCTTCCTCGACATGGCCAAGGGCTTTTTCTCGCAAATGTGGCGGCCGACCGTGGCCACGCCCGCCGCCAATACCTTGCCGGCCCCGGACGACAAGGTGCTGTGCAGCAAGCACCCGCCGATGCCACCGCAGTACCTGGCCGAGGGGTCCAGCAAGGTGCTGATCAATGGCCACCCGGCCTGCCGCAGCGGTGACCGCAGCACCTGCGAAGCGGTGATCGTCGATGGCGGCCTGGTGTCGAACAACGTGCGCATCGGCGGCGAGCCGATCGTGGTGCGCGAGATTCGCAGCGGCAAGACGCCGGGCATCGGCCTGGCAGTGACCGCGTTGATGCTGCTGCGCGGGCGTGGCGGCAAGTTCTACAGCAAGTTCGGCTGCATGCTGCTGGGTGGGGTGAGCAGTTTCGTCTCCGGGCAGGTTACCAATGCCATCGTTCAGGCAACGTCCGGCTCACCCAACCCGGTGCACGCGTCTACCGGGGCAAAGATCCTGTGCGGGCCCGACGAGCTGGATTTCAGCCTGCAGGCGCTGCTGCCCCTGGACTGGCAACGGCTCTACAACAGCCGCGACGAGCGCCGTGAAGGGCTGTTCGGCGCAGGTTGGAGCATCGAGTACGAGGTGTTCGTGCAACTGCACCTGGACGCCGATGGCAGCGAGCGCTTGTCGTTTACCGATGAACAGGCTCGGGTCATCGACATGGGCTACATTGCCCGCGCCGATGCCGTGTTCAGCGCCGGTGAAGGGTTGAGCGTACGCCGCTCGCAACAGGACGAAATCCTGATCGAGGATATCGACAAAGGGCTGTACCGCCTGTTCCAGCCCTCCCCTGGAAAACCAGGCCACTGGCGCCTGAGCGCCATGGGTGACCGCAACGACAACCGCATCTATCTGGACCATGACGAAAGCGGGCGCCTGATCCGGCTGCGTGACACGTTCGACCTTGTACAGGTCGAGTTGCACTATGCGCCACAGTGGCCACAACGGGTCGCCCGCCTGGAACGTCGCCATGCCGATGGCGACCTGCAGTTGCTGGTCAGTTACCAGTACGACGCCTGTGGCGACCTGGCGGCAGTGTACGACAGCCAGGGCAGGCTGCGCCGCCGCTTTGTCTACGACGAACAACGGCGCCTGGTCGAGCATGAGAACGCTGCTGGTCTGCGCTGCTTCTACGAATGGGCATTGACCGAAGACGACTGGCGGGTGGTGCATTACAAGAGCAGTGGCGGTGATGAGTACCAGTTCGAGTACGACATCCCTGCGCGCACGACCCGGATCACCGATGGCTTGCAACGTGTCAGCACGCGACGCTGGAATGCCCAGTACCAGATCACCGAATACATTGATGCAGTCGGCGCGACCTGGCGGTTTGAATGGGACGACGAGCGTCAGTTGCTCGCAGCGGTCGATCCTATGGAAGGGCGCTGGCAATACTTTTACGATGCTTCGGGCAACCTGACCCAGACCGTCGACCCGCTGGGGCGCAGCGAATCGACGCAGTGGCTGGAGCATTGGTCGCTGCCGCGCTCGACGATGGATCCGGCCGGCAACAGCTGGCAGTACCGCTATGATCCGCGCGGCAACTGTATCGGCGAAACCGACCCGCAAGGTAACGTCATGCAGTACCGCTACGACCACC
The DNA here is from genome assembly GCF_002113255.1 of Pseudomonas sp. B14(2017). NCBI lineage: Bacteria > Pseudomonadati > Pseudomonadota > Gammaproteobacteria > Pseudomonadales > Pseudomonadaceae > Pseudomonas > Pseudomonas sp. B14(2017). The sequence continues at coordinate 175,351 of NZ_NEJY01000012.1, forward strand.
GTGGCCAGCCGACCGAGATCATCGACCCCGCAGGGCATTCGCGAACCCTGCGCTGGAGCGACCTGGGCCTGCTGCTGCAGGAAACCGACTGCTCCGGCCACATCACACGCTATCGTTATGACCGCAACGGCCATTTGCTGTCAGTGACCGATGCGTTGAGCGAACGTACCGAGTTCGAGTACGACAGCGATGGCCTTCTGCTTGGCGTGACACGGCCAGACGGTACCCGTGAAGGTTATCGCTACGATGAGGCAGGAAGGCTGACGCAAGCGATCGACCCCGCTGGTGGTATCACCGCGTACCGCTTCGATGCCCGTGGTGTCCTGCTCCAGTCCATCGACCCGCAAGGACGCACGCTTGGCTACCAGGTCGACCCCTACGGTCGACTGCTGTCGCTGACCAACGAAAACGGCGAGCACTTTTACTTCCGGTGGGATGCCGCCAATCGCCTGGTCCGCGAGCAGTTTCTCGATGGAACCGCCAGGGAGTACCGTCACGACCCGTTGCACAATGTGGTGCAGGTGGCCTACACCCCGACGCCCGGTAACAGCTCGGTCGAGCCGATCGTCCACCGCCTGGAACGTGATGCCCTGGGTCGTCTGATTACCAAGACGACCGCGGATGGCGTTACCACCTATGGCTACGATGAGCTCGACAACCTTACCGAGGTTCATTTCGACGATGCTGCCGGCAACAGCGAAACCCTGCGATTGTGCTTTGACGCGCTGGGACAGCTGGTCGAGGAGCACAGTGGCAACGGCGTACTGCGCCATCGCTACGATGAGTTGGGCAACCTGTGCCGCACCCAGTTGTTCGATGGCCGCTGGATCAACCGCATGTACTACGGAAGCGGCCACCTGCACCAGATCAACCTGGACGGACATGTCATCAACGACTACGAACGCGATCGCCTGCACCGGGAAGTGCAGCGTACCCAGGGCGCGCTGCTCACACACCAGGAGTATGACCGCAACGGACGTTTGCGCACCCGCAGATGCAGGCCCGCCAGCCAACCCGTGCAATTACCCGCACCTTTCCAGCAGCGCTTCGAATACGACCCGCGCGATGACCTGAACCGGCGCGTGCGGCAGGTAGCCGGCCGGGTGCAGCATGACCAGATAATCCAGCTTGATGCTGGTGGGCGCCTGATGGGCAGTCATGACATTGCCAACGGCAATCATGAAACCTACCGCTACGATGCCGCCGGCAACCTGCTGGATGCCACGGCCAATGCGCCAGTTCTGCACGACAGGTTGCTGGCGTACCAGGACAAGCGCTACCGCTACGACGCCTTTGGCCGCCTGGTGGAAAAGCGCAGCAGCCGGCGCGGCATACAGCATTTCAGCTACGACGCAGAGCACCGCCTGGTAGAGGTACGCACTCGCCAGGCAGGGCGGGAACGCAGTGTACGCATGCGTTACGATCCGCTCGGGCGGCGGGTGGAAAAAAGCGAACATGATGGTGCCGGGCAGCTGCTCGGCCTGACGCGCTTTGCCTGGGACGGATTACGCCTGTTGCAGGAACAGCGCCATGGCCAGGTAAGCCTGTACCTGTACGAGGGTGACGGCTATGAGCCGCTGGCACGCATCGACGGCAGCGGGCCGAACCAGCAGGTGCTGCACTTCCATAATGACCTCGGGGGGCTCCCGGAGTGGCTGACCGATGAACAGGGACGCGTGGTATGGCAGGCCAGCTATCTGGGCTGGGGTTCTACCCTCGATGAGTCCCGCCAGGCCAGTTGCCTGCAGGAACAGAATCTGCGCTTCCAGGGGCAATACCTGGATCGGGAGACCGGGTTGCATTACAACACCTTCAGGTTTTATGACCCGGAGGTAGGCCGCTTTACCCAGCCTGACCCGATTGGCCTGTCTGGTGGTCACCAACTGTACCGGTATGCGCCAAACCCGGTGACATGGGTCGATCCACTAGGTTGGCTGACCTTGACCGGTTATACCAAGGGCGGTATCAAGCGAACCACCGAAGCCTGGCGCAGCAGGCATGGTCCGGCGTCAATGCGTGACCACCACATGATCCCGCAAGAAATGTGGCGGGAAGACCGCGATTTCCGTAACCAGATGAAAGCTGCCGGAATTCGCAACCCCAAACGGTACATCGACCAGCAGATCTCGCGCATTCCGAATGCATTCCACGCCGACATTCACGCCAAAGGTTGGAACGAGGACTGGAAGAAGTGGTTCAACAACAACGCGAACTTCACCAAGAAGGACCTGCAAAAGCAGATCAAGGTGATGATGCGCCAATACAATGTGCCCAAGGCGACGAGGAACCATGTGCGTCGCTACGGCAAGAATGGCAAGGGCTGCGGAGGCTGACATGAACATCTATCACTTGGACAACGCGCCGACTCCCTGGGGAGACTGGGGCGCGGTACTGCTCCAGGGCATGATCGCCTGGGACGAAGATACCGATGTAGACAGCATCGAGCGGGCCGGCCCGTACACCCCGGCCGCCTACATACGTTCGGGTTCGCTGGTGCTCACCCAGCCGGTCAAGGAAGCCCTGGAAAAAAGCGGCCTGAAGGGGATCGGGCGTTACGAGCATCTGGAGAAGACCCATATCGTTCACATCGACTGGCTGCACTGGGACACCAGCAAGCCCATTACCGATTACCTCGATCTGGAAGGCGGGCCGAGCTCGATCATCGACTCCCTGCCGCATGACCCTGAGCTTGCCGCGCGTATGCCGGAGTACTGGCAGGCATTCGTGGTGGGCAAGCTCAACCTGCTCAAGGACCCGCAGCATGACCCTGCCGACCTCGGCCAGTATCTCAAGGTGCTCAAGGCCGACGAGCAAGCCGATTTCTTCAAAGGGGATGTCTATCGTGGGTACTTCCTGAGCGAACGGGCCAAGGAGTGGCTGGAACAGCAGTGCCCAGGTTGCTTTACATTCACCCTGCTCGGTTGAATCAGTCCAGCTGCCGAGCCCTCAGTTCCTGCGCCAGCATGTCAATGAAGGCGCGGACCTTGGCCGAACCGTACTTGCTCTCCCGGTGCAGTATATGGATTGGCCACGGCGCCTCTTCGTATTCGGCAAGGATCACCTGCAACTGCCCACTGGCCACCTCATCCGCGACCTGATACGACAGCAGGCGGGCAATCCCCAGTCCGCCACTGGCAGCGGCGATTGCCCCGTCATTGCTGGTCACCGTCAAGCGAGGCTTCATGCGCACCAGAGTCGGCTCATCGGTTACTCCGAAACGCCAGCCGGCTCGCGGCGACAGGTTGGTGGTGCCGATCACCGCATGCTCCGCTAGGTCGGACGGGTGCTTCGGCACGCCATGGCGCGCCAGGTACTCGGGAGAGGCGCACAGCATGCGCCGGACCCTGCCCACCCGCAGTGCTTTGAGCCCGGAGTCGGGCAAGGGGCCGATACGAACGGCTACGTCCATGCCCTCTTCGACCATGTTGACGATGCGGTCGAGGAAGTAGGCGGAAACGTCAACCTCGGGGTACTGCTGCAGGTAGTGGACGATGCATGGCATGACGAACTTCTTGCCGAACAGGATGGGCGCAGTGACGGCCAGGTCGCCCTTGGGCGCGGCGTTGATGCCGGCGGCGGCTTCGTTGGCCTCGTTGATGCTGGCGAGGATATGCCGGGTGTCTTCCAGGTAGCGGCCCCCGGCTTCGGTCAGGCGTACGCTACGGGTGGTGCGCAGCAGCAGCTTGACCCCCAGCTGATCCTCCAGGGCGCTGACGGCACGGGTGACCGCAGCTGGAGAGATGTCCAGGCGGCGGGCAGCAGCGGCGAAGCTTTCCAGCTCGCCTACGGCGACGAACACCTTCATCAGGTGGATCTGGTCCATGCGGGCTCCTGAGCTCTATGAGGTGCCGGGATTATCTTTCATCTGAGCGTTTTGTGTCGCCTGTCCCGGCCCTTTCGCGGGCTCGCCCGCTCCCACAGGTTATCCACCATCTCTGAGGGCAGTGAAGTACTTGTGGGAGCGGGCGAGCCCGCGAAAGGGCCGGGACAAACTACCTTACAGATCCAGCACCAACGCCTGCGCCCCCTCCTCCGACCGGGCCGGCACGGCACAGCAGATCAACACCGACCCCGCCTCCGGCAGCTCGGCCGGCGGGTTCGGGTAATGCACCCGGCCACTGACCAACCGGGTCTTGCAGGTACCACACGACCCACCTCGGCAACTGAACTCCGGCGACAATCCGCGAGCCTCGGCCAGCTCCAGCAGCGTCCCGCTACCCGGCGCCCAGCGCGCCTCCTTGGCTGAAGCCGCAAAGTACACCGGTACCGGCTCGCTGGCCGCAGGTGGCTGTTGCAGGGTGGGCTGGTCATCGTCGGTGTGCCGCCGGAGCGTCGACGGGCCAAAGGCTTCGGCATGGATCCGCGCATCCGGCACATGCACCCCGCGCAGCCCTTCATACAGGTCCTGGGTAAAACTGCCCGGGCCGCACAGATAGAAATCGTAGTCGTCCAGCGCCAGCGTCGCCTTGACCTGCTCGATGCCCAGCCGACCGGCAAACTCGTAATCACGCCCCGCCAGCGCATGCTCTTCCGGCTGGCTCAGGGCGCGGTGCACGTGCAGCAGGCCACCGGCCTGTTGCTGCAAGCTTGCCAGCTCCTCACGGAACGGCAGGTCGGCCAGGCTGCGCGCACCATGGAACAGATGAATACGCCGTGCCTGCCCCTTGCTCAACTGCTCGCGCAGCATGGCCAGTAACGGCGTGATACCCACACCCGCGCCAATCAGCACCAGCGGCCGTGTGCTCTGCTGGTCCAGCGTGAAGCTGCCCATTGGCGGGCGCACGTTCAGCATATCGCCTGCCACGACGCGCTCATGCAGGTGCCGCGAGGCCGGGCCCTGGGCTTTGACGCTGATGCGCAGGTAACCGTCGGAAGGCGCGCTGGACAGGCTGTAGGTGCGGATCAGCGCCGCCTCACCGTCGAGCTGGACTTGCACCGGAACATGCTGCCCCGGCGCAAAGGCCATCGCACTGCCAGCAGGAGGCTCAAGGTAGAACGAGCGGATATCACGGCTTTCCTGCTCCACCCGCAGCACACGCCAGGCTTGCCATTGGCGCTGCCGCTGGCGTTGCTGCAAGCGTATGTCGGCCTCGGCCCAGGTGCCGGTCATCAGGCTGGTCGGCGCGTACTCCTTGAAGGCCCAACGCAGGGAAACGGCAGCCGGGCGCCACACCACCTGCTCGACCTCCAGCGTCCACAAGCGCTCGGCACCTTCGAATGCCTGGATGGCGGGGCTGTCCAGCAGCAACTCGGCATGCCCGTATAGCTGCAACACGTTGCCGTTGCTGAAATCGATGAACAGCAACCCTGCTTGCGGGTTCACCAACAGGTTGCCCAAGGTGTTGAAGTGCAGGTTGCCTGCATAGTCGGGAATGGTCAGGCGGTTGCCTTCGACCTTGACGAACCCGGGCCGCCCGCCACGGTGGGAGACATCCACCGAGCGCTGGCCGTCGTCATGCTCGACATAGCTGGCGACAAAGAAGGTGTCGGCTGCCTGGATCATGCTGACAGCCGAGGCATCGAGTGTCGTCGCATCGACACGCCCTTGGGCGGGTTCCGCGACACGGGTGTAGTCACGCAGCTGGATGTACTGCGGGCAGTTGCCGAACGACTGCTCCACAGTCACCTGCAGTTGCCCGTCGCCGGCCTGGCGAAGCTGGCCGTTGAGGCGGTTGCGCCGGCGGGTGTGCAGTTCGATCCCCAGTAGACCGACCGCCTGCCCGGCAGCCAGCCCCGGGGTAGCAGGATCGTCTGCTGGCAGTTGAGTGTCGATCGTCAGCTGGCGCGGGTCCGGCGAGCTGACGAAACCTTCCGGCCCTTCCAACAGCGTTGCCCAGGGCCGCCCCAGTGCGTCCACGCTGGCGGCGACCATGAACGGCAACTGGTGATAGAAAATGCGATGCTGGTCGGGCATGTAGTCACGAATGACCTTCTGCCCGAACGCCTCCATGCGCTCCGCGACACCGGCTTTTTCCTGCAGGGTCTTCTCCCCCGCATGCCAGGGCGAGGAGTGATGGTCCGGGTTCTGTTGCATGGCGGCGTTCCTCGCAGTGGCGGGATGTCAGGCGCTGGTCTGCAGGCCGATCACAGTGCGTGGCATGGGCACGAAGCCCGGCAGCGCCTCGATCCGCGCCAGCCAGCTGCGTACGTTGGCATAGGGCTCCAGCGATACATTGCCCTCCGGTGCGTGGGCGATGTAGGAGTAGTTGGCGATATCGGCGATGGTGGGTGTGCTGCCGACCAGGAAGGGCGTGTTGGCCAGCTCGGCGTCGATCACCTTCAGCAGGGTATGGGCGCGGGTAATCACTTCGTCGGTGTTGAACGAGGCACCGAACACCGTGACCAGACGCGCGGCAGCAGGGCCGAAGGCCAACGGGCCGGCAGCGACCGACAGCCAGCGCTGGACGCGGGCGGCGGCAGCGGGTTCCTCGGGGAGCCAGGTGCCGTTGTCGTACTTCTTGGCCAGGTACACCAGAATGGCGTTGGAGTCGGCGACCACCGTGCCGTTGTCGTCGATGACCGGGACCTGGCCAAACGGGTTGAGGGCCAGAAAGTCCGGCTGCTTGTGCGCGCCTTTGGCCAGGTCGACGAACACCAGCTCGGTGGGCAGGTTCAGCAGCGAAAGCATCAGCTCGATGCGATGGGCGTGGCCGGACTTGGGGAAGTTGTAAAGCTTGATCGGGTTCGACATGGGCTTGGCTCCTGGTCAGCACCGGGGTGGGCTGGTGGAGCACATGCTGCACCGGTTCGGCTGGCAGCAGAATCCGTGTGGCGGGGAAACCATAATTTCGCAAGGCGAAACAATGGAAATATCCAGATCTGCGTATCCCCTGTGTAGGAGCGGCCTTGTGTCGCGATAGGGCCGCAAAGCGGCCCCCGACTATGGTTTATCGCTGCTGAAATCCTGGGGCCGCTTTGCGGCCCTATCGCGACACAAGGCCGCTCCTACAAAGGCAGGTGCAAGATCAGTGCAGCTTGTTGAAATACCGGAACAACCCGCGCGCAGCCTCGATCACCTGTGGCACACAAGCCTGGATGTCCGCTTCGCTCATCTGGTCCAGCAGTTCGAAGTTGTCCTCGAGCCCATGCAGCGAAATGGCCTTGAGCAGTCGGTCCTGCTCTGGCGGCAGCTCGGCCCAGCCAGCGACCTGAGTGCCGCGCATGTAGCCAAAGCACCACTCCTCCATGATGATCACACTGCCCTCTTCGCCTTCGCTTTCTTCGAACAGCGGCTCAAAGTGGTCGACATCGTCGCCCAACTCCTCCGCCACCTGGCTGGCATAACGCAGCATCAATGCCGTATACGCCTCTTCATGTGCCGGCTTCTTGAATTTCGGCACCTTGCCACCAGCCACCGCGGGCAACCACTGTTCCGGAGTGACAGTGGTCGGTGAGCTGGCCAGTGCAGTGAAAAAGCCATTGAGCTCGGCCAGGTTGAGTACCGAGTAGTCATTGCCGTAGGTGATCAGCAGGTCTTCGAGGCGGTCGAGTTCTTTTTCGCTGAGTGCGGGGAGCATGGGTGAACATCCTGGGAAGCAAAAGTGTGTGCACCCTAGCACAGCAACGCCCGAAGGGCTGCCCGCGCTTATAGCTTTGCGGGCAGATTGCTTAACGTGGCAACCAGCCATGCAGCAGCTGCTGCCTGCCAGTTCCGATCAACAGCCATAGCAGAATGCGACACTTGCGCGGACACAACTGCCCCGCCATGTGTACCCCCTTGCTCTGCAGATCGATCTCGGCACCGGCAAAACCGTAAGAGGCCGTGGCTGTTGGGCCACTGCCTGTGCGGGTAGCAACAATCACTGGCAAGGTGGGCGCGAGATGGCCAAGCACTTCGGACCAGCTACCGGAAACGTGGCCAGCACCAAAACCGGCGATGACCAGCCCCTCGTAGCCCAGTGTCGCTGTAGCCTTCAACAACGCCGTATCTGCGTCCAGGCAAGCTTCCAGCATTGCAACCCGATGCTCGGTGCGATGCGGTAACGGCAGCACCTCCCGTGGGCCAGGCGGTTGACGATATACCACGGCACCTTCCACAACATCGCCCAGCGCTCCGCACCCGGGTGATTCAAATGCAGCCATCGCGAGGCTTGCCGTCTTGCGAACCCTTGCAGCACAGTGGACCTGATCATTCATCAGCACCAGAACGCCGCGCCCACGGCTGCCCGGCGCCAGTGCAACCTGCGCCGCAGCCAGCAGGTTGGCCGGGCCGTCGTTGCCCGGCTGGCTGGCCGCGCGCATGGCACCGGTCATTACCAATGGCGCATCGAACGGCCAGAGCAGATCGAGGAAATACGCCGTTTCCTCGAGGCTGTCGGTACCTTGGGTCAGTATCACCGCGCGTGCTCCGCGAGCCACCTCGCCCCGGGCCCAGGCCAGCACCTCGAGCATCGCCGCAAAACCCAGCGAGGCACTGGGGAGCAGACCCAGAGTGGCAGCTTCAAGCTGGGCCATCTCACGCAGTTGTGGCAACTCGGCCAGTTGCTCAGCGCAGTCAAGCTTGGGCATCACCCCGCATTCGCTTGCACTTGCCCGCATGCTCACCGTCCCTCCCAGGCTGGCGATCGACAACCTGGGCAGGTTTGCATGCGCTTTCATACGCCACCTCCAGCAAGCAGCCCGACCAGCGGAACGATCGCCAGTGTGCTGATGGCCATCGACACTACATTGCCGATGTAACCATGCATGTAGGCCGGCAAGCGCTGACTGATGGCCACCGCCAACGGTGGCGCTACCAGCGCGCCCAGCACTGAACTGGCTACGACCACTTGCCAGCCTCCACCGTGGGTGAGCACAGCGGCAGGTACGATAGAGACGATGGGAATGTAAGTGGGGTACCAGCCTCGCGCCTGCCATTGGCGACGCCAGAGCACGACTCCCACCAGTGATGCCAGCGCCTGCCCGGCAACCATTGGTATCAGCAGCAGCGAACCGTAGACTGGCGCAGCGGGGGCCAGCATGTATGCCAGGAACACCCCCAACAGCAGCCCTAGGCTGGCCAGTTCATTACCAAAGAATGGCGCTTCGCTGAAATCGGCCAGTACACGCCGCAAGGTCCAGGCCACACCGTAATCGGCTTGGGCCGCAACGGGCTCAGGTGCGGCGGGCGGTTGGCTGGGCCGTACCCATGATGGAAAGCGCCAGCACAGCATGAACGCCACCACGCTTGCCAGCGCCATGCCGCTTACGTTGCCGACTACCACCGGCAACTGCAGGGGGTAGCACAGGTAATTGACCATGAACAGGCTGGCTGGCGTTACCAACAGCGCTCCCAGCAGTGCGCCGCTGATGGTCACCTGCCAACCCGCACCAAACAACAGCACCATGGCTGCTGGCAACGATACGAAAGCAACGAAGGTTGGTTGCCAGGTGCCACTGGCCAAGGTCCATCCCCACAACGCGTGACTGAGCAACAAGCCCAGCAGCGAACTGGTGAACACCCACGGCCATAATCCGCTGCCGTAGCAGATGGCAAAGCCGTGCCAGCGATACCCATGCACATGGGCCCAGTGCGCCAGGCAAGCTCCCAGCAGCAAGCCCAGGGCGGGCAACTCATGCTTGTAGAAGGCCACTTCGCTGATATCACCAACTATCCAGCGCAGGCGGCTTAACGGTTGATCGAGCGTCGCGGCCAGTTGCGTGTAGTCCGGCCATTGGCCCTGTACGAGGCTGGCTGCCAGCAGCACCAGCAGGCAGGCAAGGATCAACACCGACGAACGCTGCCGGTTGGGGAAGAGTAGCGTTTTCATGTGCAACTCCTCAGCGGGGCATAGGTGCATGAAGGCGATAGCCAAGCGTCGCATCGTAAAGGTCGGTGCGCCTGTCTCGCGGCAGGTCGTTGAGGCTGTTCCAGATCGGCGCCGAGCGGGCGCTGCTGAGGTCGACATCGGCGTAGAGAATGCCCTCCTCCTCTGCACTGGCCACCTCGCCAATGGGCCAGCCATTGGTACCGGCAATCAGTGAACAGCCCAGGAAGCGACCGCCCCGCTCGCTACCTATGCGATTGGCGGCAGCGATGTAGACGTTGTTGGTGTGTGCCGCCGTCATGGTCAGGTAGGACGCCATGCAGCGCCCTGTTTCATCGAACAGTGGTGGTGGCGTCCATACCCAGTTGTTCAGGCTGCAGATGATGTCGGCGCCTTGCGCAGCCATCAGCCGCGGCACTTCCGGGAACCAGATATCCCAGCAGATCAGCAGGCCGATACGGCCGATCGGTGTCTCGAACACAGGGAAGCCCAGGTCGCCAGGGGTGAACCAGAGCTTTTCCTGGTTCCACAGATGGGCCTTGCGGTAATGCCCGAGCAAGCCTTGCGGACCGAACAGAACGGCACTGTCGAAAAGTTTCAGTCCCTCGCGTTCGGCAAAACCCGCCGCCAGATATACCTGGTACTCCTTGGCGAAATCCGCCCAGGCTTTCAGGCTGCGCCCCTCCTCCAGCGTTTCGGCATGGGCATAGGCCTCTGCACGCGTGTGGAAGGTGTAGCCGGTGTTGGCCAGCTCGGGTAGCACGATCAGGTTGGCGCCTTCACGCGCCGCGCACCGAGCCAATGCCAGGCCCTTGCTCAGGTTGCCATCGCAATGCTCCAGCCCGACCTGAGGGTCGTACTGGATGACAGCGATACGTACGGGGCTGACGGGCGTGCAGTGTTCAGACATGGCGGCTTCCTTTTATGGTTGTTTTGGAAGGGCGCCAGTAAAGCGGGGTTGGGCGGGGGAGTGACAGTCGGGGAGTTCCTATGGGATCGAAGGACAAGAGAAGTGTTCCAGTAGGAAATTCCCCACAAAAACTCCCGGATGCAGCTATTTCCCAGCTTGATAATGTGGGTAGTGGTTCAGGGTAAAGCCACCATTGAACGATGCCGATGTTCTGTTGCACAGGTTGATGACCACATCAAGCGCCGTGCGTAAACACGGCTCGGTCCAGCCGGCGTCAACAGAGAAGGACTCTCCAGCCAGATACAACCCTGAACTGGCACTCAGATCACGGTTGTACTTCATCAGGCTCACTGCATCGTAATAGGTCCCAGCCCGATACAACTTTGCGCAGCCAAGCGCGTTTCGATCAGTCATCCAACGCTGTATGCGAATGTTTCGGGTATCGATATAAGGCGATATGGGTTCAGCCACGTTGCTGCAGCGAAGGAGGATCCGATCGAGTTCCTTCACGCACTTGTCGCCCAGTTCTTCATCTTAGAACGCGGCCAGTTTCGTTGCATCGTCTTCCCAAGTGTAACTGAGCAGGATGCAATCATCAGCGTAATGGTCGTTGTAGCGATAGGCATAGACATCGTGAACGAAACTGTCAGTGACCAGGATTTGCGGAAAAGCTGGGTTGCGGTCCAGGAAGCTTTTCTTCAGCGGAGCATAGACCTTGCAGCTTGTCTCCCAATGAGCATGCTTCCAGGCATCCATGATCGTCTGCGGCAATATCTGACGGCTGAAACCGTCGAGGCGGATGTTGGTTTCGATCAGCCAGGAAGGGATGGTCAAGATCACGCTGTCGAAGTCTTCGTATTGGACGTTCCCCTGCACCGGATCACTGCAATGCCAACGGTATCCGACCCGTACGCGACCATCCTCCAGCTTTTGTAGGGAACAGACCGAAGTGTCAGTCAGTAACCCATCATCTCGTTGCAGCAGGTGGTCATACAGCGAGGAACCGCCCATCCCGGCGTCCAAAAACATGAGGCTTTCGTCCATCGCCGCAAGCCCGATATAGGCTGGCCCCTGAAACATCAATCCTTTACTGTCAGGGACGCTGCTGGCTTCAAGATGGGGCGCAGCGTAAGGCACACCGTCCTGGTCAACACGCCCATGCACCAACTGCAAGTGACTGCTGAAGCCAAAGATTGCTGTACGCAGCGGGTAAAGGCAGCAGACGTCATAAAACGCTCCCCAGCTACCATCTCCAATACCGATTGCATAGAAGATGGCCGACTCGTCGCCACTCATGCCTAGCCCGCCAAAGTCACCAGGGTTTGCAGGGTCCCAAGCTGTAACAGCGGGTAAATGCACCAGATCTCTAAACGATAATCGATGATAGCGCTCGACGATCGCCGACCACATCGATTCCCAACCATAAGTGCCATAAACCGCAGCAATACGCTCGGCGAACTGCTCCGCAAAATGGCGCCATTTATCGTAGACCTGCTGAAGCATCGCAGTGGGTGGTGGTGTCTTTCCTTCGGGATTGCGCCAGATCAACAGCGCAGGGTCTCTGTCACCCGCTAATTGCCCGTCACGAAGATATATTCCAGTGGCATTCACCCAAGGTGTCCCGGGATTTGGAAAATCGGAAATTCGTAGCTCGAACAGCTTGGCGTAATAGGCCATAAGCGAACGCCCATCTTTTGGGGGCTCACCAGTCCTGTTGAAGAACGGCATGCGCATGGCCCCCATTTCAAAAGGGGTTACAGGCTGCTTGTGATTCCCTGCGTTATTCACCATCGTAAGGTGACGCCCACCCACACGTCGGGACTGCTCGATCAAGGTGATACGGGTAAAGCCGCAACGTAGCAATTCTCGGGCTGCAGTTAGCCCGGTAACACCAGCACCGACAATACAGATCCGGTGATCCGGCTGAGTGGCGTATGCAACTCCGCCCTCTTGTTCGAGTAGACGGCGATAATCAAAGCAAAGATCAGGAGGGTTAGGGTAACGCGCAGCCCACGGCTTTACGGACAGGGATGGCTCGATAGCCAGATCAGCAGGATGGTTGTGTGTTGAGCCGATGGTCATGGTCTCGTGTTCTCAATGAGTTGGGAACATGAGAATGATCAATCAAGAGATGCGTGAGGAGGTTGTTAATTAGCACCAACCGGCCACCACAGGATCGTGAGATATCTGTGGTGGCCGGGTTGATGTCAATAAAGCCGTTACGCCTTACACCGCCAGCGCGCGCTCACGCAGCTCGCTGTTGAGGATGCGGTCGTTCTCGCTGTAATCGACCGGGCAGTCGATCACGTGCACGCCCGGGGTCTTGATG
>NZ_NEJY01000013.1:0-182205 GCF_002113255.1 Pseudomonas sp. B14(2017)
CGTGCAGGAAGGCAACACCACGACCATCACCGGCACCCTGAGCCACCCAGCGGGCCAGGCGTTCACTGTCACCCTGAGCAACGGCCAGACCCTGAGCTTCGCCAAGGACGCCACCACCGCGACCACCGCACCGTTCGTGGCGCAGAGCGATGACGTATTCCGTGATGGCGAAACCCAGACCATCAGCGTGACAAATGCAGGCAACCACAACTTCGAAAACCTGAACACCAGTGCCACCACGACCCTCACGGTCACCGACACCATCAACACCGTGACGGTCGTGCTGAGCGCTTCGCCCAACCCGGCAGCCAAGGGCCAGGAGGTGACCTACACGGTCAATCTGGAAGCGCCGGCTGGCATGAGCGCAAGCAACCATGGCGGCCTGACCATCAAGCTGGACAATGGCCTGACCATCATGGTGGCGGCGGGCGGCACCACCGGCACGGTGAAAGGTGCCATTCCCGACGGTGTCTTCGTGGGTGGTGGCAGCGTGTCCGTGGGCATCGACCAGATCACGCAGAATGGCACGGGTAGCAAGGTGTTCGAGAACCTGGTCCCGGGCGCCAGCGTTGCGGTGGGCATGACCAATGCCACGCCAACCATCACTTCGGGTGCCGCGCTGGTGTCCGAGGAGGGGCTGATCGGCGGGAACAAAGACACCGTCGGTTCACCAGCCGACCAAAGCGACAGCAAGTTGTACGCTGGCAAGCTGACGGTCAGCGATATCGATACGCCGTCGGCCAACCTCTCGGTCAGCCTGGCAGCACCATCGACAGCGCTGACGTCCTCTGGCCAGAGTGTGCAATGGGCGTTGTCCAATGGCGGCAAGACCCTGACCGGCACGGCCGGTGGCAAGGACGTGATCGAAATCAGGATCGACAACGCCGGCAACTACACCGTGGAGCTGAAGGGGCCGCTCGACCATCCGAACCAGGCGGCCGAGGATGTACTGTCCCTCAACGTTGGTGTCAGCGTTTCCGACGGCAGCACCTCATCGACCGGCACGCTGACGATCAGTGTCGAGGACGACAGCCCGACCTTCGCCACCAGTGACAATGCCGGCATGTGGAACACTGTCGGGTACACGGCGGTTGGCGACACGCACTTCCTGGCGGGCGGTGATGGCGTGGGCACGCTGAAGTTCGGCACCATCGTTGGCCTGCCTTCGGGCTGGAGCAGCAAGGCAACGGATGCAAGCGGCACCACGGTGGAAGTCTTCGACGGTACCACGAAGGTGTTCACGCTTGCCTTGGGAGCGGATGGGCACTACACCGTCACCCAGAACGCCGTGCGCGAAGGTAGCCGAGATACGTTCAACCTGGAAAGTTTGAAATCCGGGAATACCTCAACCCTGCCTGTAACGTTCAACAGTGGCATAACGGCTACCTTCGAAGCCTTGGCCAGTGCTACAGGGAAGCCGACGATCAACGTCGGCAATGGGCTGGGGGTGGGTAACAACCACTTCTCTGCCAACGAAAAGTTCTCCGTGGCGTTCACCGATGCCCTGCAGCACGCCGTCTCGATGAAAGAAGTCACGCTAGGCATTGCGCGGCTTCAGGTCAGCGGTGACGTCAATATCGTCGCCTCCTACAAGGACGCCAATGGTGTTGTGCATGAAGCAACGAAGACGTACACCATCACCTCTGGCTCCGAGGCCATAAAGATTCTGGCCAGTGACTTCGCGGGCCTTGCCGGGCACGCCTTCGACACGATTACCCTGGCGGCCCCGAGCAAGAGTACGCTTGACACCACCTTCACCAAACTGACCTATGTAGAGGAGAAGCCTGCCAGCGACCTGAACTTCACGGTCCATGTCATCGGCACCGACCACGATGGTGATTCGGCAAGCAGCTCGTTCGTGGTGACATCCCATGGTGACGCAGCCTCGTCGGCGTCGATGAGCGCGATGTCGCTGATGGCGAGCGACACATCGGACAGCGCCTCCACGTCCCTGCTTGGCAGCGAGGACCACATCGTGTTCGTGGGGGCAGGGGACAGCACCGTCACCGGCAGCAGCGGCATCGCCGAGTCCTTTGTGTGGACGGCAGGTGATACCGGCCATGACGTGGTCAGGAACTTCAATGCTGAAGAAGGCGACCGCCTGGACCTGAGTGCCCTGCTGCAGGGCGAATCGCTGTCGGCCATCGACAGCTACCTTAAGATCACCACGGTCGATGGCGAGTCGACCTTGCAGGTCAGCACCCAGGGCAAGTTCACTCCCGGCGGTGACACCAGCAGCGCTGACGTGTCGATCAAGCTTGAAGGTGTGAACTGGTCGAACACCACGGTCAGTTCGCTGGTCAGTGGTGGTGATCCAACCATCAAGATCGACCACTCCGGGCAATGAGCCACGCCCCGCGGCGGCCTGTTTCGATGAAGGGCGTGACGCTCAGGCTGTAGGCCGTCAGAGTGGGCTTGCCGATGGTGAGTCAGGTGTCTTCTGTGGTTATTGCTGAATCAACTTAAGTTTCTCGACTGCCTGTGCTGGCCCATTCGCGGGCACGCCCGCTCCCACAGGATCTTCACAGTACTCAAGACTTGCACAGTACCTGTGGGAGCGGGCGTGCCCGCGAAAGGGCCAGCACAGGCAACACACCTCTCATGGCTTGGCGCAAAGTCCGGGTCTCGCTAGACATCTCCCACAGGTTTTACTGCAGGGTCACCGGCTTCATGCCATCCGGCAGCTTTTGAATAGCTGCCTCCATCCGCGCGATCGGTGCCGCGAGTTCGTCCGCTTCCTTGTCCTTGCCCTCCCTTCTCAGGCGATCACGCTCAAGGCGCAGGTTAAGCAAATTCTTCTGCAGCTTCAGGGCCGAGGTATTGAACGGATCCATGCTTTTCTCACGCTGTAGGCATCCGTGCCGTTGTAGGAAAACTGGACCGTAGCAGCTCGAATTTGCTGGAGAAACTGATGTTTCATACAGGCAAATCTCACTGCTTCGATTCTTCCTACATTGCGAGGTAAAAGATCCTACAAGCCGCATTTCAAATCGTGTCTTTCAAATTCGCCTAAACACCGCGCGGTAGCTGGGCACAACCGGTTTTCGACAATGCAGGCCCTCGACGCGGCTCAAACCAGGGCCTGCCGCTCCTTTCGAAACCTTATGTAGCAATTGCCGCCCCGCAAGCTACAGGTGGTCCGCATCCACCACCGCCTGGGTGAACGCCTGCGGCGCTTCCTGCGGCAGGTTGTGGCCGATGCCGCCGCTGATCAGTCGGTACTCGTACTTGCCGGTAAAGCGCTGCGCATAGGCTTCGGCTGGCGGGTGCGGGGCGCCGTTGGCGTCGCCTTCCAGGGTGATGGTCGGTACGCCGATGCTGGGGAAGCTGGCCAGTTTGGCCTCGAGCGGGTCGTAGCGCGTTTCGCCTTGGGCCAGCCCCAGCCGCCAGCGGTAGTTGTGCACGGTGATCGCCACCTGGTCGGGGTTGTCCAGGGCCTTGGCGCTGCGCTCGAAGGTGGCGTCGTCGAAGGCCCACTTGGGCGAGGCGGTTTGCCAGATCAGCTTGGCGAAGGCATGGCGGTTCTTTTCATAGCCGGCCTGGCCGCGCGCGGTGGCGAAGTAGTACTGGTACCACCACTGCAACTCGGCACTGGGGGGCAGGGGGGCCTTGGCGGCTTCCTGGCTGCTGATCAGGTAGCCGCTGACCGATACCAGTGCCTTTACCCGCTCTGGCCACAGCGCCGAGACAATGTCGGCGGTGCGTGCGCCCCAGTCGAAGCCGGCGAGCACGGCACGCTGGATATGCAGCGCATCCATGAAGGCGATCACGTCGCTGGCCAGTGCCGAGGGCTGGGCATTGCGTGGGGTTACCGCAGACAGGAAGCGGGTCTGCCCGTAACCACGTACGTAGGGCACCAACACCCGGTAGCCTTTTGCCGCCAGGGCGGGTGCAACTTGCTCGAAGCTGTGAATGTCATACGGCCAGCCATGCAGCAGGATCACCACCGGGCCATCGGCCGGGCCTTGCTCTACGTAAGCCACATCGAGCACGCCAGCGTTGACGTGTTTCAGCGGGCCAAAGTCATCCGCCGCTGCGGCGGCTGGCTGGGGCTGCTGTGGTGCAGCCGTGGCCATGTTCGCCGCCAGCAGGCCAAGTGGCAGCAGGGCACAGGCGAGCAGCGTACGGCTGAAGCGGCGTGGCAGGGCGGTGGTCGAGTGGCGGGCAGACATTGGGCATCTCCTTGGCGAAGCCATCGGTGCGGGTTGATGGGTGCCAGTAAAGATGACGGCTGTATCGCGGATGTGTCCGCTCGGCCCGTAGGAAACGTTCTTGTGTATCAGGTCTCAATTTGTACACATGAAGATACAAACACCGGCTGGCAGCGGGTTTTGCCGCTTCTGCTACGATCGATAAGTTTTCCGGCCAAGGAGAGGCCTATGCATTACGTTGTGATTGAACCTCACCGCAGTGAGTACCCGCGGCCCATCCGCTTCGCCAAGGGCACCTTGCTGAACATTGGCCCACGCTACGAGGGCGAGCCAGGTTGGCAGGACTGGTACCTGTGCACCTGCACCGGCCAGGAGCCCGGCTGGGTGCCGGCCCAACTGATCGAGCGGCTCAGCGTGTGCCAGGGCAGGGCGCTGGACCACTACTCGGCGCATGAACTGGATGCCGACCCAGGGCAGTTGGTGCAGATGGTGCGCCCGCTCAATGGCTGGGTCTGGTGCAGGCGCCATGGCAACGACGAGTACGGCTGGTTGCCTGCGCAGAAGCTTCAGCAACTGACTTGATATACGCGTTCGCTCCAAGTACGCAGCTCTTGTGGGAGCGGCCTTGCGTCGCGAAAGGGCCGCAAAGCGGCCCCGGCAATTTTGCGGGATGCATCGAAACCCTGGGCCCGCTGCGCGGCCCTTTCGCGACGCAAGGCCGCTCCCACAAAAGAACCGGTGCCTCACATCTGATCCGCTTTTTTTCCATAAACCTGAATCTGTAACGGTATCAGCCCAAGCCCGACAATATGCCCATTCCCGCATCACACTTGTAGAGGTTCCAATGGGCAAGCTCGCGCTATTCCTGGGTGGTTTTCTGCTGCTGACCATTCTGATCGGTATTCTTGGCACCATTCCGCCAAGCTGACGTTAACCACCTATATCCCTCGCGGCCTGCTTGTCCTTCGGGCGGGCCCATTCCTCTTCGTTGTTGGCCGATTCACCCTACCGATTTGTACGATAAGTCATTCTTTGCACTGGGAAAACTGTCCACAAAAAACGTGGGTAGGTCTGTGGATAAAGTGCTGCAAGCCAGGCCCGCGGCGGGCTCTGTTAAATTGAGCAGAAATTGAACAGACGTTTCAGGGCGTTGTTTCAGTAGGCCAGGCCTGCGCGGCGCAGGGCAGCCAGCAGGTCGCGTACCCGCGCCGGCAGTTCGCCGGCGGGGTACACGGCATGCATCTGCGGGTCCTGGCCGTTGCTGGAAGTCAGGCGGTACTGCGGGCATACCCGCACCAGCCGCCCGGCCTTGACCTGCGCTTCGCCGACCCAGGCGGCCAGGCGGGCGATACCGGCGCCGGCCAGGGTGCTGTGGTACACCGCGTCACCTGAGTCCAGGCGCAGCCTGGGCCTGGGGCGCAGGCTGGTGATCTGGCCGTCGCGGCAGAAGTGCCAGGCCTTGAGGATGCGCGGGGCAGTGTGCAGGATCAGCGCGTGGCCTTCGAGGTCCTCGGGTTGTTGTGGCGTGCCGGCCAGGGCCAGGTATTCAGGGCTTGCATACAGGTGGCGCTGGTAATCCCACAGCGGGTAGCCGATCAGCTCGCTCGACTGCGGAAAGGCACCGCGCACCACGAAGTCGAACTTGCCTTGCAGCGGGTCCAGAGCCCCGTCGCTGTACTGCACGTCCAGGGTTACCTGGGGGTGGCAGCGGGAAAACTCGGCCAGCACCTGGGGCAGTACATGTTCACCCAGTACCTGCGGCACGGCGAAGCGGATCCAGCCTTGTGCACTGCCGCTGAGCGCGGCCAGTTCGTCGGCGGCATCACGTTGCACATCCAGCAAGCGTTCGGCGTGTGGCAGCAGGCGCTCGCCGGCTTCGGTCAGGGTCACGGCATTGGCGTTGCGGTTGAGCAGTTTGCTCCCGGCGTTGTCTTCCAGGGTTTGTACCGCGCGGGTGACCGCGCTGGGTGAGCGCCCCAGGGCGCGTGCGGCGGCGACGAAGCTGCGCTTGTGCGCCACGCTGACGAACGCCTGGATTTCCCGCAGCATGTCCAATGCCATTGCCTGCTCCTCGTTGCAGTTTTCGCAATATGGCATTTCAACACAAGCGCGGCACTTTGATTAGCCTTGCAGCGTCTTCACTGCCTGGAACCGCGTCATGATGGATATCGCTGTGCTTTCCGTGTTCGCCTTCGCCGCTGGGCTGATCGACGCCGCCGTAGGTGGCGGTGGGCTGATCCAGATCCCGGCCTTGTTCAACGTGCTGCCCACCGCGCAACCGGCGGCATTGCTCGGTAGCAACAAGCTGGCGTCGGTGTGTGGCACGGCCTTCGCTGCGCGTTCGTTCATCCGCAGGGTGACGCTGGACTGGGGGGTGATCGTGCCGGCCGCGCTCAGTGCCTTCGTCATGTCGTTCGCCGGTGCCGCCACGGTGTCGCTGGTGCCGCCCAGCGTGATGCGCCCGGCGGTGCTGGTGCTGGTCGTGCTGATGGCCATCTACACCTTCTGCAAGAAGGACTTCGGCACGTTGCACAAACCCACAAGGATCGGCCGCAAGGAGCAGTGCCTGGCGGTGCTGATCGGTGGCGCGATCGGCTTTTACGATGGCCTGTTCGGGCCGGGCACCGGCAGCTTCCTGATCTTCCTGTTCATCCGCTTCTTCGCTTTGGACTTCCTGCACGCCTCGGCGTCGGCCAAGGTGGTGAACATCGCCACCAACCTGGCGGCACTGGTGTTCTTCGTGCCATCGGGCAACGTGCTGTACGCCATCGCCTTGCCCATGGCGGCGTGCAATATCCTCGGCGCGTTGACCGGTACCTGGCTGGCGGTGCGCAAGGGCGCGGGCTTTGTACGCGGGCTGTTCCTGGTGCTGCTGTGCGTGCTGATCGCCAAGTTGACGTGGGACTTGCTGGCCGGCTAGTTCACATCACCTGGCGTTGCGGCTCGGCCTGCTCGACGCGGTTGCGGCCATGGGCCTTGGCTCGGTACAGCGCCTGGTCGGCGCGCGCCAGCAGTTCGTCGAGGGTGGGGGCCGGCATGTCGGCGGCACAACCTGCCAGGCCGATACTCACGGTAATTTGCAGGTGTTGGTCGGCCTGCACCACATGCAGGTCCTGCACGGCGCGGCGCAGGCGTTCGGCAGTGAACTTGGCCCGGTCTGGTGCCAGGCCTGGGAGGATCACGACAAATTCCTCGCCGCCCAGGCGGGCGAACAGTTCGCCATCGTGCAGCTGGTCCTGCAGGGTGCCGGCGAACTGGCGCAGCACCTGGTCACCGACCGCATGGCCGTGGGCATCATTGATCGACTTGAAATGGTCGATATCCAGCATCATCAGGGTCAGCGGCAGCGCCTGGGCGTGTTGCTGGCGGCTTTCCAGCAGCGCGTTGGCGCGGCGTGTGAAGGCGCTGCGGGTGAGCACGCCGGTGAGGTGGTCGATGGTGGCCTGATGCGCCAGGCGGGCCATCAGGCTGCGGTTGGCCTGGCTGACGCAGGCCACCACCAGCGGCCCGAGCACCAGCATGGCGATGCCCAGGCGCGCCGACATCAGCGTGGTTACCCCGGGCTCGCTTTGCGGCACGCTGAAATGCATGAGGTTTTGCGCCACCGCCACGATCAGCGTGCTGCCGGCGGTGAGTGTCAGCAGTGAGACCAGGAACGGTGAATAAGTCCAGGCGCACCACAGTAGCGCGGCAATCGGGAAGGCAATGGCCCCGGGGCCGCCGAAGGCAATGCTGGACGCCAGCGAGGCCAGCAGCGTCAACAACGGCGCCAGGCGGATGGCCTGGGCGCCACCGCGCACCAGGGCTCGCGCCGAGGGTGCCGTCAGCAGCACTGGCAGCACCAGCACGCTGGTCGAGAACTGTTCACTGAACCAGGCCAGCCAAGTGGCGCGCAAGGACTGTTCGAACCACGGCGCGGCCATTGCCGCCGCCATGCTGGCCGCCACTATCGCCCCGGCGGCACAGGCGCCGAACACGCTGAGCACGCCGTGGGGGGTACGCATGCGCCGGTGCAGGCGCGGCAAGCGCGAGTGCAGCAGCCAGAGGGTGACCACCACGCCCAGGTTGCACAGGTTGAACCACAGGGCCGGTACCCAGGCGCTGCCACACAGCAGGTCGGCGCCGACCATGGCCAGCCAGACCAGGGCAAAGCCCGTCAGCGTGGCCTGGCGGGGGTAGCGCAGCAGCACGCCGGCCAATACCGCGTTGACCGGCCAGAACAGCGACAGGGATTCGATCGGGCGGGCCAGGATGCCGCCCAGCGTCAGGGCGAAGGTCAGGCCGAGTAGAACGACGTAGTGCAACAAGCGCGATTGGGCTGGAAAAACCATGGGCTCGACCGGCAAAGCGGAAACGAAATCCAGGACAACGGCTTGAAGCACCTGGGGCAATTGCGCATAAGTGTGTTTCGTCAGAGGACTTGATGTCAATCTGCCGCGATCGGTCGAGATAATGCCAAATTGCCTTCATTCAAGATGTGTCACCTCACAGCCCGAAGAACCACGGCACCATCAACACGGTTACCAGCATCACCAGTACGGTGAACGGCACGCCGACTTTGACGAAGTCGGCGAAGCGGTATTGTCCCGGGCCCAGTACCAGCGTGTTGACCGGCGATGACACCGGCGTCATGAACGCCGCCGAGGCGGCCAGCGCCACGGTCATGGCAAACGGGTAGGGCGACATGCCCAGCTGCGTGGCGGTGCTGACGGCCACGGGGGCCATCAGTACTGCAGTGGCCGTGTTGGAGATGAACAGGCCGATCACCGCCGTGACCGCGAACAGGCAGGCGAGGATGGCGCTGGGGCCGGCACCGCCCAGCACGCTGACCAGGCCGCTCACCGCCATGTCGATGCCGCCGGTTTTCTGCAGTGCCTGGGCAAAGGGCAGCATGCCGACGATCAGCACCAGGCTTTGCCAGTGGATGGCCCGGTAGGCGCTGTTCATGTCGATGCAGCGGCCTGCGCCCATCAGCAGGCAGCCGATCAGCGCGGCAATCACATTGGGTACTACGCCGGTGACCATCAGCCCGACCATCACCGCCAGGCTCAGCAGCGCCTGTGGTGCGCGGGTGCGGGCGGGCGCGACCATGTCGATTTCCGCGGGCAGGCTCAGTACCAGGAAGTCCTTGGGCTTGCCTTGCAACTGGCGCACGGCTTTCCACGGGCCGACTACCAGCAAGGTGTCGCCCAGGCGCAGCTTTTCTTCCACCAGCTGTTCTTCGATCGCCACCTGCTCGCGGCGCAAGCCCACCACGTTGAGGTCGAAGCGAGTGCGGAAGGCCAGTTCGAGGATGCTCTTGCCGAGCAGTTTCGAGCCTGGTGGCAGCAATACTTCGGCCATGCCCAGCTCCTGGGACTGGTCGATGAAGTAGGCGGCCTTGAAGTGCAGCGGCTCCAGTTGCATGGTCTGGCACAGGCTGCGCAGGTCGTCGCGGTTGGCGAACAGGTCGAGCAGCAGCACATCGCCCTGATGCAGCACGGTGCTGGAGTCGGCGGCGATCACCCGCGTGGTGAACTTGTGCTGGCGCTCGATACCGATCACGTTGGCGCCATGCCGGGTGCGCAGCTCCAGCTCGCCCAGGGTATGACCGATCAGCGGCGAGTGGGGGCGGATGCGCAGGCGCCGTTCGCGGCCGTTGAGCTTGTAGTCCAGCACCAGGTCCAGCAGGGTGCGGCGGCTTTCCACACGGCCGTCCTTGCGCACTTCGCCATTCAGCCAGTGCCGGGTCAGCAGCATGTAGCCGATGCCGAGCACCAGTACCACCAGGCCGAACGGGGTGAAGCTGAAGAAGCTGAAGCCCGCTTCGCCATGGCGCACCAGTTCGCTGTGCACCACCACGTTGGGCGGTGTGGCCACCAGGCTGAGCATGCCGCTGATCAGGCCGGCGAAAGCCAGCGGCATCATCAGGCGGGCGGGTGATAGCTGCAGGCGTGCGGCGATGCTCAGCACCACCGGAATGAAAATGGCCACCACGCCGGTGGAACTCATCATCGAACCCAGCCCCGCCACGGCCACCATCAGCAACACCAGCAGGCGCGCCTCGCTGTTGCCGGCCCGCTCGCTCATCCATTCGCCGATACGGTAGGCAATGCCGGTGCGCACCAGGCCTTCACCGATCACGAACAGGGCGGCGATCAACACCACGTTGGGGTCACTGAAGCCGGCCAGCGCCTGCTCCACGGTGAGGATGCCCGACAGCGGCAGGGCGAGGATCACCAGCAGCGCGACCACGTCCATGCGTGGGCGGTTGATGACGAACAGGGTGATGACGATGGCCAGCAGGCCGAGGACCCAGAGCAGCTCTTGGTTCATGGGGAGGGGGTGTTCCTTCACACGGGGGCACGATAGACAGTAGCAGCCAGTGTGCCGGATTGCGGTGAAGGGTGTGTTGATGTGCTGCAACAAAAAGGGCCGCTAGGCGGCCCATCGCTGGCAAGCCAGGCTCCCACAATGACTGCGCATGGCTTGAGGTCAATGCGGTCGAGGTGGGAGCTGGCTTGCCGGCGATGGGCTGCGCAGCCCCCCAGGTCACCGGATCAGTGACGGTGACGGCGGTGCTTGCCGTTGTTGTCGCCCAGGTGGTTGCCGATGGCACCACCGGCTGCGCCACCCAGGCCAGCGCCCACGGTGGAGCCGGTCTTGCCGCCTACCGCGCCACCCAGCAGCGAACCGCCGGCCGAACCCAGGCCACCGCCGATGGCGGCTTCGGTACGGTTGCCCTTGCGTGCACCTACCGCACTGCCGGCTGCGCCGCCGAGGCCGGCGCCGATGGCCGCCCCCGTTTTGCCGCCGATCTGTTGACCGACAACGTTACCCAGAACACCACCCAGGCCACCGCCAATGGCGGCGGTACCGTCACCGGCGAAAGCGCCCTGGCACAGCAGCAGGCCAAGGGCAAGGGAAGGCAGAGTCAGACGCATGATACGAACCTCAAAGGAATCATCAGGTTAAGGTGCCGCGCAACGGGCGGCGGGCCAGGGTTGAAAAAGACGCTTCAGCGGTAGTAGCGGTCACCACGGTATTGACGATTGTCATCGTCGTCGTCGCGGTCATGCCGATGGTGGTGGCGATGGCCACGATCGCGATCACGGTCACGCCAGCCATCGTCGTCGTCATGGTAGCGATGGCTATGGCACCCTGCGGTCAGCAGGACAACGGCAATCAGCGAAAGGCTTGCAAGACGGGTCATCACGATATAGGTCCTTGATCCGCAAAGGTTTACGGCACACCCTCTGAGACTGGAAAGGATCCATTTGGTTTCGCTGGCAGGCAAAAATTTGTCGTGCCAGCGATGAGCGGCGGGGAAATGTGGAATCAGTGGGTTGGCTGAATTGCCAGCACCACGCCGTTGGTGATCTGCACCAGCACGTAGCGCCCCCCCATGTTTACCCAGTGGCTTTCCTTTTCCGGCGCTGGCAGGCCCTTGGTTTTCCAGTCCTTGATTGCCTGGTCATCGCGTTTGTACTGGTCGGGTGCCTTGTCGCCGACCTTGAGCTCGCGGTTGTGGGTTTCTGGCGCGGTGATGCTTTCTTCGCCGGAGGGGGCTGCGGTGGCAGCGAGGGGCAGGCAGGGAAGGGCGGCGAACAGCAGGTAGTGCAATTTCATGACGTTCTCCTTGTGGCGGAATGCCTTATCTGCGACAGCCACCTGCGCGTGACAATTCACTCGCGATGCTTGCCAGTGCTAGAGTCGCCTTCTTTTTTACCCTGAGGATGGAACATGCGTGCGATTCTGCCGATGGCCGCGGCGCTGATGCTGGTCGGTTGTGCTTCTGCGACCATGGAAACGGCCCGCGGCGGCAAGCCGACCACGCAGCTCGACTCGCACAAGGCGCCGGAACTGGTGGCCCAGTGCATCCAGTTCAGCTGGCAGGAAGAGAAGGTGTTCGGTGACGACGCCAGTGGTTATCTGGAACCACGCAAGCAGGGTGGGTTCACGGTGTATACCCGTGAAGCCGAGGCGTTCGTGGATGTGTACCCGCAGGCGGGTGGGGCGCGGGTGGATTACTACGCGCAGAAGAACGACGGTGTGGCCCTGCAGCGCCGGGCGGCGGCGGCGACCTGCCTGTAACGGCTGGCGACTTGGCAGGGGCTCTGTGGGGTCGGGTGGGAACGGGCGCGCCCGCGAACACCGGCGTAGCCGGTGCCAGCCAGCGCGTTGTTTCTTCGCGGGCACGCCCGCTCCCACAGTGACCGCGCGAGCTTTACAATTTTTAGCAAGGCAGTCCTGTCGCAGGGAGATTGGTGGAGGCTAGCATGAGCCCCCACGAATCAAGGAAGACACCATGGACCGCTCACTGCAACTCAACCGCGCCAGCTGGGATGAACGTGCCCCGCTGCACGCTGCTTCCAACGACTACGAAGTCGAACGGCTCGTCCAGCATCCCGAACACCTTTCCGAAACCGTACGCTTCGACCTGCCGTTGCTTGGCAATATCGACGGGCTCAACGCCGTCCACCTGCAGTGCCACATCGGTACCGATACCCTCTCGCTGGCGCGCCTTGGCGCCAAGGTCTGTGGCCTGGACTATTCCGCGGCTTCGCTGGCCGAGGCGCGGGTGCTGGCCCAGCGCTGTGCGGCACCCATCGCGTATGTCGAGGCCGATGTCTACGACGCCGACAAGGTGTTGCCGGCCGGCACGTTCGACCTGGTCTACACCGGCATCGGCGCGCTCTGCTGGCTGCCTCGCATCGAGCCGTGGGCGCGTACAGTCGCGGCCCTGCTGAAGCCGGGCGGGCGGTTGTTCCTGCGCGACGGGCACCCGATGCTGATGGCAGTCAACGAAGACCACCAGGACCGCCTGCAACTCGAATACCCGTATTTCGAGCACGAAGAACCGACGGTGTGGCACAACGACCAGACATACGTCGAAACCGAGCGGCGCCTTTCCCACACCGAAACCCACGAGTGGAACCACGGCCTGGGCGAGGTGATCAGCGCCTTGCTGGCCCACGGTCTGCAGCTGACCGCCCTGGTCGAGCACCAGAGCATCCCCTGGGAGGCGCTGCCGGGGCAGATGGTCAAGGGCGACGACGGTGAATATCGCCTGCGCGAGCAGCCCGCACGCCTGCCCCTGAGCTACACCCTGGTTGCAGTAAAAGCCTGATCAGGACAGGTAACCACCGTCGACATTGAGTGCGGTACCGGTGGTGTAGCTGGAAGCATCGCTGGCCAGGTACAAGACGGCGCCGGCCATTTCCTTGGGGTCGGCCACGCGCTTGAGCGGGATCTGCTGCAGCGCGGCATTGAGGATGGCGTCGTTCTTCACCAGTGCCGAGGCGAACTTGGTGTCGGTCAGGCCTGGCAGCAGGGCGTTGCAGCGGATCCCGAACTGCGCGCACTCCTTGGCGAAGACCTTGGTCATGTTGATGACTGCCGCCTTGGTCACCGAATAGATGCCCTGGAACAGGCCGGGTGAAACCCCGTTGATCGACGCCACGTTGATGATGCTGCCGCCACCATGCTCGCGCATCAGCTTGCCGGCCTCGACCGACATGAAGAAGTAGCCACGGATGTTCACGTCCACGGTCTTCTGGAAAGCCCCTGGGTCGGTATCCAGTACGTTGCAGAACTGCGGGTTGGTAGCGGCGTTGTTGACCAGGATGTCCAGCCGCCCGAATTGTTCGCGGATGCCGGCGAACACTTGCTGGATCTGCTCCAGTTCACCGATGTGGCAGGCCACTGCCGTTGCCTTGCCACCGGCGGCGATGATGGCATCGGCCACCTGCTGGCAACCGTCGAGCTTGCGGCTGGACACGATCACATGGGCACCTTGCTGGGCCAACAGGTGGGCGATGGCCTCGCCGATGCCACGGCTGGCGCCGGAAACGAAGGCAATCTTGCCGTCGAGGTCGAACAGGTGGGTCTTGGACATGCTGTTTTCCTTGTTATCCGTCGTCGAGGTCGGGGCTCAGAGGCTGGACTTGGCGATGACCTGCAAGGTCATCTGCTCCAGCAAGCGGTTCATGTGGATGAACTGGGCGAAGCGCTTGTCCTGGGTCTGGCCGTGGTAATAGCGGTAGTAGATCTGCTGGACGATGCCGGCCAGGCGGAACAGGCCATAGCAATAGTAGTAATCGAAGTTGTCCAGGCGGATGCCGGCGCGCTCGGCGTAGTAATCGACGAACTGGCGGCGGGTGAGCATGCCCGGTGCGTTGCTCGGCTGGCGACGCATCAGCTGCACCGGCGCCGGGTCGTCGGCCTCGATCCAGTAGGCCAGGCTGTTGCCCAGGTCCATCAGCGGGTCGCCGAGGGTGGCCATTTCCCAGTCCAGCACACCGATGATGCGCATGGGGTTGTCGGCATCGAGGATCACGTTGTCGAAACGGTAGTCGTTGTGCACGATGCCGGGCCGCGGGTGGTCGGCGGGCATTTTCTCGTGCAGCCACGCGGTCACCTGTTCCCAGCGCGGGGCGTCAGGGGTCAGGGCCTTTTCATAGCGGCTGGTCCAGCCCTCGATCTGGCGCTGCACATAGCCTTCCGGTTTGCCCAGGTCGGCCAGGCCGCAGGCGTTGTAGTCCACCTGGTGCAGTTCCACCAGGCGGTCGATGAAGCTTTTGCACAAGGCCTCGGTGCGGTTGGCGTCAAGGTCCAGCTCGGCCGGGATGTCCGAGCGCAGGATGATGCCCTTGACCCGTTCCATCACGTAGAACTCGCCGCCGATCAGGCTGCTGTCGGTGCAGTGCACATAGGCCTTGGGGCAGTAGGGGAAGCCGCTGTTCAGCTGGTTGAGGATGCGAAACTCGCGGCCCATGTCATGGGCTGACTTGGCCTTCTGCCCGAACGGTGGACGGCGCAGCACGAAGTCGCGGCCCGGGTAGCTGACCAGGTAGGTAAGGTTGGAGGCGCCGCCAGGGAACTGGCTGATGCTCGGCAGGCCATCCAGGCCGGGGATGTTGGCTTTGAGGTAAGGGTCGATGACAGCCGCGTCGAGTTCTTCGCCGGGGCGTACCTGGGTGGACTGGTCGGTGAGCGTCATGCGTTTTCCTTATTCTCGATCGCAAGGACTATTGGCTAATCTAATGGTCCGCCGGGGATGGGACAAGCGTGCCAGATGCCATATAGGTGAGGGTGTTGCTGCCTGATCAACTGCCTTGATGAAGCGACTGCCGCTATCGCCGGCAAGCCAGCTCCCACAGGTACAGCGACAACCTCGAGTGCAACGCTGTACCTGTGGGAGCTGGCTTGCCGGCGATAGGGTCCGAACAGGCGGGCAAAAAAAAACCGAAGCCGGTCAGGCTTCGGTTTTTTGATCATCCGCTATTTCCAGCCCTCAGGACGGGAACAGCTCGCTGAGCTTCATCGACAGCATCATGTCGCCTTCAACGCGCAGCTTGCCGCCCATGAATGCCTGCATGCCGTCGGTTTCGCCGCTGACGATACCCTTCAGGGTTTCGCTGTCCATTACCAGGGTGCAGTTGGCATCCGGGTTTTCGCCTTCCTGCAGATCGCAGGTGCCGTCCTTGACGATCAGCGCGTAGTGCTTGTCTTCGTCGGTGATGTTGAAGCCGAACACCAGGTCCAGGCCGGCGGCAGCGGATGGGTTGAACTTCTCTTGCATCTTTTTGACGGCATCAGCTACGGAGGTCATGGCGCATTCCTTATAGAGTGATTTACACGTCCCCGCAGGGACACAACAAGCCGGGCTCATCGATAGGTGACAAGCTCCGGCGCCCTCAACAGCTGCACATGGGCCTGGCTGTTGAAGGAAGCCAGTGCCACGTCGCGGCCGCGGAACTTCAGCTGGCTGAGCGACGTGTTGATGATCTGCCAGTTCAGCGCGAACGCCTGGCCGGGGGTAATACGGGTAACCAGGTGGAGCAGGGCGGCAATGGTGCCGCCCGAGGTGAAGATGGCGATATTGTCGCCGCTACCGGCGGCATCCAGTACGCGCTGCAGGCCGCCTTGCACGCGGACGGTGAACGCCTGCCAGGTCTCCAGGCCATTGTCGGCATGTTCGCCATCGTGCCAGCGCTGCACCATCAGTGCGAACAGGCGCTGGAACTCGCTGCGGTGCTGCGCGCCATTGCGCAGGATGTGCAGGGCGTCGGGCTCCTGCGGTAGCAGCCCGGGCAACAAGGCGCGGATCACACCATCGGCATCGAACTCATTGAATGCTGCATCGGTCTCAACAGCCGGCACCGGGCAGCCATTGGCGTGCAATGCATCCAGGGCCAGGCGCGCGGTATCCTGCTGGCGGCGCAGGTCGCCTGCCACGCAGCGGTCCAGCCTTACACCGAGCTGGGCCAGGTGCTCACCCAGGGCCTGGCTCTGGCGCACGCCCACGGGCGAGAGGACATCGTAGTCATCGGCGCCGAAGGAGGCTTGGCCATGTCGGATCAGGTAGAGGTTGCCCACGAAAGGTTCCGGCCTGTTGGAGGTTGCTGCGAGGTTAGGATGCGGCACACGGGCTGTCAACGAAAAAACATACAAGCGTTTGAAAAGGTTGTTTGAAAGGTGTTGCCAGCGTTTGCCACGGCTGGCAGCACCTCAGGCGCAACGGTATGCTTGCTACAGTTACGCGCCGTAGTGGCGCAAGTCTTTAAGGAGTCAACGTGGAGTTTCTTGCTGAATACGCAAGCTTTCTCGCCAAAACCGCCACCCTGGTCATCGCCATCCTGATAGTGCTGTCGGCCATCGCCGGGCTGCGCGGCAAGGGGCGGCGCAAATCGGGTGGGCAATTGCAGGTCACTCGCCTGAACGAGTTCTACAAGGACCTGCGCGAGCGCCTGGAATCCGGCCTGCTCGACAAGGCCCAGCTCAAGGCCTTGCGCAAGCAGCAGGCCAAGGCGGAAAAGCGGCAGAAGAAGGGCAAGGCCGAGGAAAAGGGCC
The DNA here is from genome assembly GCF_002113255.1 of Pseudomonas sp. B14(2017). NCBI lineage: Bacteria > Pseudomonadati > Pseudomonadota > Gammaproteobacteria > Pseudomonadales > Pseudomonadaceae > Pseudomonas > Pseudomonas sp. B14(2017). The sequence continues at coordinate 16,986 of NZ_NEJY01000013.1, forward strand.
GGGTCTTCGTGCTGGATTTCGATGGCGACATCAAAGCTTCTGCCACCGAAAGCCTGCGCAACGAAATCACCGCGCTGCTGACCCTCGCCACCCCGCGTGACGAAGTGGTGCTGCGCCTGGAAAGCGGTGGCGGCCTGGTGCACAGCTACGGCCTGGCTGCATCGCAGCTGGCGCGCATTCGCCAGGCCGGCATCCCGTTGACCGTGTGCATCGACAAGGTGGCCGCCAGCGGCGGCTACATGATGGCCTGCATCGGCGAGAAGATCGTCAGCGCACCGTTCGCCGTGCTGGGCTCCATCGGCGTGGTGGCGCAGCTGCCCAACGTCAACCGCCTGCTGAAGAAGCACGACATCGATTTCGAAGTGCTGACCGCCGGTGAGTACAAGCGCACCCTGACCGTGTTCGGCGAGAACACCGAGAAGGGCCGGGAGAAGTTCCAGGAAGACCTGGACATCACCCATCAGCTGTTCAAGGACTTCGTTGCCCGCTATCGTCCGCAGCTGCACATCGACGAAGTGGCCACCGGCGAAGTCTGGCTGGGCGTCGCGGCACTCAACCGCAAGCTGGTAGACGAGCTGCAGACCAGCGACGAGTACCTCAGCGAACGCGCGCGCAACGCCAACCTGTTCCACCTGCACTACGCCGAACGCAAGAGCCTGCAGGAGCGAATCGGCATGGCTGCCAGTGGCACCGTGGAGAACACAGTGGTGGGCTTGTGGAGTAAACTCGGCCGCCTGCGCTAACACCTTGAACCCGTTGAAATTTTTTTTCGTTCAGGGGGTTGCAAGGTTAAAGGAATGAAGACATAATGGCGCCCATCGAAACGCAGCAAACTTTGAAAAAGGTTCAGCGTTTCAAGGAGATAGCGAAGCGCAAGCTGCTAGATCCGACCTTTGAGGCCGAGTAGCAAAGTGGTTATGCTCCGGATTGCAAATCCGTCTACGCCGGTTCGATTCCGACCTCGGCCTCCACCATTCGAAAGCCCCGCAGATTAACGTCTGCGGGGTTTTTCTTTGTGCGCAGAAAACCCGGATCGTTTCCGCATCTTTAGGCATCGTTTCCGCATCAGCCCGCTACTTGGTCGGGCTGACCACCTCGCCGACGCGGCGATAAACGCGCTTGGTGATTTCCTCCTTGGAGTGCCCAAGCAGCCGGCTGGCGTGGCTGATGTCCTCGATTTCCGACGCTGCCTTCGGTCGAATATCGCGGAACTGGAACTGCCGAACCTTCGTGGCCAGGTCTGTGTTGCCATCGGCGGTCAGCTTCCGAGCTGCCTTGTCACGCGCTTCGCTGAAGCGGTTCCTCAGCATTTCCCAACTCATACGCAGGCCTGAGTCGTTGGTAATGAGGCGTGAGTTGCGCACACCTTGAAGCTTGCGCCGCTCGAGCAGCGCCTCGATGAACAGGCCGAGGCCGGTCAGTTCGCCGTTGACGTGCCGCCGGATGCGCAACTTCTTGTCGGTCTTGTTCTGGTCGACCCACAGGTAGTCCTCGTCCAGGTCGACGGTGCTGAACTTCAGGGTGTCCGCAGGGCGCTGGCCGGCCAGGTAGGCCAGGTCCATGGCATCCTTCAGGCCCTGATCGCCTTCGGCATACACCGCATCCCAGATTTCGTCAGCCGCGTAGAAGTCGCGCACCTTCTCTTTGTTGCGGCGAACCGCCAGGCATGGGTTGCGCTCGGCAAACCCCCATTCCATGGCCATGGTAAAAACGTGCGAGAGCAGGGCGATTTCCCGGTTTGCCCGGGTTTTTGCGCTGCGGGCGTCCCGGTACTGGGCAATTACCGGCGGGCTGATGGCCTCGATGGGCGCGTCAGCGAACGCCTTGCGCAGGCGCTCCAGCTCGTACTTGTTGTCCTTCTGCGTGCGTGGCGACTTGCCCGGGATGATGTCCCGCTCGTACCGGTCAAACAGCTCGCCCATCGTCGCCATCACTTTCGGCTTCGCCTTATGCTCCAGGCGCGCCCATTCCAACTTGGCCTCTGCGAGGTCAGTCCCCAGCGGCACTTCCTGCCGCTTCCCGTCTGCATCCCTCCCGTCGTAGTAGTACCCAACCCACAACTTGCCGCTTTTCAACTTGCGGACCCGCCGCAACATCCGCGGCGGCAGGTCCTTGTTCGATGCCTTCCTGGTGCGCATCTGTTACCCCACGCGCGATAAGTCCAATGTCCATGTTTCAGTCGTGGCATTCGTTGCCGTTGGCTTGACGCCTGCCATCTTGAGTCGGGCATACACCCGACCGACAATGGGCCGCCTGGCCCGGGTGAGCGTGTACTGCCAGCCGTTATTGGCCAGCCACGCGATCTGTTTGCTCGGGAGCTGGTAGCCGGTCACCCGCACCACCTCTTCCTCATCGAGAAACTCGCTTGCATGTTCCATGGGATGGTCTCCACGCCGCCGGTGGCGGCAGGTTGGTGGTCAGGCGGCAGTCATTTCGAGCACCGTGTCGGCGACCTTGATTGCGACCTGGGCGTCGTTGACATAGGCCGGGTCGAAGCCGCCGGCGTAGTGGATGACGCGCTGGCAGGCGTCCAGTTCTTTGCGCGCCAGGCGCAGCGCCTGGGTCAGTTCTTCCTTCAGCGCACCCTCGGCGTGGCCGATATCCCAGAACTCTTTGCCCCAATGGCCTTCCGGCGGCGGGTTGCTGTTCTGCTTGCCGGAGGCCATGGCGCCGATGATGGCGTCACAGAGCAGACGCTTGTAGATGTTCTCGCCATCAAGGCCCAGGCCTCCGCGCCGACGTAGAGTGCTCACGACCTCGTCGGCGTTCAGGCCGCTATCCTTGAGCACAATGTCGAGCTCTGGCTTGTTCGGGGTGTAGATGACCAGGGCAAGCTTGGCTTCGGGCCAGAGGTCGGCCGCGATGCGCTCCAGGCAGTCATTGGCGGTTTGATGAAATTGCTGAGTTGCGGACATAGGGAATCCTCGCCCGCGCATTTCGGCGGGCTTGAGTAGTTGGGGAGGGGTTAGGCGAGTTCAGCCGCGAATGCGTCGACCAAGGCCTGGCTGGTGAAGTTGATTGGGAAGGCGTCGGTGTTCCTGCCGTCGCTGATCAGCACCCAGCCGTTCTTGTAGAGGGTGCAGGTGTTGCGGCCCAGCTGAACCTGAGCGATCGGCAAGCCGCCGAATGGAAGCCAGCGATTGATGCGATAGATCAGCTTCCTCACGGCATCAGCTCCTTCGGAACCTGGACGGTATCGCCGAGCTTGGCAGCGACGATGGCGCGGCAGGCGGCGATCAGGGCATTCTCACCGGCCTGGCAAAACTCCCCCTTGTCGGTGATCACCCAGCCGGCCCAGATGTCGTCGGTGCTCTGTGGGCAATGGAGACTGACCATGCGCTTCCCGACCAGCGGCCCGCCCAGCGCCCAGTCCTCCCACGGGTTAAAGCGCTCGTTGCGCTCGGTCACTGCGGCGCGATACAGGGCAAACACCCGCCACGGCACGCCGTTGTAGCCGGGCGGTGCCAGCTGCAGGTCCAGGCCTTCTGCCTTGCCTACCGCCCAGCCCAAGGCCTCGCCGGCCAGGTCGGCGGTCTTCACTTCGATCAGGTCGGTCATCGACGCCTCTCCAAAGTCAGTCCAAAGGGTTCGTAATTGGGCGTTTTCCGCGCCCACTTATGACAGCCACCGCCAGTCCAGCCAGCCTTGCCAGGAATCAGGATCGGCATCGACTCCCACCAGAGCCATTCACCGTCGCTGTCCTGGGCGAGCCATTCGGCCCACGCTGGCGCGTCGATCCAATGCGGTTTGCTCACAGCTCATACCTCTCATCAATCCAGCGCCCAGGCGCCAGAGCGGGTGTAGGTTCGGGTTGGGTTTCGTGCGGGGAGAGCTGGCGCTGGTTGCCTGCCTGCAGCTGGCTGTCGGGGATGCAGCTGATGCCGACCCCATTCAGCAGGTAGCAGGTGACGCCGCGCTGGCTGTCGTGCTGCACGTCGATGACGTTCTCGGTTGCGCTGGCGCCGGTGGCCAGCAGCAGGAGGCAGAGGGCGAGGCGGGTCATGGCTTAAGCGCCTCCATGCCTTGGTCGATTGCGCGGTCTAACGCACCATTGGCGAGAATGTCCTCATGCTCGGCGTAACCGCAGATTATGGGAGGCATGTTGTACTCGCTGCCCAAGTCCTCCTGTCCGTCCGGGTCGCGCAACCAGCGGTACCGCTCTGCGTCAGTCCGGAGAGCGCGGACTTCTGCAATCAGGGCCAACATGACGGCAGGCCGCGCGGCGCGGTAGTACGCCTCAGCATGAACGTGCGGCTCACCAATGCCATAGAACTGGACACCCAGTGCCACGCCGTCGTAGTTCAGGTAGTCGGCGGTCAGTTCGACAGAGCCTTCACCGCCACACCCAGGGCATTCTATCCATCCTTCTTCGGCACCACCGACTTGGGCGCTGACGAAGTCTTGCGGGGTTGCAGCCTTGGCCGCCGCCTCGATCGTGTCGAGGTCCAACTCAATTTTTTCGGGCATGACGATTCCTTGGCCGACATATCGCGGCAGTGAACAGAGGGGAGATGGGAATGCCGACTGTCCGATTCAGCTCACAGATCAGCTCGGCGGATTTGCGTAAAACTGGGTGTTCGCTATGGTGGCAATACAACACCTAACTACAACTAAAGTCGTAGGAGACCGACATGAGGATTCGCGGTGAAGTTTTCTGGCAATGGGCTGATCCTTCGCTTCACCACCGCACTCATGACGAGACCCTTAGCGATGGAACGCACATAGATGTCCAGGTGCGACTGTCGCGGGCAGGTAACACGCAGATGTTCATTGGGGTCTATGCCTCGACGGGCATGGCCCTTCACGAAGAGGCGTTTGATTCCCGTCCCGGTGAATCAATGACCAGGGCTTTGGCCTGGGGCGTAGTACGGGCTCGCCGCATTGCCACAGACACTCTCCCAAAATTCGACCAGGTCGCCTGCTCGAACTAGAGCATAGAGAGGCTAGTGCTGGGTGGAGTACAAATGTGCTCCGTTTGGCTTTTCTCTATCGGGCGGTGTTCGGCTGGAGAGCGAGACCCTTCACAGCCTCGCTGTAGATGAACTTAATCATGTCCCACGGTATCGTGTGGCGTTGGGCGTACTCACCATCTCCATCGCAGATTTCGCAGCCTTCTGCTGGTTCGTCCAACTCAAGGCATTCGGGGCATTCGCGCGCGACCTCCAGCTTGAACTCACCGAGCAGCAGTGCCTTGGCGCCGTTCTCGGCCGTGAGCCGCTTGGGCATCAGGCAATATCCGTCAGGGATGGGGGCCAACGGTCCAACAGGGACAATCGGCAGCCCAGTCGCCGCCGCATCCCTCTCTGCCTCTTCTTTGGTCCACCAGAAGGCAGTACCAACCATCCAGGCTATTGGGTCTGCGTGGTGCTGTGCTGCTGGCAGGGCCAGTGCCGCTTGGACCTCGGTCGATTGCTGGAACATCTGCGCCTTCGAGAAGCGCTGCTGCCAGGCCTGCAGCTGCTCGCGCGGCACGCTGACCATTTCTGTGTTGCGGGATTGTTCTTTTGTGGGCATGGTATGCCTCGCTTAGTGGGTCTTTATTTGAGAATGAAATGCGTAGATCACTCTTTTGGCTTGGGCTCGGACTGAGTACTTCATACTGTTTTTTAATGTGGTGGGCTGTCGGTGATCGATTTGCTACATTAAAGGCAATGGAGTTGAATTCTATTGGCGATTTTCTTGCAGGCGTGTTCAGTCCCTTAGCGTTCTTGTGGCTCGTACTTGGATTTATCCAACAGGGTCTAGAGCTAAGGATTAGCTCCGACGCTTTGAAATTACAAGCTCAGGAGCTACGTGAGTCAGTCACTCAGCAAACTGAGTTGGCGATAGCTACTAAGTTATCCTTAAGGAATCAGGAAATTTCATTTGAGCCGGTATTTCAGGTTACATTTAACGGGCTAAGAGAAGTGCATGATGAAAGTGGTGCCTGCGAAGTTTGTAGTTTTGTAATGCTCAACGGAGGGGCAGCTTGCGAGCAAGTGCGGGCTTCTTTGATGATGGAAGACGGATCCGAATCTCGATTTTTAAAGTTCCCGCTAATTGCCAGAGGTGAATCTGTCAGGGTCGACTTTGTAGATGCTATTGGTGGCCATGACCGCGAAGAACTGCGGGTTACCTATATAAAATTCAATGGGGTCCCCGGAACCCAGGTTTTCGAGCTCGTACCAACAGCATACGAAGATGGGGATAGTTGGTTTGTGGCCGTTGATAAGCGAGTTCCGGAGCTTTAACCGTCATGCCGCTTTCAGCAACGCCTCGATTACTCGTTGTCCAGCTAGCGGCGGTACCGCATTACCGGCCATGTGCATGGTCAGCCGGTGGTTGTCCGGGCGCAGGGTGTCTGCCGGGAACGACATGGCGGCCAAGGCCTCGTCGGCGCTGAGCATCCGCATGCGGTCGCCATCGACCAGGGCCCAGCGGTCCAGGGTGGTGATGGTGCCGATCGGCCGGTTGATGTCGCGGCCGGTGGTGCCGGAGCCTTTGCCGTAGTAGGGCATGATGAACCGGTCGCCGAAGCGCTGGCGCCCGTTGCGCACCCGGTCGAGCGTGGCCTGGGCCCGGCCTGGTTTCTCGATCGCCGACCAGCGGCCGGCGTCGAAGTCGAGGAAGCTGCTTGCCGGCACATGCCGCTCGCGCTGCAGTTGAAGCATCAGCGGGGCCCTGCTGCGCGTCAGGACCATGAATAGGCGCACCCGGTGCTGCGGAACGCCGAGGTCCGCGCAGTCCACGATGTGCGGCGCACACTGGTAGCCCATCGCTTGGATGGCCTGCAGCCATGCCGGGTACAGCAGCCAGTCGGTGAACTCAGGCACGTTCTCGATCACCGCCGCCTGCGGCCGGTGGAACTCAAGGGCCGATACCGGCGCCCAGGCCGTCGAGCGCGATGCGTCGTGCTCAGGATTGCCCGATTTCTTGCCGCGGGCCTTTGCGTGCCCTTGGCAGCAGGGTGAGGCAAGCAGGATGTCGTGCGCCGGCACCTGCTCCCAGCGTGCCTGGTGCAAGTCCTGGCAAACGTGCTGCGTGTCGGGGTGGTTGGCGCTGTGCCATTCAACGGCTACCGGCCAGTGGTTTGCCGCCCAGAGAACCTGGACGCCTGCGGCGCGCGCGCCGGTGCTCCATCCGCCGAGGCCGGCGAACAGGTCGATTGCTGTGGGCATGAAGATATCTCGCGCGTATGATTTCAAAAAACAAGGATGGGTTATGAAAATGCTGAACGAGTACGGCAAGAGTCTGCTGAAACCGTGGTTGTCAGTTCAAAATATCTGCTTGGCTCTTGCGATTTGCTTTGTGACTGTTCTTTTGATCAGGACGTACGATCTTAATAAGAGTGAGCTTGCAAGTTGGGTCCAAGCCTTTGGCTCTATCGGTGCCATTTGGGGTGCTTTAGCAGTAAGCCGAAGACAAATTACTATGCAAGCAAACGCGGATGCGAAGAGGGCGGAACTTCGTGATGGTGCCTATTTGGCGGTAATGGAAAGCGCTTGCAAAAATGTCAGGAAGCTGTCTGAGTTTGTTGATGGCGGGCCAACGTTGAATGCTTTCTTATTGATGTGGGATTATCACGTTGGCGGGCTTTTTGAAAGCAATATGGAGATACTGAAAGGAATTCCGGCCCATGAGCTGGGAAGTTACGAGCTTGTAGTATCCCATTCAGTTGTTATGACGAAGATGATACGGATTCAGGGTGTGATTCGCGGTTTGCGCGAAGCAGATGAGCGTTACAAGAAAGTTCAGGAACCCTGGGTGAAATATCAGTATTCCGAAATTACGGGAGATAATGAAGTTGTCCAAGATGCTCTTGAAAGGTACAAGGTCGCGCTTGCCGTCAAGCGAGATTTCATGAACTCTCAAACTTGAGGCGTTCATCGTTTGAGAGGGGAAGGCGCTGGCGGGCAGCGCGGGGTCAGGCGGTTTTGCGTTTGAGCAGCGCAGCCTTGTAGCTCGCTTTGGCCAGGGGCGCAGTGGGACACCACTCGCCTTCGATGTCTCGGTCGCAGGATCCTCGCCAGCCTGAGCGAGATCGGTACATCCGGTACTGCCACTGGCCTTCATGCTTGCGCTTCTCGCGATGAGGCCGGTTGATACCCAAGAACTCGTGGAAATCGCAGTTCCACTCTTCGTCGTAGTACCGGTCGTAGTTGGTGCGGCGTGGTTGCTTAGGCAGCGCTTCAGCCATCTCGCCGTACTCGATGCCGTCTACGGGGTGGTAGCGGCCTGGATGACGCTTGGTGCTCTCGTCGAGGGTGATACCGATGTAGTGCCCGAAGTCGTCGGTGATCACTCCAGGTTTGCCGTAGGCGATCACGCGGCGGCCGATGCACGCCGGGACCTGGTAATACTGCTGCACGTACTCGCAGGGTGTGCCGAGCATGGCTTTCTCCTTGGTCAGGCGGCAATCGGGAACTGCTTGGCCAGGGCCTGCTGCACTGTTTCGATGATGCGGCAGAGGTAGGCCCAATCAGGGTTTGGCTCCATCGCATCTGCCGGCTGGTTCCACCAGTCGTCACCAAACACGCGGTGCATGAACTCGCGGTGGGCGCCGCCGCACTCATCGAGCGAGCTGGTGTAGCGAACATCTTCTGCCTCGTCGAGCAGGCTCCGGGCGTCTTCTGCGTCGAGATCCCGGTCACGCCGCATTTGCACGATCACCTTCCGCGCTTTGTCGGCCAGGGCCTCAGCACTGAACCGGCGAGAACTCAGGGACCGGTCGAAATAGCCGATGATGTAGGCGTCGTGCAGCTTGCAGAAGAACTGGCCGATGGTCAGGCCATCCCACATACCACCCCAGTAGGCGTGCCAGGTCTTGTCGAAGCAGCTGACGGTGATCTTGCCCTTGCAGGGCGCGAAGTCTTCGAGGTAGACGCTGATCGGGTCCAGGCCTTCGGCGCCGGTGATCAGTAGCTTGGTGACGGTCGAGGTCTCGACTTGCATTACGGTACTCCATGCATGCGCCGCCCTCCGTGGCCGGATGCGGCATGGTGGCAATTTGGTTTTGGATGGGGTATTACGGGTGACCGGCAGGGGCCGGCCACAAGGAGAGTTGAATGAGCATCAGGGCAATGTCAGTGCTGGACAAAATCAGAGTTCTTAATGCTGGAGCGACCTTCGAGGTGTCAGCGCGTGGAACGTCTGTGCTAGACCTCATACGGCTGGCCACTGCGGCCAATCAGGGCGGCGGTCAGCTGACTGTTACAGACGTCGAAGGCGTTTCTGTTTTGGATTTGATTAGGATCGCATCTGCGGCTCCAGGCAAAATCACTCTCAAGGATTAGGCCTAACGATCTCGTCGCCCGGGTCGCGACGTAGGTCCCGCAAGCTCTGCTCTTCGAACTGACGCGCTAGTTTTGGCGAGATGTAAAAAGCTGGCGCGTCAGGTCGTTCAAGACGACGCGCCCGCTCCTCGGGATCCTGCGCGATCCATGACAAGGCCAGGTCCTGCCAGAGTTCTTGCACCTGGTCGTACCCGTGGCGTTCGATCTCCGCAGCCATTGCAGCCTTGATCCCTTCCGGCATGTTGAAGAACACCTTCTCGATACCGAGCTTCTTCGCTTGGGCCTTCTGCCGGGCCCGGTAGTCCGCAGAGTGTTTCGCGACACCGGTCTTTTGCTCGGTCATCGCAGGTACCTCCCAAGCCGCTGGGCGGCAGATTGATGTGCTGCTGGCGCCGGCCGTGCCGGACGCGTGCGGTGATGCGTTTCAAGCGGAAAGCTCCATGTCTCGGTCATGCCAGCCGGCAAGCCACCAGCCGCAATCCACGGTCATCCAGCCGTATGGCTGGGCGTCGCGTGACTGGCTGTTGTCGCGGCAGGCCCGCCCGAGGTAGTACGCGGCGGGGTGGACCAGCTGCCGGCGCTTCATGGTTACGCACCGGCCAGGTGGTGGAGGGGGGCGAACGGTATGTCGTCGTCGAAGCTGTCGTGATCGGGCGGTGCGGCCTGCTGGCTCTGCTGTGGGCGCGCCGGCCGTTGTTGCCGCGGCTGCCTATCTGGCACTTGCCCGGGCTGCTGGCCCTGCGGCCGACTGCCCAGCAGCTGCATCGTGCCGTTGATGTCGACGATGATTTCCGTGGTGTAGCGCTTGATGCCGTCCTTCTCCCACTCGCGGGTCTGCAGCTTGCCCTCGATGTAGCACTGCGAGCCCTTGCGCAGATACTCGCCGGCGATCTCGGCCACCTTCCCGAACAGCGACACACGGTGCCACTCGGTGCGCTCGACCTTCTGCCCTGACTGCTTGTCGGTCCATTGCTCGCTGGTGGCCAGGCTGAGGTTCGCCACCGCGTTACCGTTGGGCAGATAGCGAACTTCCGGGTCCTGGCCGCAGGTGCCGACCAGGATCACCTTGTTTACCCCGCGGCTCATGACGAAAACGCTCCAGCCATGACGATCAATAGCAGCGCCCAGAGGGCCGCCCAGCGAGTGCGGGTGTCGTCAGGCGGGCTGACCTTCAGCACCGGCACCGACTTTGCGTTCACCGCGCGCTCCAGGCTCTCGGCGTAGGTCACCGCGTCGAAGTAGCGGCGGCGCTGTCCGTACAGGCGGTTATCGTCGGAGCCGACGATGGCCCAGCTGTTGTTCTCACCCTGCTGGACGAAGAAGCGGGAGTTGCTGCGGAACTGAGCGGCTGCGGCTTCGGCCTGCTGCTGCACCTGGTCGTATTGCATACGGCTATTGCGGATGGCTGCGTTCATGGGTTGGTCCTTGTTGGTCAGGCATGGAGTTCCAAGGCTTCTGCCTTGCGAACGATTCGAACTTGGGCGGTGCGTCGCTCCGGCGCGCGGCGATCGCGGCGCATCGGGTCGCTGTCGTCGATCACCGCATGCATGGCGATGAGGCCGGCGAGGGCGATGCAGATCGGGCTGATGATCTGCTGGCGCATGGCCTTGGTGACCGCCTCGATGCGGCGGCCGGCCTCCAGCTTGAACAGCGCGGCTTCGATGCGGTTGGCCACCGTGCCCGGGCTGACCGACATCTGGCGGGCGATTTCTTTGGTGGTGAGGCCTTGAGCCACCCACAACAGTGCTTCGAGTTCACGGGGAGCCAGCGCCTTGCCGAGCTGGCCAATCCATGAGCCACAAGTGATCGTTTCCATGAAGAGTCCTCGGTGGGCTGCATTGGTCGTGACGCTCGCTGCCGCTACCTCCCGGACCAGGGGAGGGCGAACGTCACGACCAATTCAGCCGACTTAATGTGCATGGGGGTGCCCTTTAGGCGGTGTAAGGCACGCGCTGGTGAGCTTTACGGTATGGCGCCCCGGCCTCGCTACTGGCGACAGGCCGGGGATGCTGCATCAGCGGTGATTCGTCGTTACGGGCGGGCTACCGGGTTCCGGCCAATGCGCGGTGACATCGACGCCACAACTTGCCGCTGCCTGTCAGGGTTACGGGCGAAGCCTTCAGGCTTGCTGCGCCTCACTGGTGAAGCGGTACCTACTTCATGGCCAAGGTTCTCCTCTTCGATTGGTTGATGATTTGCCACCAGGATCCGAGGTCGATACGGCATCGCGCAGGGAGGCTCCTGCCTATGAGCGTGCTAGCTACCTTTCCCACCTGGTGGTGTATTGCGTCGAGTTGTGTAAAGAGCGGTGGCTGCCGTAGCTGCCTATAACCTGTGTTATGGATCGAATCATAACGTAGGTTTTCTCTGTGTCAATAACTCAAGTTATAAATCCGACCAAAAAAAAGCCCGCGTTATGCGGGCGCTTGTTCATGCTTCGGTAAATCCTCGCCATCCAATCCTGATGAGGCCTGAGTCCAAGGTGTCGATCGTGATACCTGAAGTCTCTTCCAGGTCGGCGAGCAATCGCTGCCAGTCGGCAGGGGATTCATCCGCGCTAGGCTTGACCTCAACAAACTGCCTTTTCTGTACGTGGGGTGATGCGATTGCTTGCTGGATACGGTATCCGAGCCGTTCGTAGGACAACGATGGGGAATGCGAAAAGGCAGGGTGGGGCATGGCATGAAACTCCTTGTACTGTATGTGCATACAGTTATCCTTTGCTGTAGGAATTTTCAATAGCCGAGAGCTAATTTTTTTTAGCTTGCATTCTTCGGGCAAAAAAAAGCCCAGCATTCCGCCGGGCTATCTGGGCCAAGTATCGTCAGAGCTTGATGGTAGCGCGTACCACGACACCCACGATTCTGCAGCCCTCCATGCACATCTCCATAGGGTATGCGGGATTGAGTGGCTTCAAGAACCTCCGCCCGCCGTCTTCCACAAGTTTTTTGAACGTCGCTTCATTGCTGTCGGCCAGCTTGGCAACGACAAGCTTTCCAGGAGCGGCCTCAGCTTCGGTGTCGACCAGGATGAGCATCCCCTCAGGGATGCTTGTGCCGACCGGTGAAGTCATCGAGTCTCCTTTGACCTCCAGCCAAAACGCTGCCCCTTTGGAGTCGTAATCAGACATTTCGTAGCGGTCAGAAAACCCGGGTGGGAATGGTTCGACCGCTTCCGCCCAGGCTCCCGCTGCGACCCAGCTAATCACCGGATACCTAAATGATTCGGGCTGCTCTTTCAGCGCCCTGACATTGCTCGGCTCTCGCTGCGCCCCCTGTCCGGACGCCAGCCATTCGGCAGTCACTCCAAGAGCCCTCGCTATTTCAAGCAGCTTTTTGGAGGTCGAGTTTCGACCACTTTCGAGGTGCTGGATCGTGACCTGGCTTACCCCGGCTTTCTCCGCCAGCTGGGCCTGACTTAGGCCAAGCGCCGTGCGACGTTCAAGGATTCGGTCTTTGAGCATTTCGGAAGGTTTGTTCATGCCTGCAAGGGTAAAACACACGTTATTAGCCTTCAAATAACATGTGTTTGCCTTATCTATAACTTGAGTTATCATCGGGTGCACGATCCATTGAGGCACGCAGACATGCCGAATACAGAAAGACCAATTGACGAGGTCGTGCGGTTGGCCGGAGGCCAAGCAGAGCTCGCCCGAAGATGCAACACCAGCCAGCCGCGTATTTGGCAGTGCGTGCACCGGAACCAGAAGGTGCCGGCAGATCTGGTGATTCCGTTTGAGAAGGCGGTTGGTGGTCAGGTTACCCGCCATCAGCTGAGGCCGGATCTCTATCCGGCAGAAGATAAGGCGGCTTCGTGATGAGCATTATGCATCTGAGGGCTTTTCGCCAGTAGATGACCGAAACACCTGCGAATCCATCCAGTACCGGAATCGCGGACGAAAAAAAACCGCCTGGCAGGGCGGCTTTCTCTACAGCATTTCAACGGGTTTAAGCATGACAAACATCGTCCCACTTGACAAGTCCAGGGGGTTTACCCGGATGGACAACCAGCTCATGGATGGCCTGCTGGCTATCGATCTCCCGGCCCGGGAGATGAAGATTGTGCTGTATGTGGCCAAGGCCACCATCAACTACGGCACGGGCGCTCAACGCATCCCGGCGACCGACATCGCGAAAGCCATCCATGCCCACCCTGACACCGTATCCAAGGCGGTTTCTAGTCTGCTGCGTCGTCGGGTTCTGTTCCGCGAGGGCGGTGCACGGGGTGACATCGGCGTGAATGACCCGAAAGACTGGGTCTACGTCATTGAGCCGAAACAGACCAAAACAGCCGACTCGGCTGAAGTGGTCCGAATCGGCGATGAGTCGAAACAGACCAAAACCGCCGACTCCCTTCTTTATTCTAAGAATCTAACCCCCTATGTATTTCTTCCTTCGGAAGAAAATACATGCCCCCCCAGCGATGAGCAGCCGGCTCCGGCCAAAGCTGACCGCAAAGCACCGTTCGGGAAGGCCGCCATGCTGGCTGACAACCCTCACGGCCTGGATGAGTTGCTGATCGCTGACTACCTGACTGTTCGCAGGGCCGCCAAGGCCCCAGTGACGGCCCGCATTTGGGCAGGCCTCAACTTCAAGCTGGAGCAGTGCAAGGCGTTCGGCATCCAGCCCGCCCAAGCCCTGGAAGTCGCCGTCGAGAACGGCTGGCGCGGCTTTGAGGTGGAGTGGGTTACCAAGCGCATCAGTGCGCAGTTGCCTGCCCAGGCCAAACCGCACAGCCGTCACCACGGCTTCGACGACCGCGACTACACCGCCGGCCTGGCCGCGCGAGAGGACGGCACCTATGCGATCTGAATCGGTGATCACCATGTCCGAGGTGCGAAACGCCGCGGGTTTCCGCGTCCAGCCCGCTCACTGCGAGCATCACGGCGACTTCGAGCAGCGTGTAACCATGCTGATGGGTCGCGAAATCGTCGGGCGCTGCCCTGTGTGCGAGAAAGCGGCCGTTGCCGAGCGCGAAGCCAAGCAGTTGGCGGAGGACACCCGCCTGAAGCGTGAGGCTATGACCCGCAAGCTGGGTTCGGCGCTGATCCCCAAGCGCTTCGCCGACCGCACCCTGGCCAATTACCGCGTCGAGCACGAAGGGCAGCGCAAGGCCCTGGCCTACTGCACTCGTTACGTGGCGGCTTTCTCGGAAATTGAGCGCACTGGGCGCTGCCTGATGCTGCTGGGCAAGGTCGGTACCGGCAAGACGCACCTGGGCGCCGGGATGGCCAACGAACTGATGCGTAACACCTCGGCAACGGCCGTGTACCGCACGGTGGGCGCCGTCCTGCAATCCATCCGCGCCACCTACGACCGCCACAGCGAACAGTCCGAAGCCGACATCCTGTCCAGCCTGATCGAACCTTCGCTGCTGGTGCTGGACGAGGTCGGGGTCAGCAAGGAGCAGCCGAGCGAGTTCGAGCTGACCACCCTGTTTTCGATCATCAACGGGCGCTACGAGCAGATGCGCCCCACGGTGGTGATTTCCAACCTGGAGGCCAGCCAGCTGCGCCACGCCATGGGCGAGCGATGCTATGACCGCCTGCGCGAGGGCGGCGGGGTGGTGGTGCCGTTCGAGTGGGAGTCGCACCGCGGCAAGGAGGAATTTTAACTGTGCGGCAATGGCTAAAAATGGGGCTGGGGTCGGTATGAGCGCGACCGCCGCGGTGAAGTTATCGGATGCCGAAATTCGTCGACAGGCTGCCCAGGCCGGGGTGCGTGATCTGCGCGACCCAAGGCACCCGGGGCTTCGGTTTCGCTTCGACCAGAGCCGCCAGGGTGGCACCTGGTTCCTGGTGGCGCGCCGGAAGTGGAACCGACTCGCTCGCTTTCCGGAGTACAGCTCGGCCGCGATTCTGGCTGAGCTGCCGACTCTGCGGCAGCGCCTAATCACCCAGCCGGATGACGTGATCGCGTTGGCTGGAATGGTGACCTTCAACGATTTGTTGGGCTGGTTCAAAGAGCGGGTGAGCGGTGATGCCAGCGTGTCGGATTCATGGAAGCGTACCGTGAGGACAGTCATCGAGCGACACCTACAACCGCGCATTGGCGAGTTGCCGATTGCTACGCTGACAGCCGCAACGCTGGATAAGCGCTTGATGTGGCCTGCCCAGGCCGAATGCTCGACCTCCTATGTCAGGCAGATTTACCGCGTGTTGAACCTGGCCGTAGGCAAAGCGCGTGAGCTCGGCCTGATCGGCAGCAACCCCATGGCCGAAATGAAGTTCAACCAGTTCATCAAGACCAAGATTGTGCCGAAGGATGGCAGGCTGCGAGCTGACCACCTGGAGGAGGTGATTACCGTCCTCGGTGGGCTGTTCGGGCGGTCACCTGCAAACGCGATGCTGCCATTGCTCATGATTTGCCACGGCACCCGCTTGGGCGAAACGCGGCGGGCCGAATGGGCTGATTTCGCACTGGGTCATGCAGAGTGGTTCATACCTGCCAAGCACACAAAGACCCGCACCGAGCACCGGCTGCCGCTGACGCCGCAGGTGTGCGCTTTGTTGCAAAGGTACCGCGCCGTCCAAGTAGAAAACGGCTACAGCGGCAAATACCTGTTCCCAGGCCGCAAGGGGCAGCCGTTGAGCCCCAGTCAGGCCTCGGCAGTATTCCGACGACTGGCTTCAAGTGAATGGTCCAGCCATGACCTGCGCAAGGTGGCCCGTACCGCCTGGCTGGACATGGGGGTGGATGGGTTTATCGGTGAAATGTTGCTCAACCACTCGCTGGGCAAGGTTGCGGATACCTACATCAAATCGAAGGGCAACGGTCTTCGTCGCGAAGCGCTCGAGCAGTGGCACGCCTGGTTAGACGGCATCGGCTTTGCTGCCATTCACGGGTTGACGGGCGTGCAATCCGCAATTTCTCACAACAGGCCGCAGCCCAAGCCACGCAAGACGCGCAGCCCAATCCACGAATTAGTTACAGGGGAGAATGCAGAACGTGAAAAAGCGTCTTCAGGATGGCTTTAAACGACCGCGCTTTGACCTAGTTCAATGCCCGGTATGCAGGGGGAGGGCGGTCGTGAAAGGGGTGTTTTTTGAGTTGGTGTGCACCGACTGCAATGGCTCAGGTTGGGTTATTGAAGGATCCAGGTTGGTGCTTCCGCTTGAGGAGCTGGTAACGCAGTTGAGTTTCAAGTTGCAGCTGGCACAGAGACAAATTGAAGCGCTGAAAGGGGCGGCCAAAGTAGTCGGCCCGCAGCAGCAGTATCAAGAACCGAACCGCCTGGGGGCGGGCGGCACAAATTACACAGGGGATTAAGAGAATGATGATTCGAAAGCCAGCAGGTCGGCCGCTGGGAGATACAGAGTATCTATTGGAGCAATGGGGATGGTGGCGAATGGATGGTGCCGGTCTGCCTAATTACACTTCTCCGACCTTCGCGCTGATGCGGCAGTCAGTACCCCAGCCGTCGATGAGTAAAAATTATTGCATCACCGACGACTGGGCACTTGCTGTCGACAAAGCAGTGGCCCGACTTACGTCACGAGATCAGCAGATGGGGGACCTAATTTGGCTGTACTACGGAGCAAAGTGGCCTATGGCGCGTGTTGGAAAATACTATGGAATTAGCGAAGGGAAGGCTAGAGAGTTGATTAGGGCTGGGGGGGCTTGGGTTGACTGCGCAATCAATTGTGTGT
Organism: Pseudomonas sp. B14(2017); assembly: GCF_002113255.1. Lineage (NCBI taxonomy): Bacteria > Pseudomonadati > Pseudomonadota > Gammaproteobacteria > Pseudomonadales > Pseudomonadaceae > Pseudomonas > Pseudomonas sp. B14(2017). The sequence goes on from NZ_NEJY01000013.1 coordinate 33,906, forward strand.
TTATTGCGGCATAGTCTTATATCCCTTTCCCGCAGCTCCTAGTGGTGAGAGTGCGGGAAAGGCATGCGTTAAGGGTATGCGGCTCTATGCTGTGCCAATATTACCCCGCGAGTGGTGTAATGCTGTTCTAGGCAGTCGAGTATGTGGCTACACGTGGAGCCTATGGCTTGGTGTCGAATCCGGAGGTCCGGCGAACGTCTTGCTGATCCAATACCTAACGCACTGTAACGACCATGAGCGACGCCATTTCTTCGCTCTACCAGTTCGTCTACGTAGAGCCTGTAAGTTGGATCTGGAACTATGGGTTGCTGGATGTCTAAGCACAAAAAAAGAGTTTCTAATCTTTCCGGCCACACATTTTGGAGGTAAAGCCCGAAAACATCGCTGTTGATTCGCTGCGGTGTCGTTGATGCTTGTGCATCAATAAGCTTTACCCGGTTTGTCCAGGTTTTTTCCTCACCGACATTACGCATTGAAGAAAAATTGGCTTCGAGCGCGACACTGTGGAACCGAGCTTTAAAATGCTGGGGAGGAGCGTTGAGGCTGATGATTCCTTGAAGGAAACGTTGGATACCTTGATTGACCGTATATTCAAGCGCTGCATACAGATGGACGTAAAAAAGCCCTCTGAGGATTTTAGCTTCGTTTGGGTCAGGGTTCGGCGGGACGGATTCCAATCTGGCAATATGGTCCAAAAGTTGAAATACCTCTCCGAGGCGTGCCGTTACTTCCGCTCTAACTGCACTCAGCATGGTTAACTCTTCAATGCATCGCGGACGTACTCAATACGTCCAGTGACCGATTTTTTGTTATTAGTAGCGCCAATGGTAAAGGTGCGCAGTTTCTGGTCGTCTAATAGTTTTTCAAGTTTTGCAGTTGATAGCTTTGAGCCGGTTTTCAATGCGAGAGCAGCCCCAACTGCGATCCCCTCGTAAAGATTAACGGGAGTTGCGCCTCTGTTGCCTCGAACGATTCCTTTAGGTAATGCATCGTTTAAAGCCGAAAATGTTCGCTTGAAAAGTCTTACTAAAGTTGGAGGTATGCCAGTTTGGGCGCGCTCTTTCATGTAGGAATTCAAGAAATCTTTAACGCTGTGGTCGAAAGACTTGTAGTTTTCCGCGAATGCGAAGAAGCGCAGAACAAATTCTTCTGCTGTTCCGTTTTTTGTGTCTCCAGCCTTTAGGTTGATGCAGGATAAAAAATTTTCCTCTGTAGCTAGCTTCTTGAGGTCGTCATTGAATGGTCCGCGGAATACACAGTTTCTTATTTCTTGATTTGTTAAGGATATTCCGCCGGTGTTCAAGCGCTCAAAGAGATCAAATCTTACATTCTGGTCGCTTTTGTCATTAAGAACAGTCACCCTCATGGGGCGGGTAGAAAACATTAGCTGCACAGATTTCGGGAGGTTTTTATACCCCGTGCCGTTTAACGCCGAGAGCTTCTCCAGTTCCCTTATTTTTAAAGGGTGGGTGCGGGATACTTTTTCAAGAAGTGTTCCTGTCCCCAGGAAGTGGGCAAGCGTTCCTAGCCGCTGAACGCCATCGACAATTTCCCATGTCGAATCGCTATTGGTTGCCATGAATAAACTAGGGACTGGAATGCCGAGGAGAACTGATTCAATTAGTTGGGATTCTCTTTCTTCATCCCAGATGAATTGCCTCTGGTACTCAGGAGGTACCTCGATTTCTCCTGACTCAAACATATCTAGCAGCTGTCTGACGCTCAAATCGTAACTATCGAAAGAAACAAGGCGTCGTTCTCCGTCAAGCTGATCTTGAAGTGTTGGTTTGTTCTCAGGGGTTCTGGCCATGTGCCCTCCTTATCCTGCGCGCGAGGATACCAATTAACAGGGAAAAAGAAAATCTGCAACGGGTGCGGGCTGGATTTGGTTTCCAGTCATATTGGGAGGGGCGGTGAGGGATTCTTGCGAGTTACGGTGAAAAAAGGCTTTTCCGCGCGGAATAGTTCTGTTTTTATAGCAGCGTGTGTTGCTGTGAACGCAGCGCGACGCTTTCCAAAGCCTGGCCAATAAGCCGGGCTTTTTGTGCCAACTTACAAGCCCTGCCATCGTGCGGGGCTTTTTCGTTTTCGGCCCCATTCCCGGCTCTTTGCTTCTCGCGGATCCCAGCGTCATGGAGGCCGGACTTACTTGAGGACTACAGATGGACACTGAGCATCAGGCTCTGGCCGATGTGCCACTTTGGCTCTTGGTGTTGCTGAGTATGGCCGGCTTGTCCGGTGAGATGCTCCGGGCGTCAGGTGCTGACTTAAGCCTACGGCAGATTCTGCAGCGCGTTGCATTGCGCTTCCTGGCTTCCGGCCTGCTTGGCATGGCAACGCTGCTGCTTGCGATGGCTCTTTGGAGCAATCTCTATCTTGCCGCCGGCTTGGGCATTGTCATTGCAGTTATCGGTGCGGATGTAGCCGGAGGGCTATATACCCAGTTCCTGGCTAAGCGCGCTGGAGTCCAGTCCGAAAAGTAACCTGGGTGCTGCATGATCGACCTTAAGCTTGATATCGACAGTGTGCCCCTAGCCCGCGAAATCTCGGACATTCAGCGAAAGCAGGTCCCCTTTGCCCTGATGCTCGCGCAGACGCGGCTGGCCACCACCCGCATTAAGCCGGGAATCACCGAGGTGATGACCAAGCGGTTGGATCGGCCGACCCCCACCACCATGCGCAGCCTGTTTGCGCGGGCGGCGACCAAGAGTCGCGGTGCCATGGTCTGGTTCAAGGATCAATGGACCACGGGCATACCCGCCGACACCTACCTGCAGCAGGCGGTGCAGGGCGGTCAGCGGCTGCACCAGCGTTTCGAGAAGTCGCTGATTGCCCAGGGCTTGATGAAGGCCGGGCAGTACGCAGTGCCCAACGCTGACCTGTTGAACCAATACGGCAACGTCTCGCGCGGTGTGATGACCCGCATCCTGTCGGGCCTTGGTGCTGCTGAGGGTGGTCGGGGCTATCAGGCCAACGCCACGGGTAGCAAGCGTAGTAAGCGCAAGGGTAATGCTGAGCGCTATTTCGTCGGCACGGTTGGTGATGACTCGGGCGTGTGGGAGCGCAAGGCGCGTAAAGAGATCGCGCCGGTGTTCCTCTACACCGATGGCGCGCCGCAGTACCGGGTGATTTTCCCGTTCTTCAAAATCGCCGAGAACATCGCCAAGGCGCACGGGCAGGCCGAGCTGGCCAGCGCGCTGCGTGAAGCGATCCTGACCGCGAAGTGAGGTCGCACGAGGCGCGACAAGCCCCCGCCACCCCTCGGGGCGGCCGCCAGGCCCGGGCCCTGACTCACCCTCACCGCGGCCGACGGGTCCTCCCGGGCCTACCGGGGCTAGGGGGTAATTCGGGCCCCGCCTTTTCGCTATGTATGACCCAAATTCGGAGGTTGGTTGTTGTTTAGTCCATGACAAATCCAACGATTACCCGACAGCCGTTCTGGCTGAACAAAAAACGCATGGCCGAAAGCCTCGGGATTTCGGTTCAAGCCTTTGACAAATGGGGCGTCGAGCCGGTCGCCAAGATCGGCCGCGAGTCGTTTTACGACGTTCGTTCGGTGGTGGATAACCGCCTGCAGCACCAAAGCGGGAAACAACAACTCGGCGCCGACGATATCGACCCCTTGGCCGAGGCGAAGCTGCTGCAGGAGCGTTTGCGCCTGACCAGGGAGCAGGCCGACGCCCAGGCGATGCGAAACGAGGTCAAGCGCCGCAACCTGGTGCCGGCCGAATTCATGACGTTTGCCATCAGCCGCCTAGTCAACTTGATCGGGTCGACCCTCGACACCGTGCATACCAAGGTCAAGCGCAAGCACCCCGACATCGAGCCTCGTCATCTGGAAGCGGTACAGCGCGAGGTGGCCGTTACGCGTAACGAAGCGGCAAGCCTCGATCAGCGATTACCGGAGATTCTTGATGAGTTCCTTTCAGCCATGGATGACGAATCTGGCTAACGCGGTTCGCGTAGGCCTGTCGGCGTTGTTCAAAGAGCCGCCGATGACCGTTGTCGAATGGGCGGACAAACATTTTTATCTGTCGTCGGAGTCCTCCTATCAGGAAGGGCGCTGGACGACGGCGCCGTTTCAGGTGGCCATTCTCAACGCGATGGGCAATGACCTGATCCGCGAAGTCAATTTCGTGAAGTCGGCGCGCCTTGGCTACACCAAGATGCTGATGGCATTCATCGGCTACCTGGTGCAGCACAAAAAGCGCAACGTGCTGATGTACTGCCCGACCGAGGGTGACGCCGAGGGCGTCATGAAGCGGCACATTGAGGGCATGATCCGTGATGTGCCGGTGGTGCTCGACCTGGCGCCCTGGTACGGCATGAAGCACCGCGACAACACCCTGGAGGCCAAGTGTTTTGCCAACCGCAAAATGCTGTGGTGTTTGGGTGGCAAGGCGGCCCGCAACTACCGGGAGAAAAGCCCGGACACCGTCATTTACGACGAGCTGTCGAAGTTTGACGAGGATATCGAAGGCGAGGGCGCCCCGACCTTCCTGGGTGACAAGCGCCTGGAAGGGGCCACCTTCAAGAAGTCGATACGTGGTTCAACGCCGACCGAGGCCGAGAAATGCCAGATTACCCGCGCTGCCATCGAGTCGCCCCACGACCTGCGGCTCAACATCAAGGCGCCTTGCTGCGGCACCGAGCTGGTACTGCAGTGGGGTGGCAAGGATGAACCATCGGGCATCAAGTGGCGGCTCAACGACCGCCACGAAGTCGAGGCCGCATGGTATCTGTGCCCGCACTGCCAGGGTGGCACTTTCGAGTATCACGAAATGGTCACGGCGGCCGCCGAGTCGGGCCGCTGGGTGTGCGAGCGTTCGGGTATCTGGACCCGCGACAGCATGGAGTGGTTTGACGCCTCGGGGGAGCCGACCGTAACGCCGCGCTCGGTAACGTTCAGCGTGTGGACGGGCTATTCAACCTTCACCACTTGGGTGGATATCGCCACCGACTTTGTGAAGGTCGGCAAGGACCGGGGCAAGCTGAAAACCTTCGTCAACACCACGCTGGGCGAGGTGTGGGAGGAAAACCTCGCCGAGAAAGTCGACTGGGAGCTGCTGCGTGCCCGCCGCGAGGTTTACGCGGCCCAGGTGCCGGCGCGCGCCCTGGTGCTGACAGGGGGTATCGACACCCAAGACGACCGTTACGAGCTTCGGGTGTGGGCGTTCGGCAAGGATGAGGAGAAGTGGCTGGTTTACCGTCGAGTGCTGACGGGCGACCCGGCCAGCGTCGAGCTGTTGCGACAAGTCGGGCTGGAGCTACACCGCCAGTTTACCCGCGCCGACGGCATCAAGATGGGCGTTCTACGGTGGTGCTGGGACTCCGGCGGCCACCACTCGGAGACGGTCCGGGCGCAAAGCCGCGCCCATGGCCTGCACTGGGTGATCCCGATTTTCGGGGCCAGCACCTACGGCAAGCCCATCGCCAACTTCCCGCGCAAGAAGGACAAGAAGTCGAAGACCTACCTGACCGAGGTTGGTACCGACAACGCCAAAGAGGTCATTTACAACCGCCTCAAGCTGCAGCCGGACGGCAATCGTCCGGTACCGGGCCTGATCCACTTCCCGGCCGACGATTCGATCTGCGACGACGATGAGCTTAAGCAGCTGACCAGCGAGACCAAGAAATGGGTGCTGGTGAAAGGGCGGCGCGTGTTGCGCTGGGATGCCAGCAAGAAACGAAACGAGGCGCTCGATTGCCTGGTGTACGCCCTGGCGGCGCTGCGCATCAGTCAGGAGCGTTTCGGTCTCGACCTCGACCTGCTGGCGAGCCAGAACCCGGAAACCGGGGTTTGGGAGGTGCCAGCAGAACCACCACCAACGGCCGAGCCGGACGAACCACCAGCGCCGGCACTGCCGCCGTCGCCGGCGCCGGTGGCGCCGCAATCAGACCACCAGCCTGCCGCCGGCGGCTGGGTTGAAACAGGAGCAAGCGGATGGCTGACGTAAATGCCGTAGAAACCTTGACCCCCCAACAGATGGTCGCGCTGTACATGCTGGCCGAGGCCGACCTGGTGGCAGGCGGAAAGGATGTGACCCTGAATGGTCGCCGTTTCGTGTATGCCGAGCTGAACCAGATTCGTGACGGCCGACTGTACTGGGAGCGCCGAGCAGCGGCCCAGGCACGCGGGGGGCGTCCGGGCTTCGCCCTGGCGACGTTCGAATGATTGGGGAGCTGATCGACAAGGCCATTGCGCCGTTTTTTCCCAAGACGGCGCTGACCAGGATGCACGCGCGAAGCGTGATCATGGCGTTTGAAGCCGCCAAGCCCACCCGGACCCACAAGGCCAAGAAGCAGGCCGGCAGCGCTGATCGCTCGCTAAATCACACGCTCAAGTCGATGCGTGAGCAGTGCCGCAAGCTGGACGAAGACCACGACATTGTCACCGGCCTGTTTGATCGCCTGGAGGAGCGTGTGGTGGGCGGTTCCGGCATTGCGGTTGAGCCGATCCCGCTGCACCTGGATGGCACGGTGCACCGTGAGTTCGCCGCCGCCATCAATGCGCTGTGGGGGGAGTGGTCGCTTAAGCCCGAGGCTTCGGGCGAGCTGACCCGGCCGCAGATGGAGCGCCTGGTGTGCCGCAGCTGGCTGCGCGATGGCGAGGCGCTGGCCCAGGAGCTGATGGGCAAAGTGCCGAATTACCAGCATCTGCATGGTGTGCCCTATGCCCTGGAGTTGCTGGAGGCGGATTATCTGCCCATTGAGTACACCGACGATTCCAAGGGCATTGTCCAGGGCATCGAGCGCAACGGGTGGCGCCGCGTTCTGGCTTACCACCTGTACAAGGCGCACCCCGCCGGCCTTCGCGGCGGCTTGGCGCAAAACACCAAGCGCGTGCCGGCCGAGCAGGTGATTCATGTTGCCTACCGCAAGCGCATTGGTCAGAGCCGTGGCCAGCCGCTGCTCCACGCGGTCCTGATCCGCCTAGCGGATATCAAGGACTACGAGGAAAGCGAGCGGGTGGCGGCGCGGATCAGTGCGGCGCTGGCCATGTACATCAAGAAAGGCACCCCAGACGACTATGTGCCGGCCGGTCCCGGCGAGACGCGGACCGAGCGGACTTTCCCCATTGCGCCTGGCGTAGTGGTCGACACCCTGTTGCCGGGTGAAGACGTTGGGATGATCGAAAGTAACCGGCCTAACCCGTTCCTTGAGGGGTTCCGCAACGGACAGCTCAAAGCGGTGGCGGCCGGTACGCGTGGCACCTATTCCAGCGTGGCGCGCAGCTACGACGGCACCTATTCGGCTCAACGCCAGGAACTGGTGGAGGGCCAGCTGGGTTACGACCTGCTGCAGCATGAGTTCATCGACTACTGGTGCCGCCGTGTGTACCGCAACTGGCTACGCATGGCGATTCTGAGCGGCCAGCTCAGGGTGCCGGCAGATGTGGACCCTCGGACCATCTACGGCGCGTTCTATCAGGGGCCTGTGATGCCGTGGATCAACCCGGTGCATGAGGCTGATGCCTGGGAAACGCTGATCAAGATCGGCGGCGCCGACGAGGCGGAAATGGCCCGTTCGCGTGGCCGCAACCCGTCCGAGCTTAAGGCGTCTCGCAAGTCGGAGATTGCCGACAACCGGGCAAACGATCTGGTGTTCAGTTCGGATGCCTACCACGAGTATTACGGGAGAAACCAACCCAATGAGCAAACGAAGAAGGCGGGAAAGGCCGCCCGTACTGGGGCCGCGCGCGGCGGTGGCGACGACAGCTGACCCGGCTGCACAGACCTGGTACACGCTGCGCGCATCGAGCCAGCGCGGCGTGGTCGACCTGATGCTGTACGGCGAAATTGGCGCCTGGGGTATCTCGGCTAACCAGTTCGCCCGCGATCTGAAAGCCCTCGGTGACGTGTCACAGATCAATTTGCATGTGCATTCCCCCGGCGGCGATGTGTTCGAGGGTATGGCCATGTACAACCTCCTGCGCAACCACCCGGCGCGCGTGGAGGGCACCGTGGACGGCCTGGCCGCTTCCATGGGCAGCGTGATCCTGATGGCCGCCGACGTTATCCGCATTCCCGAAAACGCCATGATCATGGTGCACAAGCCCTGGGGCATCCAGGGCGGTGACGCGGACGAAATGCGCCGTTACGCCGACTTGCTCGATAAGGTCGAGGATTCCCTGGTGGCGGCATACACCAACAAGACCGGCAAGACCGCCGACGAAATCAAGGCGCTGCTCTCCGCTGAGACCTGGATGACCGGCGTTGAGGCTGTCGAGCTGGGTTTTGCCGATGAATTGGTGGGGGCCCTGGAAGCCTTCGCCGCACTCAACTCTCAACGCATGCAGGAGTACACCAACATGCCCACCGCTGCACAACCGATGTTCGTCCCGCGCGGTCAGACCCAGCCACCGGCGCCGGTGAACCAGCCGACCCCGCCGGTCAACCAGCCGACCCAGCCGCCGGCGAACGAAACCCCCGAACAAATTCAGGCGCGCGTGCTGGCCGCTGACGCTACTCGCCGCACCGCGATCACCGCCGCGTTCGCCATGTTCGCCAGTGTCGAGGGCTCTGTAGCGCTGCGCGACGAGTGCCTGAACGACACCAGCTGCACCGTGGAGTCGGCCAACGCCAAGCTGCTGGCCCACATGGGCAAGTCGACCACTCCGACCGGCAGCCAAGTGCCTGGCCAGCATGGCCACATTACCAACGGCAACCTGGTCGGTGACTCGGTGCGGGCCGCCCTGGCGGGGCGTATCGGCCATGCGGCCAACGAGGTCGACAACGCCTACAACCACATGAGCCTGCGCGAGCTGGCCCGTGCTTCGCTGAATGACCGTGGCATTCTGACCGCCTCGCTCAACCCGATGCAGATGGTTGGCCTGGCCTTCACCCACGACACCAGCGACTTTGGCAATATCCTGATCGACACCGCCGCCGTGTCGGTGCTGGCCGGCTGGGACGAGGCGCCCGAGACGTTCGATCAGTGGACCCGCCGTGGTCGCCTGAGCGACTTCCGTGTCGCTAAGCGTGTCGGCATGGGGGCCTTCCCGTCCCTGCGTGAGGTTCGCCCAGGTGCCGAGTACCAGTACATCACCACCGGCGACCGTGGCGAGACCATCAGCCTGGCCACCTACGGCGAGCTGTTCTCGATCACCCGTCAGGCCATCATCAACGATGACCTCGACCTGCTGAGCACCATTCCCTACAACATGGGGCTGGCTGCACGCGGCACCATCGGCGACCTGGTCTACGCAGTGCTGACCACCAATGCCAAGATGAGCGACGGCAAGGCGCTGTTTGACGCCACCCGCAAGAACCTGTTTACCGGTGCCAACTCGGCCCTGTCGATCGAGGCGATGATTGCTGCCAAGAACGCCATGGCGCTGCAGAAATCGCAGGTTGAAGGTGGCAAGCCCCGCACCCTGAACATTCGCCCAGCCTTCCTGCTGTGCCCGGTGGCCCTGGAAGACAAGGCCAAGCAGCTGATCCGCTCGGCCTCAGTACCAGGCGCCGACGTAAACGCCGGCGTCGATAACCCGATCCGCAATTTTGCCGAGGTAATCGCTGAGCCGCGCCTGGACGACGATAACGCGAAGTCGTGGTATCTGGCCGCCGCGCAAGGCCGCGACACTATCGAAGTCTCCTACCTGGATGGCGTCGACAAGCCGTACATGGAGCAGCAAGAGGGCTTCACCGTCGACGGCGTGGCCACCAAGGTGCGGATCGACGCCGGCGTTGCCGCGTTGGATTCTCGCGGTCTCAACAAGTCTGTCGGCGCGTAACCGCAGACCCCACTCAAACACCCCGCTTAGGCGGGGTTTGTTGTTTCTGGACAGGAGAAAATGGCCATGGCCAAGAACTATGTCAGCACTGGCAGCAGCATCACCCTGAGGGCACCCACCGGTGGCTCGGTCGCGGGTGTGCCCCAGGTGATCGGCGCCCTAGCAGTGATTCCGCTGCAGAGCGGTACGAAAGATACCCTCATTACCTATCGCACTTGCGATGCCTGGCGCGTGCCGTCGACTGCAGGCCTCAAGGCCGGCGCCAAGGTCAGCGTGTTGGCTGGGGTGTTGGTCGCTGATGGCACCGCCGACTCGCTGCCCTACGGCAAGCTGCTGAGCGACACCGTCGACGGCTTCGCCGATGTGTTGATTGTGCAGTGATGCGCAGGCCGAGCTTTCGCGAGCGCATGGCCGTAATGAGTGCCCGAATCCTTGATCGCGTGGGTGACCGCGCGACCTTGGAGGGCGGTACCGCGATCATGGGCACATTCGACAACCCGTTTCTTGATCCGCAGTTTGGCGGCAAGAGTGGCGGCAAGGGTCGCGGCCTGGCTACCCAGGTCGACGCGGCTGAGCTGGGCGAGCCGCGTTTCTCGGTGCTGGCTGATGTTGCCCAGCGCTTGCCCGAGGGGGAGGCGCTGACCATCGAGCTGCCGCCGGCCGAGGGTGGCGGTCGCTATACGGTGGTGCGCCATGAGCCGACCGGCGACGGCATGGTCGCCCTGGTACTGGAGCAAGAGCATGCACGAACCGCCGATATCTTCTGACGACCCGCCGGTGATCCCCAGCGAGTTGAAAGAGCTGCACGACGTAATGACCGCGACCATGCGGGAGCGCTTGCCGCTGTTCCAGGTGGTCGAGGCCTACCCGAAGCTCAAAGAGGGCATGAAGCTGCCCGCACTGCTGTACGCGGCGACGAACTTTGCCCCAGGCATCAAGCCTGGCGATGGCCGGTTGTGCATCAAGGTGACGTTCGAGGCGGTGGTGCTGCTGGAGTCCAGCCGGGCGCTAGCGCCGCTGCAGGCGGCCATTCTGGCGGCCAAGGTCATGCAGCTGCTTGATGATCAATATTGGGACCTCGACTTTGTCGGGGGCGTCGAGAGCATCCAAGCCATGCCGGCCGAGGCGCTGCCCGAGCTGGTGCGGTGCGTGGGGTGGGCGCTGCAATGGCAGCAGGACGTTTATCTGGGTGATACCACCTGGCCTTGGGCCGACGAGCCGCCGGGCTCGCTGGTGTTCGCCTTCGACCCCGACAGCGGGCCTGGCAGTGAAGATCAGTACCAGTCGCCGGAGGCCATGGCATGAGCTATGTGGCAGGGCAGCACGACCGCATTTTGGCCGGCCTGGTGATTCCTTGCTATGTGGTGGCCGTCGACTTGGTGGCCGCTCGCGTGCGCGTCTCCGACGGTGGCGACTGGACGAGCGCCTGGGTGCGCTGGCATGCCCTGGCCGCCGGCAAGGCTCGCCACTGGCGTGCGCCAAGCTTGAACGAGCAGGGCGTGTTGGTCAGTCCGAGCGGTGAGCCGGCTCAAGGCACATTCGTGGCAGGGCTGTACGGCAACGCCGGCGCGCCGCCGGATAACCGCGACCATGTCGAGGTGTGGCGTTTCGATGATGGCGGCTCGCTGGTCTACGACTGGCAGGCCAAGAGCTACACCATCACGCTCCCCAGTGGCACGGCCACGGTCAAGGTTGGCGGCAGCGAGGTGGTCGTTACGGATAACGCGATTGTCGCCAAGTCCGGTGCGGTCACCATCAACGGACCCGTCACCATCAATGGCACGTTACTAGTAACGGGCGATATCAATGGCGGCGGCCGGATCATCGACACGGCCGGTAACACGGCCAACCACACGCACTGAGGGATTCATGAGCCAACTTGAAACGTTGCCGGCGAAGCCTGACCGCTTCACGGTGGCCAAGCTGATCGAGCAGCAGATTGACCAGGTGTATGACCGCTTTCGCATGCGCCAGGCCTGGGAGCGCGTGGTGGCCAACATCGACCCGGCCGAGATGGCCGGGGGATGTGTATGGCCCTTTCGCACGGCGGTTTCTCGCGCAAACAGGTAGCGCCGCAGGTCACGCTGAACATATCGGGCAACGTCGACCCCGAGGTGCTGGCCAGCACGCTCAAGAGCGCGCTGACCGGTAGCCCGGCCGCAACCCTGTAACCCTACCATCCACCCCTAAAGGCCCGCTTTTGCGGGCTTTCTCATATCTGGAGGGCCCTATGGCTACCAAGAAAACCCCGGATGCCGCGCCCAGCGCGTCGGCGGCCGTGACCTACCGCGACAAAACCTACACCTCGCGCGTGCTGATCCTGGGCAAGCGTGAGCTGAATGTGGCCGGCGGCCAGCTGCAGGTCGAGGAGGGCGATACCGAGGCGCTGGCCTACCTGGATGCGCGCGCAGACTTCGAGCGCCTGACCCCGGCGGGGTAAGGCCATGATCGGGCTGGATCGCCGCACTGGGCAGCCGCTATCCGGCGTTGCCCACCTGAAACAGTCCATTGAGGACATTTTGACCACGCCTGTCGGCAGTCGGCGCATGCGCCCGGAGTACGGCAGCCACCTGCGCCGTTACGTCGACCTGCCGGTTAACGAGGGCTGGAAAAGCGCAGTGCAGGCCGAGGTGGCGCGCGCCCTGGGGCGCTGGGAGCCGCGCTTGAAGCTGGAGCGCGTGCGCGTGGTGGCGGTGGTCGGCGGGCAAATCACGCTGTCGCTGTCGGGTATCTACCTCGGTGACAGCGTTGTATTGGAGGTGAGTGCATGAGCGCAATCGACCTTTCCCAGTTGCCGGTACCGCAGGTGCTGGAAGACCTGGATTATGAGGAGCTGTATCAGGCCGATCTGGCGACCTTCCGTGCGCACATGGGTGACAACTGGAGCGCGGTCTTGGAAAGCGACCCGGTCACCAAGCTGCTGGAGGTCGGGGCCTACCGCAAGCTGCTCAACCGCTCGCGCGTCAACGACGCGGCCAAGGCGCTGATGCTGGCTTATGCCGAAAAAGCGGACCTCGACCAGCTGGCGGCCAACGTCAACCTGTCGCGCCTGGTGGTCCAGGCCGAGGACCTGACGGCGGTGCCGCCGCAGGCTGAGGTGCTGGAGGAGGATGACGCCCTGCGCGAGCGGGTGCAGCTGGTCTACGAGGGGCTGACCACGGCCGGCCCCCGTAACAGCTACATCCTGCACGCGCGTAACGCCTCGGGGCTGGTGGCCGACGCCACGGCCGAAAGCCCGTCACCGGCGGTGGTCGAGGTGACCGTGCTGGCCTTGGAGGGAGACGGCACGGCCTCGGCCGAGCTGCTGGCGACAGTCGATGCTTACCTGAGCGATGACGATGTGCGGCCGGTGGCTGATCGGGTGATCGTGCAGAGTGCCGAGATTCTGCCGTATCAGATCAACGCCAAGCTGTACATGGCCAGCACGGGCCCGGAAAGCGAGGGCGTACTGGCTCAGTGCGAGGCGCGCTTGGCCGCCTGGATCAACCCCCGGCGCCGGCTGGGGGTGGAGGTGCCCCGGTCGGCGGTTGACGCCCAGTTGCATATTGACGGGGTGAGCCGCGTCGAGCTGACGGGGTGGGCAGATATCCGCCCGACCAAGTCGCAAGCGGCCTGGTGTACAGGGTTTACCGTTGAGCGGGGTGGCTGATGAGCAGTCTGCTACCGCTCAACCGAACGCCGCTGGAAGCCGCTATCGAGGCCGCCAATACCGAGGACCTGGCGACCATGCTGCGCTGTCTCTACAACCCCGACACCTGCCCGGCCGGGCTGCTGTATCTGCTGGCTTGGGCGTGGTCGGTTGACCGCTGGGATGACCGGTGGTCGGAGGCAGTCAAGCGCTCGGTGATCCGCTCGTCGTTCTACATCCACGCGCATAAGGGCACCATCGGCGCGCTGCGCCGCGTGGTCGAGCCGTTCGGCTACCTGATCGAGGTTACCGAGTGGTGGCAGACCGTACCCGAGGGCGTGCCGGGCACCTTCGCACTCAAGGTCGGCGTAGCCGATCAGGGCATCAGCGAAGAAACCTATCAGGAACTGTCGTGGCTGATCGATGACGCTCGGCCGGTCAGTCGGCACATGACCGGGCTGGCCATCAGCCTGGAAACCACCGGCGGTCTGTATCTGACCCCGGCCGTCTACGACGGCAACGAGCTGGACGTGTATCCGCTGCAATCGGTTGACCTTGAGGTCTCCGGCGAAATTGGCCGTGGCGGTCGCGACCACACCATTGACTATCTGGACATTAACTATGGTTGACCAGACTTCACAGTTTTACGCGATCCTGACTGATATCGGGGCCGCAAAGCAGGCCAATGCGGATGCCCTGGGTATCCCTTGGACGTTTACACAGATGGCCGTAGGCGACGGCAATCCAACCGGCCTGGATAATCCGCCGCTTCCCCTGCCGACAGCCACGCAGCCGGCGCTGCTCAATGAGTGGCGCCGGGCGCCGCTCAATCAGCTTACGGTTGACCCCAACAACGCGGCAGTGATCATCGCCGAGCAGGTCATTCCCGCCGACGTGGGCGGTAAGTGGATTCGCGAGATTGCGCTTTACGATGCGGACGGCGACATGGTGGCGGTGGCCAACTGCCCGCCGACCTTCAAGCCGCTGCTGAGTCAGGGCTCAGGGCGCACCCAGGTGGTGCGCCTTAACCTTATCGTCAGCAGTTCCAGCAACGTGTTGCTCAAGATTGACCCAAGCGTTGTGCTTGCGACGCGGGCCTACGTCGACAATGCGTTGCTGATTCATGTCCAGGCTGCCAACCCGCATCCGCAGTATCAGCTGCGGGGTGCTGTCACGGCGCTGCAGCAGACGGCAGCCATCACGGCGACGCAGATGGGCCTGGTGTTGCTGGATGTCTCGGCTGGGGCGCGGACGTTCACGCTGCCGGTGGCTAACGCTGAATTCGGCGTCAATGAATGTGTGCTGCGCCGCATTGACGTAACGACCAACGCGCTGACCATTGCGGCGGCGGGCGCCGACAAGATCATGCTGGACACGTCGGCATCACCGAATGGCCTGGCCACCACCGAGCTGCTGTTTTCCGGGGATTACTTGCGGTTGCGCTCCGATGGCGCGGGTAAGTGGTGGTGCGTTGGCCAAGCGCCGTTGCCAGGCGATATTGCGACGGGCCTGTTCGTGTACAAAGCGGCCGGGGCGTTTACCTTCAGCGTGCCGCCGGTGCTTCGCAGTGGGCGCCGGGTCGCCAAGTTCACTGTCGTGGGCGGTGGTGGCGGTGGCGCTTATGGTGCTGGCGGCGGGGCGGGCACGGCGATCAAGCGGCAGTCGCTTGCGGGCGTGCCGTCAGTGTCCGTGACGGTCGGGGCTGGCGGCGTCGGATCAATGAGTGCCCCAGGTAGTGGCGGTGCGTCTTCATTTGGAGCGTATTGCAGCGCTACAGGAGGAAGCTCGGGCAGCATCACCGGTTCGGCGTCTATTGGGCGCGCCGCTGCAGGCGATGGGGTAGGCGGAGATATCAACGTGCTCGGCGGATTGGGCGATGCCCCAAGTGCTGGGGTAGCGTCTGGCGGCGGATCGTCGTCTGGAGTTGGCGGCGCGGGCTCAACTACTACTACGGCTCCGCCATATGCTGGGCAGTACGGCTCGGGCGGGGGGGGGAGTTGGGCAAAGTGGAAACACTGCCCCCGCTAAGGGCGGAGACGGACTCATTGCAATTGAATGGTGATGAATATGTGGGCATTAGTTGTCAATGGCGCTGTGCGTGAAATCGCCCAAATTGACCCGGCGGGACGTTTTCATGAATCGTTGGTTTGGGCGCCATGTCCAGAAGCCGTCCAGGTCGGGTGGTCGTTTGATGGCGAGAAGTTCGCGCCGCCAGCCATGCTGGCCACAGACCGTATCGCCGCTGAGCGCGCCTGGCGGGACGGTGAGATAAGCTCGAGCGAGTGGCTGGTGAACCGTCACCGCGACGAGCTGGACATGCAGCGAGCTACCACGATCACTGCTGAGCAATTCGCTGAGTTGTTGGTCTACCGACAAGCTTTGCGCGACTGGCCCCAGACTGAAGCCTTCCCTGACATGCAGCAGCGGCCAGAGCCGCCCAACTGGATCGACCAGTACACCCAATAACGCCCCGCACTGACGGGGCGTTTTCTTTTCCGCTGTACCACCTGGCCCTGCTCTGCGGGGCCTTTTTACATCTGGAGTAAACATGGCTGATTTCTTTCACGGCGTTACCGTAACGAACGTCGACGCCGGCGCGCGCACCATCGCCTTGCCGTCGTCCTCGATCATTGGTCTGGTTGACACCTTCACCCCTGGCCCTGGTGCTGATGGCACCCCCACCGCCCAAGCGAACGAGCTGGTGCTGATCACCAGCGAGCGCGAGGCCATCGCAGCCTTTGGTGCGGGCTCGGCCATCGCCAAGGCCTGCCAGGCGATCTACACCCGCGCCAAGGCGGTGATCGTCGCCTGTGGCGTGACCAAGGTGGAGGATGCGGCCGCGCAAACCTCCGCGATCATCGGTGGCGTGCTGGCCGGCGGTGCCCGTACCGGCCTGCAGGCGCTGCTCGATGGCAAAAGCCGCTTCAACGCCCAGCCGCGGCTGTTGGTGACCCCCAAGCACAGTGCGACCCAGGCGGTCGGCACCGCGCTGGTGGCCCTGGCCGATAAGCTGCGCGGCCTCGCCATCATCGACGGCCCCGGTACCACCGACGAGGCCGCCCAGGCCTACGCCGCCGAGTTCGGCGCCAGGCGTGCGTTCATGGTCGACCCGGGCGTGAAGTATTGGGACACCACCGCCTCCGCCACGGTGGATGCCCCGGCGTCGGCCTGGGTGGCCGGCCTGTTCGCCTGGACCGATGCTGAATACGGTTTCTGGGCCTCGCCGTCGAACAAGGAATTTGTCGGCATCACCGGCACCACCCGCTCGGTGGAGTTCCTGGACGGCGACGAGACCTGCCGGGCCAACCTGCTGAACAACGCCAATATCACCACCATCATTCGCGACGACGGCTACCGCCTGTGGGGCAACCGCACGTTGTCGAGCGATCCGAAGTGGGCCTTTGTCACCCGCGTTCGGACCATGGATATCGTCATGGACGCGATCCTGTACGGCCACAAGTGGGCGGTCGACCGCTCGATCACCGCGACTTACATCAAGGATGTGACCGAGGGCCTGCAGGCGTTCATGCGCGACCTCAAGAACCAGGGCGCGATCATCAACTTCGAGGTGTACGCGGACACCGAGCTGAACACCGCCAGCCAGCTGGAGCAGGGCAAGGTGTACTGGAACATCCGTTTCACCGACGTGCCGCCAGCGGAAAACCCGAATTTCCGCGTTGAAATCACCAATCAATGGCTGACCGAAGTTCTCGACTCGGCGGCATAAGGAGCGTTTTAGATGTCAATGATTCCCGAAACCCTGGCCAACCTGAACCTGTTCGTGGATGGCATCAGCTTCCAGGGCGATGTGCCCAGCCTGACCCTGCCCAAGCTCACCCTCAAGATGGAGGAGCACCGTCCCGGTGGTATGGATATGCCGGTGGAGATGGATCAGGGCATGGAGAAGATGGAGGCCGGCTTCACCACCACCGGTGTGCGCCGCGAGTCGCTGAAGTTCTTTGGCCTGGCCGATGGTACCGCCTTCAACGGCGTATTCCGGGGCGCCTTCAAGGGCCTCAAGGGCCGGATCAACCCGGTGATCGTCACCCTGCGCGGTAGCCTCAAAGAAGTCGACATGGGTGACTGGAAGGCCGGCGATAAGGCCGAGATCAAGCACAACGCCAGCCTGACCTACTACAAGCTGGAGGTCGACGGCCGCACTGTCTACGAGATCGATGCGCTGGGCATGCGCCGCGTCATTGATGGCGTCGACCAACTGGCCGAGCAGCGCACCGCGCTCGGCCTGTAATTCCCTTTCCCCGAATTTAAGGACGTACCCGCATGACTACCAAGAAAACCCCGGCCTGGCTGGCCATTTCGGCTGATCGCGTTACCGTAACGCTGAGCAAGCCCACCGAACTCAATAGCGTGTTCGTCGACGCCATCAGCCTGCGCTCGCCAACCGTGCGCGACATTCGCGCGGCGCAGCGTGGCGCCGGCGACGATGACGAGCAGCGCGAGCTGAACCTGTTCGCCTCGCTGGCCGAGGTAAGCGCCAAGGACCTGGAGGGCATGGCCCTCAAGGACTACACCCGCCTGCAGACCGCGTATTTTCGCCTGGTGCAAGACGACGACGTTTGATGCGGCCACGCAGAAGCGGCTGGCCAAGCGGCTGGCCGCCGAGCTGAATTTCTCGGCCGCTGAGATATCCGGCATGTCCTTCGCGGACATGCTGTGGTGGCTCTCGGATTGAGCAGGGGGTAACCGATGGCAAAAATGCAGTTAGCCCTGGTGATCGGGGGCGCCGTCGCATCGTCGGTCGGCGCCGCGTTCAAGAACGTCGAAGGGCGCATTTCCAAGCTCGAGCAGAAGGGCAACAAGGCCAAGGTGCTCAAGAGCACCATTGGCGAAACCATGAAGCTGCAGGCCGAGTGGAAGCGGGCGCACGATGCCGGCGCCGCCGGCGCCGACAAGCTGTTGCGCAAACTCAATGGCAACCTGGATTCGCTGCGCAAGCAAGGCGTCGAGGTTGGCCGTCTGAGCCGCGAATATCAGCGCCTGGCCCGCGAGGCGAAAGGCGCCGACCTGCAGCTTAAAGGGCACCAGCAAATCGACACCGGACGCTCGGGGCTCAAGTCCAACGCGGCAGCGGCCGCAGTGGGCGTGGGCCTGGCGGCCGTGCCGACCAAGATCAGCGCCGACTATCAGGCGATCATCCGCGACATTGCGATCAAGGCCGATGCGGTCAACAAGCCCGAAGAGGTGCAGCTCAGCCGCACCGTGATTCAGACGGCCAAAGATACGGGCATGGGCCGCAATGATGTGGCCGACCTGATCAACCAGTTGGTCGGCGCCGGCATGGAGCTGGACAAGGCCATGGCCTATGCGCCGACGGCGGCCAAGTTTGCAGTCGGCCAGGGCGCCTCGGGCGTCGACACGGCCAGCATGATCATGGCGCTGCAGCAGAACGCCAAGATCACCGATCCCAAGGTCATGGAGCAGGCGCTGGAGGCCATCGCCTACCAGGGCCAGGCGGGCAGCTTCGAGGCCAGCGACATGGCCAAGTGGTTCCCGCAATTGCTTGCCGGCATGGAAAAGAACGGCATCACCGGCATGGACTCGGTTTCGTCCCTGGGCGCCATGCTGCAGGTGCAGATGAAGACTGCCGGCAGTTCGGATGAAGCGGCGAACAACTTCAAGAACTGGATGGAGAAAATCGGTTCCAGCGATGTAGTCAAGGCCTACAAGGATGCAGGTATCGACTACCAGGCCTCGCTGAACACCGGCCTGCAGAAGGGCATGAACGTTATCGAGTCCTCCATGGCGCTGGCCATGAAGTACGTCGAAGCGACAGACCCGGTGAAAGCCAAGAAGATGAAAGAGGCCCAGGCCAACATCGACAAGGAAGTCGACCCGGAGAAGGCCAGGGCGGCGCTGGAGGCGCTGGAAAAGACCCTGCGCACCGGCGACCTGTTTGCTGATATGCAGGTCAAGGCGGCGCTGACCGCCTATGCGCAAAACCGGGGCCTGTATGCCGACCTGAAAGCCGATTCGCAGAAGGCGACGGGTATTCTGGATAAGAACCTGGCCGAGCGCCGCGAAACATCGTCCCAGCAGTGGGCTGAGACGGCCCAGGCGGTTGACGATGCCATGCGCAGCATTGGCGATGCCATTCGCCCGGCCACCGACATGGCGGCGAAGGGGCTGACGGCGGTTGCCCAGGGCATCACCACGCTGTCGGACAAGTTTCCGGCGGTGATCATGGGGCTGGCAGGGTTGGCGGCGGGTATCAGCGGGTTACTGGCTGTCCGCAGCGGTGCCAAGGTTGCGCGGGGCGCGTTAAACGTTGCGCGCGGCCGCGCCTGGAGTGCACGACGCGGCGGCAAGCTCGAGGAGGCCCCGGCTGAGGCGGCGCTACCCAAGACCGGCAACCGCGTGCTCGATGCCGGCGTGGGCGTGTTGGGCAAGGTGTTTGGCACGCCGGCCAGCAATGACCCGGCCCCAGGCGTCGGCAGCGAGCCGCTGCGCGTGTTTGTGGTCAACGCCGACGCTATCGGCCGGGGCGGCGGTAGCGTGGCTAATTCGGGCCCTGCAGAGGCTGGAAGCCGTCGTGCGCGTCGTCGCCACCGGCGCCGAGCGGGGACCATGGCTGATGTGGGGCGCGCGCCAGGTGCGGCGAATGCTGCGCCGACGCGGGCGGTGCCTGCGAGCCTCCCGGCCGTGCCGGTACCGGCGGGCAAGGCGCCGGCGGTGCACCTACCGGCTACAGGTGTGGCGGCGCTCACTGGCGCGGCGGATGTAGCCGGCGAGGCGAATAGCCTGGGCCGGATGGTGCGCAGCGTGCGCGGCATCACCCGGGCCGCCGGCAAGCTGCCGGGTGGCAAGCTGATCGATGCGGTACCGGGCGCGCTCGATGTGGCGTTGAACGCCGAAACCCAGGACGAAAAGGCCGAGGGTTACGGCGGTGTGGCGGGCGGCATGGCCGGCGCCATGGCGGGCGCGGCCGCTGGTGCGGCGATTGGCTCGGTTGTGCCGATCATTGGTACCGCTGTGGGTGGCGCCATTGGTGCAGCCCTCGGTGGCCTCGGCGGGGAGTCCGTCGGCGGCTGGCTGGGCAAGCAATGGTTCGGTGAGGAACAGCCTGAGTTGGACCAGGCCGCAAGCGCTGAGCCAGCGGCGCAGCAGGGCGAGGTGCAGGATACACCGGCGCCGCCGGCCAAGGAATCGGCCCCTGTGCCGGCCCTGCCGGTTGCGGCTGCGATGCCGGCACCGGTGGTCAATGGCCTGACTTCAGTGCCGCCGGCTGGCGCAGCGCCTGCGCCGGTGGCAAAGGAATCGGCCCCTGTATCGGCGCCGCCGGTTGCGGCGGCCATGCCGGCACCGGTGGTCAAGGAACTGGCCCCGGTGGCCGCCATGCCTGTGCCGGCGGCGGTCACCACCCGGCCGGCCGCGCCGTCCAAGCCGGTCGACCAGATGACTGACGCCGAGGTCGAGCAGGCCTATGCCAAGATGCCGAAGTTCGCCCAGCGCGACCTGTTCGACGGGGTTGGCGGGTTCGGTGGTACCGGCGCGGGCCTGGGCGAGGACTTCGCCTCGACCTTGACGCTTGATGCTAAGTCCACCAAGCCACGCCCTGAGCCGCCGCCGATGGATCAGACCCAGGCGCTCGGCATGGCTGTGCGCGAGCTGCAGAAGGTGCCGCAGCTGCCGCCCTCGATTGCCCCGGTGGTTTCGCAGGTGGTCAAGGGTGGCGGTGAGCCTGGCGCCATGGGCGATGTGGTGCGCTCGCTGGTGGCCTCGGCGCAGCCGGCGGCGGCCCTCCCGGCGGCGACCAAGGCCGTCGAGAAGGCCAAGCCCGAGCCGGCGAAGGTCGACCAGTCGTTTACCTTCGCGCCGACTATGCCCATTACCGTGCATGGTGATGTGAAAGACCCCAACCAGATCGTGCGCGAAGCCGAGCAGGCGCTGCGCGTGATGTTTGAAGGGTTCCAGCGCGAGGTGGCGTCCCGCCAAGCCTCGGTCAGCTTGTTTGATGCGGCGGATGTCGCTTAAGGAGGTGCCATGGCTTACATGGAGCTGATGGGCTCGACGCTGTCGTCGCTGGTGGCGGCTGGCCAAGCCGGCCGTACCAGCCTCGACGGCATGCTGGGTCCGCTGAATGGGGCCGTCCGTGACATGACGGGCGCCGCCTCGGAGCTGGAAAGCCTGCCGATCGTTGGCCCGATGGTGGGCGAAAAGCTGCAGCGCACTATGCGGCAGATCAACGCAGCCCAGTCCGCGGTGGGGCAGGTGGCGGCAAAGTACAACCAGGCCGTTTCGGCGGCCTCGCAGGTGCAGCAGCGCCTGGGTACGCTCAAGGAGCAGGCGGCCAAGGCAGGGGCGGCGATCAATCGCATGGCCGGGAAGCTCAGTCCAAGCCTGGGCAATATCTTTCCGAGCAGTGCGCTTGGCGCCGACATGACGCCGGCGGCCGAAGCGGTGAAGCCGTTCCCGCACCTGCTGATCATCCAGCCGCAAGACCCGAAACTTAAGCCCTATTACTTCAACCTGGACACGGCCGCGTTTGACGAGCTGACGCGCAAGACCGCGTTCCGCTGGGCCGGGCAGGAGCGCCTGACGCGTGAGATTGCGCAGCAGGCGGTGGGGCAGGGTGAGGACAAGCTGACGATCAAGGGCGCGATCTTCCCGCTATTCCGGGGCGGCATCGGCCAGTTGAACGAGTTGCGCAGCATCGGCCGGCGCCTGCAGCCACTGACCCTGACCACGGGTTACGGTGAGGTGCTGGGTACCTGGTGCCTATTGAGCGTTGACGAGGAACAGGGGGCGCTGCTCGCCGGCGGCATCCCGCGCAAGCAGGGCTTTAACTTGGAGTTTGTCGCCTATGGCAATGACATGCAGAACGTCTGAGGGCGACCTGCTCGACAGTCTGTGCCACGCCTACTACGGCACCCTGGTGGGTACCGTTGAGGCTGTGTTGCAGGCCAATCAGGGCCTGGCCGAGGAGGCGCAGCCGTACCGCGCCGGCGTGCTGATCTACCTGCCGGACCTGGCAGCGGCCGAGACCGAGCAAGTCACCTTGTGGGATTGATCCCGCGTTACGCGTAACGACCCCCGCCCTGTGCGGGGTTTTTCTTTTCTGGAGCAACCCCATGAAGCCCATGTTTCAAATCGTCGCGGATGGAAAGGACATTACCGCGCTGATCAATGACCGCCTGTTGTTGCTGCGCATCTCGGACAAGCCCGGCATGGAGTCGGACGAGTTCGAGCTGCGCATTGACGACCGCGCCCAGGCCGTCACGTTGCCCTCGCGCGGGGCAAAGATCGAGGTCTTTCTAGGCTACAGCGCGCAGGCCATGGCGCGCCTGGGCAGTTACACCGTGGACGAGGTTGAGGTTACCGGCCCGCCGGACACCATCACGTTGCGCGGCAAGGCCAGCGACATGCGCGGCAGTGGCAAGACCACCCGCAGCGGCAGCTGGGAGGATGTGGCGCTGGTCAAGATCGTCAGTGACGTTGCTGCCCGCAATGGTTGGGAGGCGGGCTGTACGGTGCAAACCAAGGTGCCGCGCGTCGACCAGCGCAACGAATCCGACTTCAATTTCATAACACGCCTGGCCAAGCAGTACGACTGCACCGCCAAGGTGGCCAGCGGCAAGCTGGTGGTGCTGCCGCGCGAGGGTGGGCAGAGCACGAGCGGCAAGGCAATCGGTACCGTCAGCATCAGCCGCGCCGATGTGAGCCGCTATTCGTTCCGCCTGGGCGACCGCGGCACGCAGAAGGCGGTGAAGACCCAGCACCAAGACAAGGCCACCGGCAGGTTGAACGTGGTGGAGCTGGGCAATGACGACGCCCCGACCGGCTTGCCGGGCGTGCACACCGACCGCCATATCTACCCCAACAAGAGCGCCGCCGAGCAGGCAGCCAAGGCGCGGTTGGCCGCGTTCAACCGCAGCACCGCCGCCGTGCGCCTGGAAATGTTCGGGCGTACCGATCTGTTTGCTGAACGGACCATCAGCGCCCAGGGCTTCAAGAACGGGCTCGATGGTGAATACCTGGTGGACAGCGTGGAGCAGGTGTTTACCGCCTCTGGCTGGACCACCACCGTCGGATGCAACGGCGGCAAGAAGGGCAAGGCCACCGCCAAAGGCAAGAAGAATAAACAAACGAAGCCGCTCAAGACGGTGGATGTAGGCTTGCTCTGATTTTGTATTTGCAATGCTTCCTATGATGTTGGTGACAGTGCGTTTACCTGGTGTGTTAGTGCCTTGGAAAGGTAGTTGCTGAGTCGTATCGATGGTTCATCTACCAGTATGGTGAATACATAGGATGCTCCGATTATTACAGGGAGCAGGAAGGTCATGGCTACAATTAGTGATGTGCCATAACCAAGTGATGAAAGGTTGATTATGATAAATGACCCAAGAAATCCGATAATAGTGAAGTGGATTAGATACATTGAATAAGAAATTCTTCCGAGGAAGGCGCAGGGTCTAGCTGTTAATAAGCGTTGAAGTGATGGGAGTCCAAGAAGGCCAATGATGCAAAAGAAAGCTCCTACGATATGAGAGAGCGTAAAAATATTATTTAGCGGGATTGAGGAGATTGGGCGCCATATTAATAGGTCCTGACCAACATATGGGAATGCTCCCAAATAGAGGCCGGCTGTAAGAGCGATAATCGAAGGCGTTCGATTCATAACGGCTCGACATCCAATGACCAGATCTGCTGCTAATGTGCCCAGTACAAATCCGAGTAGATAGGAGTCTTTCAGGATGACTACGAGAGCTGCATAGACAATGACTCTCGCTCGGTACCTACCAAGGATTGGTAGGAGGGCGAATACACCAAATGAACCTATGAGTTCAGTGCGAATTGTCCAAAGGACTCGATTGTAGTCTTGCTCAGCAAATAGAAACGTTCCGATTAGCCCTTGCCATACTGCTGTCGTAATGCTGTCGAAACCAGAGAAATATTCTTTTTTTGTGTATCCAGAAAATTCCGTTGTGGCTGAAAAATTTGAGCCGAATGCAATGTAGATGAGGCAGGGTAGTAATGTGGATGCCAGAGCTGGTATTGCTAGTCTAGGATATCTCTTGATTGCTGCCTTCAAATACCATGTTGGTTTTCTGTTGTTGAAAAACGGTGCGGCAAGAACAAAGCCACTTAGGACGAAAAATATTGCTACCGCAAAGTTGCCGTTGAATATCAGGTTGAGCGGCGATGCTGATATCAGCGACTCACCGAAGTGGTCAGGTGCTGTTCGGGAAAAGGCAGCAGGGAGGTATAGCTGTACGAAGTGGCAGAAAACTACAGCTAGCGCCGCCAATCCGCGTAGCCCATCAAGATGTAAGTAACGTTCGTTCATCGCTCAGCCTTCCATTAGACCGCGCGATTGTATTCGCATCACCTGGGTTTTCCCAATTCTTTGGTCACCGTAATCAAAATCCATAGTGGGAGCGCAGTTTTGTGCATCCGCTCTAGACCCGCAATCCGGGCATTTCGCTGGGAGAAAACCATGGCTCGACTTACTGAGGCCCAAGCCGGCGGCGCCAGTGTGCTCTGCTTCCTGGACCTGATCGCCTTTTCCGAGGGTACCTCGACCGTCAAGGGCAGCGACGACGGCTTTAACGTGCTGTATGGCGGCAGCCTGTTCCAGAGCTACGCCGATCACCCGCGGCGCAAGCTGACCTTCCCCATCAACGGAAAGCCGGTGACCAGCACCGCTGCCGGCCGGTACCAACTGCTCGAGCGTTATTGGGATGCGTACAGGGTTAGCCTTCGCTTGGCGGGCGGATTCACGCCGGAGAACCAGGACCGCATCGCGCTGCAGCAGATCCGCGAGCGCAAGGCCCTGGACGACATCAAGGCAGGCCGCATTGAGCAGGCGATTGGCAAGTGTTCGAACATCTGGGCATCGCTGCCCGGCAACAGCTACGGCCAAAATCCGCACCGCCTGGAAAAGCTGCTGGCTCAGTGGCAGAAGCTGGGCGGGGCGTTCGCATGAACTTGCTCAGCGCGGTACCAGCCTGGTGCTGGTGGCTGATCGCCCTAGTGCTGGTCGCCGGTGGGCAGCAGTACCGGGTTTTTGTCGCCAAGGGGGACGCTGCATTTGCCCGCGGCGAACTTGCCGACTACCGCTTGGAGGTGGCCGAACGCGACCGGCGCGTCGCCGCCCGGGCCAGAACCGAAGAACAACGCCGGCAAGCCGTGGCGGACGAGGAGGGTGAGAGTGCACGACAACAACTGGAACTGGCCCAAGGCCGCGCCGCTGGCGCTGAGTCTGCTGCTGATGGGCTGCGCGGGGAAATCGCCAGACTGCGGGATGGCCACCGAGCCACCTGCGATACCATCTCTGCCCAGCAGCGCCAGGCAGGAACCTCTACCATCGTGGTGCTCGGGGGATTGCTTGAAGAGTCTGACCGAATGGCGGGCAGCTGCGCAGCAGCGCTTGAGCGAAGCCGAATAGCTGGGCTGGCCTGTGAGGCGGTGGTTGACCGCACGAAGGCTCCGTAGCGCCTGCCTATAATGGGAGGTCTATCGCGACGGAGCAGGGTAATGGACAAGCGCACCTTCATTGGTATGGTCGAGGCCGGCGAGCCGCTGATCCAGCAGGCCATCGACGCCATGCGGGAGTACCACCAAGCCCAGGATCGCAACGCGCCGCCTGAAGAGATCGAGCGCCTACGCCTATTGGCGGATTCGCTATACCAAGCGGTTATCGATTACCAGTTAATCCAAGCAGGGCGGGCACCGGCTACCATTCAGTGATGGCCTCCTCAGGATGGAACCCGATGAAGTGTAAGCCGCCGATCCTTTACCCTGACCATCCCATGTACACCGACGCCGTGGACGCCATGAGGCGTTATCACGAGGCCCAGGGTGCTGGCAGGCCAGCTGATGAAGTCGAGCGGTTGCGCCTGATCGCTGAGTCGCAGTTCCAGGCGGTCACCGACTACCAGCTCAAAGCGTTAGGCGGCCCTGCTGGCCCGGTTCACTAATTGGGCCACATGCGTCGACCTCCTGCCTGAGCAAATGAGCATAGTCCGCCGAGCGGTACTGGCGCGGGTGCTTTGCCTGATGCTGAAATACTGTATCCATATACAGTATTCGGTGCAGCATGTACTTCCTCCTCGTTCGCCGCCGCGTGAATGGTGTGGCCATACCTTCCGATCAGCTGAGGAAGGTCCAGCCCCTGCGGGCCGACATCCACATCGGTGACCACCACAGTGAGCCGCTGGGCCGGGTATCGACCCAGGCCTGGGTGTTCAACCCGTCGCCCGGGCCTGACATCATTCCCCGGCTGCACGACGCCAAGCTCAATGGCATGGCTCAGCTTGGGATCAACATCAACGGGGTTGAGGAAATCGACGGTGCCCTTTACGCCCAGTCGTGGTGGTGCCGGGCGGTGGGCGACTATGGCAACTGAGCTTCCGCAGGCCTGGTTGGCCGAACTGAACGACCAGGCTGCCCTGGTGGCTGATCCTGATGGACGCGCGGCAGTGCTCGATGAGATGGCGTATGCCGCACGCCGGCGGCGAGAGGTCGATGACGGCGACCTGGTCGACATGCTGGAGATCGTCGAGTCGGCCAGGCTGTGGGCCCTTGATGAATCCGAGAGGGGTTGGGAGTAGGTCGGCAGAGCGCCGGAGGAGTGCGAAAATCGATTCCAAAACTGAAATGGCGACCCTTGCAGTATGCGGCCTATAGCCGTGCCGTTTCGTCTTTGTTTTGGAATCGATTTTGCCTTGCAGGATGCATGAATTGGGGGGTTATCACACGGTCTTGAAAACCGCTGACTAGGCGCGAAAAACAGTTCCGCAACTCCTGCTATGCCCCTTGATTTTAAAGGGCTGCAGCGAAGCTAGAAATGATTCTATGCGGAACTGATAATCGCGTAAGCTACTGAAATTCAAGGAAATGCAGGGCGGATTGCAAATCCGTCTACGCCGGTTCGATTCCGACCTCGGCCTCCACCATTCGAAAGCCCCGCAGATTAACGTCTGCGGGGTTTTTATTTGTGGGTTGAAAAAAACTACGAGTTCCGAAACTGCAGGCACACAGATGGGATGGAGGGTCGGGTTGGTTGTGGGCCTGGTAGGTCGTGAATAGCGTTCGGATGAAGTCGCCTAGTGCGCTGATGTAAGCAATTGCCTTAGAATGCTCGCCTTGCACCCCTCAAAGGAATGAATACGTGGTGAGCAATAACGCAATCTGCTGCCCGCAATGCCAAGGTCAAAACGTCCAGCTTCTGTCTATCATCCATGCTGCTGGCACTTCTCACATACAAGCAACCCACCAAGCGCAATCCCAATCCGGATTCGGACCAAGCGTGACCGTTGAAACTTCAGGTCGGCATCAGACCAATTTGGCGGCAAGCGTCGGTCCACCTCCAGGTAAGCGCTTGCTTGGCCCGGTCATCCTTACAGGGGTTGGCGCAATCATCTTGTACGATGGCCTCAAGCTTATGAACACGTTCTGGGGCGTTGATTGGACCAGGTTCTTCATAGGCGCGATATTTATCACCGTCGGTGTAATTGGATTCGTTCGCCACTGGAAATTCAACGTCGCACAGTACGACAAATTGGAAGAGTGGCGCCGCACTTGGATGTGCCACGCTTGTGGCACTCGATTCATTCCGTAAACGGTATCGAGAGGGCACCTGCGGGTGCCTTTTCTTTTGGCAGAGCTGTTCAGTATTGCGCTAGAGGAGGGGAACGATGCCGGACGCTATCGTCCCATGGCATCCCTATCAGCGAACCCTTGATCAGCCGCGCCCATATGGTCTGAAACAGATCGTCCAGCATGAAAAAACCATGTTCCATGAAACGAGGGCCGCAGCAATACTGCGGCCACGGACGATCAAATGCTGCGTGTTACGCCGCCATCGACCCTGATGTTCTGCCCGGTGATGTAGGCCGCGCCTTCGCTAGCAAGGAACGCAATGGTCGCAGCGATTTCTTCGCTGGTGCCGTAGCGCTTGAGCGGCACGCTGTCGCGGCGTTGCTCGGTGCTCGGCAAGCTGTCGATCCAGCCAGGGAGGACGTTGTTGATGCGCACGTTATCGCCGGCGAAATTGTCGGCGAAGATCTTGGTGAACGCGGCAAGGCCCGAGCGGAATACAGCAGAAGTCGGGAACAGCTCGCTGGGTTCGAACGCCCAGGCAGTGGAGATGTTGATGATCACTCCGCTCTTCTGACGCTGCATGTAAGGCGTCACCAGGCGAGTCGGGCGAATGACATTGAGCAGGTAAGTATCCATGCCCTTGTGCCAATCCTCGTCGCTGATTTCCAGGATTGGCGCGCGTGGACCATGGCCGGCGCTATTGACCAGCACATCGATACGGCCCCACTTCTCCACGACAGCGTCGACCAGGCGTTGCAGGTCTTCAACCGACTGGTTGCTACCGGTTACACCAATACCGCCGAGTTCGGCAGCCAACGCCTCGCCCTTGCCCGACGAGGAGAGAATCCCAACCTTGAAGCCGTCGGCGGCCAGGCGTCGTGCTGCCGCTGCGCCCATGCCGCTGCCACCTGCCGTGATAATCGCAACTTTTTCTACTGACATGCTGCCTCCAATCTCTCAGTGTGGATTTTTCAGGTGCATTCACCTTAGCAGCAGGCCTATTGGCGAGGGAGACAGCTAAACTTCACTATTGCGATAGATTAACTATCGACAGCTTGTTGCTTGAGCCAGTGTTGGACGACGCTCAATGAGTCCGGCTGTTTCATCTTGCGTGGCCAGACCAGATAAAACGACTTGTCGACCCTGAGTTGCTGGGTAAAAACCTGCATCAGTCGGCCTGCGGCAATGTCATCACCGACGAATGCAGGGCTGGCCAAGGCAATGCCCTGGCCGCTGATTGCCGCTTCAATGGCCAATGAGGTCTGATTGAAGCGCAGATTTCTGGCGGTGGGTTGCAGGTGATGCGGGAACAGCTCTGCAAGGAACTGAGGCCAGAAATTATGGGCATCGTGCAACATGACGAAGTCCTGCAACTGCGCAAAGCTGGCAGGTATTTCGCTGCCTTCGAACAGCCTTGGGCTGGCCACCGCAACGATTCGCTGCTCCATCAGCAGCTCGCTATTCAAACCTGCTCCGAACTCGGGCTTGCCATAGCGGACAGCGATATCCACACCATCGGTGCTGAAGTGCGACAGCCGGTCGGTTGCCAGCACACGCAAGTCGATGTCTGGGTGGCTCTGCGCAAAATTGCCCAGCCTGGGAATCAGCCATTTCGAGGCGAAGGTAGGTGTAACGCTGACTGTCAAGTGAGAAGTCTGTGGCCGAAGCAGGCGTGTTGCCTCGTCGATCATGGCCAGTGCACTGCGAATGCTTCCGCTGTAGCCCAGGCCCGCATCAGTCAACGCCAAGCCACGGGGCAGGCGTTCAAACAAACGCAGATCCAGGCTCGCCTCCAGCCCACGTATCTGCTGGGCAACTGCCGCCTGGGTCACGCCCAGTTCCTCGGCAGCCACACGGAAGTTCAAGCGGCGAGCCACCACTTCAAAAACACGCAACGCGTTCAGCGAGGGCAAATCAGGGAAACCGTCTGGCATGGCAATCAAGATTCTATCGAGTTCGGCAATTGTTCTGTCTCTCTGATGCTTTCACAAGGTTGATAACCTGATCGGGCTCGAAAGATTCACTGGGCCGAGGCTACTCCCTGAAACTAGCTAAAGAAACCTGTGCCAATCGAAAGCATCGCTAGGCTAGCTTGCTGAAACGTTTCTTCGTGTCTATAAAGGGGAACAACTCCAAGAAAGGCAACCTGTCATGCCCCTCCTCAAATTCTTCGTTGCTCTCGGCGCCCTGTCCGCAGCCTCCCACACCATGGCCTGGGATTACGTTCTGCTCGACACCGATAAAGCCGCCCAGAACTGGCAGATCACCAGCCAGCAACTTGGCGTAAAAACCGACAAGCCCTTCAGCGTTACCTTGCGCACCTTGCACGGAGGCCGGCAAGAGGGTGTCAGCATCGTCGACATCGATAACGGTACGATGAAACTTTCAGTAGTGCCGACCCGCGGAATGAACGTTTTGCAGGCGTCGGTCGGCAATGTGCGCATGGGCTGGGATTCGCCGGTCAAGGAAGTGGTCAACCCGTCCTTCATCGAACTCAATGGGCGCAATGGCCTGGGCTGGCTGGAGGGCTTCAACGAACTGGTCGCCCGCTGCGGTTACGAATGGGTCGGCCACCCCGGCGTCGACAATGGCGAGTTGCTGACCCTGCACGGTCGGGCCGCCAACATACCTGCGAACAAAGTCACCCTGCACATCGATGAGAAACCACCATACGCCATCAGCCTGCGTGGCGAACTGAAAGAGCAGGCGTTCAAGAAGGTCGACTTCTCCGTCGTGACTGAATTGGTCACCGAACCGGGCAGCGTGATGTTTGTCCTCAACGACACCCTGACCAACAACGGCGATTATCCGAAGGAATACCAGGCGCTGTATCACAGTAACTTCAGCACCCCGTTTCTGGAGCAGGGCGCTCGGTTCGCCGCGCCAGTGAAACAGGTGTCGCCGTTCAACGACAAGGCAAGGGAAGATCTGGCCGATTGGCAAACCTACCGAGCGCCCACCAAGGACTATGACGAAACGGTTTATAACGTGGTGCCGTATGCCGATGACCAGGGCAATACGTTGGCCGTGTTGCATGACAAGGCTGGCAGTCTGGGCGTTTCGGTCGGCTTCAATACTCGGACATTGCCTGTATTTTCACTGTGGAAAAATACCGATACCCAAGGCCAGGGTTATGTGACCGGGCTCGAGCCGGGAACGAGTTTTTCCTACAACCGCCGTTACCAGCGGCCACTGAACCTGGTGCCGACAATCGGACCGAAGGAACACAGGCAGTTCCACATCAGCTACAGCTTGTTGGCGGACAAGGTGGCAGTGGACAAGGCCTTGAAGCAGGTTGGCCAGATACAAGGAGGGCGCGAAACCGAGGTGCGGCAGACGCCATTGGTTGATCTGACCAAGGGGTAACGCCGGCCAGGGCATGTCGGCCTCGTCGACTAGTCAGAACTATCAAAGTTGTTGGTTTCATGCCTTTGCTGAAAGGCTGCTTTCGACCCAAAGCGGACACTGATCCAAAGCTCTGTAGTCAGTGCAGGCCTCATCGCCGGCAAGCCGGCTCCCACAGGAATATCACCAGCCTTCAGGCATGCGCTGTACTTGTGGGAGCCGCGCTTGCCGGCGATGGGCTGCGAAGCGGCCCCGGTTACAGATGTGCGCTTTGGGTCGATAGCTGTCTGTCGCCTACGGCCGCAGGATCCATCGCCCGCCGCTCCGTCCATTCAAACGCTAGCCTTCAGGCGGGGATATCCCGCAAACGAATTCATCCGATCCCAGGCGGTGCGAGCCGAACTCCACAACATAGCCAACCCCGCGGCGCTCCGCCTCGGCCCTGGCAGTCTTCTGGTCGGCATAAACATCGACGAAATGCCAGGGATGCCGGTCTCTCAGCACGCCCCATCCAAGCACCCAGCCGTCATTGTCCGGATCGGGTGGCAGGTTTTTCGCCAAGCTGCGGATGCCCATACATTGACCTCGATGTGCTAGCCAGTTTGCGGCTTGCGAAGCAACTACAAACCACGACTTGGATAAAACCGTATATGAAGCATAGCGCTTACCCGAAACCAGAGCCCAAGGCGCACCCATTGGTTCGCTTTACAAGGGGCGGAAGCCATCTCTGACCGCCCGCGCTCGAATGCAGCAGGGTAGCGTGCGCTGCACCAACAGCCAGCGCACATGGGCCATCACCCCGCGAACTGAATCACCATTCGCCCTTTGATCTTGCCGTCCAGCATCTCATCGAAGATCTGGTTGATATCCTCGATCGGCCGCAGGGTCACCTTCGGCACCACTTTCCCTTCCGCCGCAAACTGGAAAGCTTCCTGCAGGTCCTGGCGGGTACCGACCAGCGAGCCGATCACTTCGATACCGTCCAGCACCAGCCGAGGAATGTTCAGGTTCATCGCTTCCGACGGCAGGCCGACCGCAACCAGGCGGCCACCCGCACGCAGGGCATCAACGGCCGAGTTGAAGGCAGCCTTGGCAACGGCGGTAACCACGGCGGCATGGGCGCCACCGGTCTTGGCCTGGATGACCTTGGCGGCATCCTCGGTGCGTGAGTTGATGACCAGGTCGGCGCCCATCTCGCTGGCGAAGCGCAGTTGCTCTTCGTTGACGTCGATGGCGATCACTTTGGCGTTGAAGACGTTCTTGGCGTATTGCAGGGCAAGGTTGCCCAGGCCGCCGAGGCCGTAGATGGCGATCCATTGGCCAGGGCGGATGTTGGAGATCTTCACCGCCTTGTAGGTGGTCACGCCGGCGCAGGTAATGCTGCTGGCGGCAGCGGAGTCGAGCCCGTCGGGCACTTTTACCGAGTAGTCGGCCTTGACGATGCAGGCTTCGGCCATGCCGCCGTCCACGGTGTAGCCGGAGTTCTTCACTTCGCGGCACAGGGTTTCGTTGCCGCTGTTGCAATACTCGCAATGCCCGCAGCCCTGGTAGAACCAAGCCACGCTGGCGCGGTCGCCCGGTTTGAGCGAGGTGACGCCTGGCCCTACTGCCTGGACCACGCCGATGCCTTCGTGGCCTAGCACCACACCGGTCTTGTCACCGAAGTCGCCATTTTTCACATGCAGGTCGGTGTGGCACACACCGCAGCATTGCATCTTCAGCAGCGCTTCACCGTGCTCGAGGGGGCGCAGGGTTTTCTCCACCACATCCACGCGACGGCCTGGTGCAACAACAGCAGCTTTCATAGGAGCCTCCGTGTCTATCCGAATGAGCTTGGGTTATCGCCGGGTTAGCATAGCCCTTGCCGGGTGGGGCAAAACTGCTTCAGGTCATGGTCTGGGGTGGGAGGCTTGTACGCAGCAGGGCCCTGCAGGGTTCTGCGTAAGGCTCGCCACAAAAAGAAAAGCCCGCGGCAATAATGCGGCGGGCTGCAAGAACATACGGAGCAGGGCCAGTGTGCCCACCCGGATGTCAGTATTTCGTGAAGGTCAGGTCATGAGCATGTCATGCATGGCTCAGTTCCAGTTGGCTGATGACGCACACCGAGCCGTCCTCGGCAGGCGTGTCGTCGGTGTAGTCCACCTGGTTGTATACCCCACCATGGAAGTTGAGCGTGCGCGTTGCCCAGGTCGCACCCAGTTGCAGAGGCGATGTGCTGCCAATACGGCCGTTGCAGCTTGCACTGACCGTGCAGGCGCCGTTGTTCGTCACGTCGATGCTCACATCGAAACGGGCACCGAGCGGTACGTCGGCCAGCACCGTGCTGCTGCTTGTGGCCGTCTGGTTGAAGTCGGTCCGGAAGCCCACGGTGATCTTGCCCTTGTTCCAGAACACCTTGATGGGCGGGTTGTCGTCGTCTTTGACGTGCATCTGGGCAATCACCACTTTTTGCGCAAAGTTCACTTTCTGCAGTGTCATGGTCTGGTGATTGCGGTGTTGGGCGCCGCTGTTCAGTGCCCAGTATGTGGGCTCCTTCCACTCACAGCGGGTGCGGTGGGTGCTTTTGCTGGAGGCGCCCTTGGTAGGGGCGGTCATGCGGATCGAGCCGTCGCTCAGGCGGGCGATGACTTCGGGCAGGGTCGCCAGCGCCTGGGCGCCGGTCAACTCCAGCGCCACCGGGTTGGTCGCGGACTTCGGCACGGGAGTGGTGATGATGAGGTTGTCGATATACACAGCCATGGGCTTTCTCCTTGAAAAACGACAGGACCTGCATCATTTGCGAGCCTGGCCAGCATGGGCGCAGTTCACTGTGATTTGCCAAGGCTGGACGAAGGGAAAACCCAGGGGATAAAAAAGCCCGCCATGGAAGGCGGGCAAGCAACGTT
The DNA here is from genome assembly GCF_002113255.1 of Pseudomonas sp. B14(2017). Classification (NCBI taxonomy): domain Bacteria; kingdom Pseudomonadati; phylum Pseudomonadota; class Gammaproteobacteria; order Pseudomonadales; family Pseudomonadaceae; genus Pseudomonas; species Pseudomonas sp. B14(2017). The sequence goes on from NZ_NEJY01000013.1 coordinate 68,062, forward strand.
TGAAGGGAGAGCCTGCAGAGTGGACCCGGCCGGTTAACCGAGCATTAAGCGGTAACGCATTGACCTGCGCAGCCGATCAGCCTATACAGGCCTGCCACCAGCCCAGGAGCCAGCATGCACGACGAAGACGACCTGCACGAACCCGAGCACGATCACCTGCTTGACCACGAATTCCTCTACGACGATTTGGAGCCTGAAGCGGATGCCCAGGGCGCCGAGGACGAGGTTGAGGAAGACGAGGAAACGCTGGATGACCTCGATGACGAGGAGCGCGATCACCCAGCCTGGTTCGACGACTGCGAAGACGACTGACTCAGCGCCCGTCTACCGAAAAACGCCCAGGGCCGCTCACTGCCAGCATCAGCAGGCCGCCCATGATGCTGAGGTTTTTCAGGAACTGGGTCATGTTGGCGCTGCGCTCAGGGTCGACCATGCTCCAGAACGGGTGGCCCAGCAGCGCCGTGCCCAGCACGAACAGCGCCAGCAGGAAGGCCAGCGGCCGGGTGTAGAAACCGAGGATCAGCAGGATGCCGACAACGAACTCCATGAGCACGGCAACTGCCGCTGCCAGCATGGGGGCAGGGGCGCCCAGTGAAGTCATGTAGCCGACCGTGCCTTCGAACCCGGTCAGCTTGCCCCAGCCAGACAAGACGAACAGGATCATCAGCAGCACACGGGCAATCAGGATAATGATGTCGCGTTGACCATCGAACAGGGAGTAGCGCATGGCGGCGTTCCAGTGGACGGGGACAAGCTCCACTCTAGCAGCTGCGCAAAGGATTGCTGGCGGGCAGCAAAAAGGCGCCGCAAGGGCGCCTTCGCAAAGAATTTGGTGCGAGTGGCGGGACTCGAACCCGCAAGGCTCACGCCGACAGATTTTAAGTCTGCTGTGTATACCAATTCCACCACACTCGCACGCTTGAAGGGGTCGTAACGACCAGCTCGCTTCTAAGCAGAAGGGCTTCGCAATCAAGCGCGCTTTATAACCCATTGTTATAGTTGAGTCAACCACAGCACCTATGATCAACAGAATGAAGGGTCGATCGATTGGGCAATTGACACCTTGCTGTCATTACGCCACTGTTGCCCCTTTATTGGATCCAAGAGTGCGGTGATGAATCAGTCCGGTACTTCCGAGCGTATCGTACGCCCACGGCTGTTCTGGCGACTGTTGTTCGTGCTGGTGGTCGTGTTGGGGGCGTTTCTCTACCTCAGCCTGATCAGCCTGGGCGGTTACCTGCTGATGTTGGGGTTCGATGCCGAACACCCTCAACCGCAGCGCCTGATGGCCCTGGCCGGTGGCGGGCTTATCCTACTGGTCGGCTTGTGGCTGCTGAAAGTGGCGATGCCGCGGCGCATCAGCCCGGTGCTGGTTGAGCCAGAGCGTTGAGCCTCGCCCTATCTTCCCTCCTGCCGTACCGGTGGAGCTCGCATGGTTTCAGCTGACTGCCTCGACCACCCTGTCATGCCTGCCCACCGCTATGAACAGCTGGTTCAGTCGGTGGTGGATTACGCCATCTACATGCTCGACCCATCCGGCCATGTGGTGTCGTGGAACGCAGGCGCGCAACGCATCAAGGGGTACCGTGCCGATGAAGTGATCGGCCAGCATTTCTCGTTGTTCTTCACCCCGCAGGATTGCACCGAAGGCCGCCCGGAGCGCTTGCTGCGCCAGGCGCTGGAGCAGGGCGTGGCGCAGGATGAAGGCTGGCGCGTACGCAAGGATGGCACGCAATTCTGGGCGCTGGCCGCGCTGGATGTGATTCGCGATGACCAGGGCCAGGTCGTCGGCCTGGCCAAGGTGACCCGGGACATCACCGACCGTCGCGAGTCGGCGCTGCAACTGGACGCGGTGCGCGCCCAGCTGTTCCAGGCACAGAAGCTGGAGGCCCTCGGCCAGTTGACCGGTGGCCTGGCGCATGACTTCAACAACATGCTTACCATCATCATCAGCTCGGCGCGCCTGGCACTGGCCACACAGGACCCGGCACGCGCCCAGCGCATGCTGCAGCATATTCTGGATGCCGGGCAGCGGGGCACCGAACTGACCCAGCAACTGCTCAGCTTTGCCCGCCACCGCAAGCTTGATGTGGCTTGTGTCGCCCCGGCGAACCTTATTGCCGCCACCCGTGGTCTACTGGAGCATGCGCTGCCCGGTTCGATTGACCTGGAGGTGGTGTTGCAACCGGACCTGCCCCTGATCGAGGTGGATGCCGGGCAATTGCAGATGGTGCTGCTCAATCTGTTGTTCAATGCCCGCGATGCCATCACGGGGCAGGGCCGGATCGGCTTGACCGTCGATGTGGTCGAACTGGCCGGCGAGGTGGAAGGCCTGCACGGCGGGTTTGTGCGTTTCGAGGTGGAAGACAGCGGCGAGGGCATAGCGCCAGCGGTACTGCCGCGGATTTTCGAACCGTTTTTCACTACCAAGCCCTTTGGCAAGGGGACTGGCCTGGGCCTTAGCCAGGTGTATGGTTTTGCCAGGCAAAGCGGTGGTGCCATTTGCGTGGACAGCGAGCCCGGCCGGGGAACTTGCATGCAGCTCTACTTGCCAATCTATCAGCAGGCGGACAGCCAACTCGACAGGTAGAACACCATGGCACAGGCACTCAGGCGGCTGGTGACGGGGATCGATGGGCTCGATGCGTTGCTCCAGGGTGGCCTGGTGGCTGGCGCGTCCTACATCATTCAGGGCCCGCCGGGCGCGGGCAAGACCATCCTCGCCAACCAGCTGGCCTGCGGGCATGTGCGCGGCGGTGGCAGGGTGCTGGTGGCTACCTTGCTGAGCGAGTCGCACGAGCGGCTGTTCCAGTACCTGGCGACCTTGGAGTTCTTTGACCCGGCGCTGGTCGGCGACCCGATCCAGTTCGTCAGTGCTTTCGACACCCTGGAGCAGGAAGGCCTGGACGCCGTGGTACGGCTGCTGCGCCAGGAAATCGCCCGCCAGCAGGCCAGCCTGCTGATCGTCGATGGTGTGCTCAATGCCCGGGTGCGTGCGGAAACAGCGCTGGACACCAAGAAATTCGTCTCCGAACTACAGGGCCATGCGGCCTTTGCCGGTTGCACCGTGCTGCTGCTGACCAGCGCCCGGCTGGAAGAAGGCAGCCCGGAGCACACCATGGTCGACGGCGTGATCGAACTGGGCGAGCAACTGTTCGGCAGCCGCGCCGTGCGCCATATCCAGCTGCGCAAGACACGGGGCAGTGCGGCGTTGTCGGGGCGCCATGAATGCCTCATCGATGGAGCCGGCATGCATGTATACCCGCGCCTGGAGTCGCTGTTCAGCCACCCCAGCCAGGCGGGCAGCGCCACCTTGGAGCGCGTCAGCAGCGGGGTGGCGACCTTGGATGAAATGCTCGGTGGCGGCCTGGCCACCGGCTCGGTCAGCCTGCTGATCGGGCCCTCGGGTATTGGCAAGACGTCATTGGGCCTGGCTTTTCTCGGTGCCAGCAGCCCGCAGGCGCCGGGGCTGCATTTCGGCTTCTACGAAACGCCGGAGCGCCTGCGAATCAAGGCCGCGTCGCTGGGTTACGATTTTGCAGCCATGGAGCAGGGCGGCAGCCTGCAGCTGTGCTGGCAGCCGACCACCGAGGGCCTGCTGGACCAGGTCGGTGCGCGCCTGCTCGAGCGAGTCGAAGCGCAAGGCAGCAAGCGCGTGCTGATCGACAGCCTGGGGGCGTTCAGCCGCCTGGCCATCGACCCGGCGCGGCTCAATGCGTTTTTCCGCGCCCTGGCCGGCGAGCTGCGCGCGCGCGATGTCAGCGTGATGCTCACCTGGGAAATGCGCGACATTTTCGGCGCGGAAATCAGCGCCCCGGCCCCGGACCTGTCGAGTATCGTCGACAACCTGATGCTGATGCGCTTCGTCGAGCTGGATTCGCAGTTGCGGCGCATGCTGTCGATCCTCAAGGTGCGTGACAGCCACCATGACCCTGCCTTGCACGAGCTGCTGATCGGGCCGCAAGGCATTACCCTGCGCAAGGCGTTCGAAGGCGCCTGCGGTGTGCTCTCGGGAACGCCGGTGCCGCAGGGGAGCGGGTGACGGGGCGGGCGATGAATACCATCCTGATCGTCGATGACGAGTACCTGATTGCCGACATCCTCGGTTTTGCCCTGGAGGACGAAGGTTTTCTGGTGGAAAAGGCGAGCAACGGCTGCAAGGCGCTGGAGGCACTGAAGGAAAAGCGCGTTCAGCTCGTTATCACCGACTACATGATGCCACTGCTCAACGGTGAGGAGCTGGTGCGCTCGATGCGTGAAGACCCGGCCTTGAGCGAGTTGCCGGTCATCCTCATGAGTGGCGCGCAGGCCAACCAGGGATGCCCGGAACTGTTCGCCGCGGTGTTCGACAAACCGTTCGACATGGACTGTATGATCGCCAAGGTGCACGAACTGCTGGGCACCTGAGGCGCGGGGCGATCAAGCGCGTCCGTGCGGCTTGAAGCAGGTCGCTCAGTGCGAGTCGTCGTGCTTTTCCGGGGCTGGGCTGCCAGCCTGGATACGCTTGAAGATCTCTTCGCGATGGACCTGGACGTCTTTCGGTGCATCGATACCGATCCTCACCTGCATCCCTTTGACGCCCAGAATGGTGACTTTGATGTCATCGTTGATGACGATGCTTTCGCCAACCTTGCGGGTGAGTATCAGCATGTAGTTCTCCTTGGTGATGTAAAAGTCCGTCGGGCTAGTTGCCACGGCGGCGGGAGCTTGTCCCTCTTCCTTCTCATTAAAGACGCTTTCGGCGGATAGTAATTCCCCGACAGACAAATTCTGTTGCGTGTCTTCAGTCGCAGGTGCCGAAGCAAACCGCCAGCGGTTTGTCGGCCAAGGTGCTCGGTGGCAAGAATAGGGGGCTTGGCGGCCAATGGGAAATTTCTTCGCATCATGGTCTGAATAGACCGGGTTAATGGTCATCCTGTTCCTCGAGTGCCTGAAGAAATAACAGCAAGGCTACTTCTTCACGGTCCAGGCCTTTGCGTACACGGTTCTTCGGCAAGTTGGCCAGGCGCCCCAGGGCATAGTGTTCAAGTACAGCCGGGTGGATGTAGCAGCGCCTGCACACCGCCGGCGTGTTGCCCAGGCGTGATGCTACCTGGCGAACGATGGCGGCGACCTGGCGCTTGGCTTCGCTCTCGGGTTCCCAGGCCAAGGGCCTGAGCAGGTCCAGGGCCAGGCTGCTGCCGGCCCAGGTGCGGTAGTCCTTGGCGGTGAAGTCGGCGCCGGTCAGCTGCTGCAGAAACTGGTTGACCTCGCTGGAGCCGACACTGTGGCGCTGGCCGTCGTCGTCCAGGTACTGGAACAGCGCTTGCCCGGGCAGCTCCATGCAGCGCTTGAGCAGGTTGGCCAGGCGCCGATCGTTGAGGCTGACGTTATGCTCGACGCCACGCTTGCCGCGGAACTGGAAGCGGATGCTGCTGCCCTTCACCTCGACATGGCGGTTGCGCAGGGTGGTCAGGCCATAGGACTGGTTTTCACGCAGGTAGCGCTGGTTGCCGATGCGGATCAGGGTGTGGTCCAGCAGGCTGACCACCAGCGCCATTACCTTTTCCCGGTCCAGGCCTGGCCGGGCAAGGTGGGCGTGCAGTTGTGCACGCAGTTTCGGCAGGGCCTGGGCAAACGCCAGCATGCGCCCATACTTGTGCTGGTCGCGTACTTCGCGCCACTGCGCATGGTAGCGGTATTGCTTGCGGCCACGGGCATCGCGACCTGTCGCCTGCAGGTGGCCTTGCGGGTCGGCGCAGATCCACACCTCGGTATAGGCCGGGGGGATTACCAGTGCAGCGATGCGGGCGAGGGTATCGCTGTCGCGCACCCGCTGGCCGTCGGCATCCAGGTAGATGAAGCGCCCCCGCCAGCGCCGCCGGGTCAGGCCCGGCTGGCTGTCGTCGACGTAGTGCAGGGAGCGCGGCAGGGGGCAGTCAAGCATGGCTGGCAGGCCTCGATCAGGTCACTGATCAATGGACACCAGCCATGGGGCCGATGCTCAGCCCAGCAACGCCACCGACTTGATCTGGGCGAACAGCACCTGGCCCGGGTGCAGGCCGAGCTGGTCTGCCGAGAAGCGGGTGATGCGTGCGAGCAAGGCGTTGCCGCCGGCATCCAGGCTGACCAGCACATGGGCCGGGTTGGAGGCCGGGCGGCTTTCGCGCACGCGCACTGGCAGGCGGTTGAGAATGCTCGAAGTGCTGTCGGCTGCCAGGGCCAGGCTGACGTCACGAGCCTGTACCTTGACCCGCAAGGTGCTGCCCATCGCCTGGGCCGGGTGGGCGATACGCAACAGCGGCCCATCGTTGCCGGGCAGGCGCAGGTCGAGCAGGTCGTAGTGCGGGTCGTGCCCGACCACCAGGCCCTCGAATACCACACCGGCATCCTCGCCCTCGGCCAGCGACAGGTCGAGACGGGCCAGGGTTTCGCCGATCGGGCCGCTGGCCACTGCCTGGCCTTGCTCCAGCAACACCAGGTGGTCGGCCAGCCGCGCCACTTCCTCCTGGGCATGGCTGACATACACCAGCGGGATGTCCAGTTCGTCGTGCAGGCGCTCCAGATAGGGCAGGATTTCGCGCTTGCGCGGCCCGTCGAGGGCAGCCAGCGGCTCGTCCATCAACAGCAGGCGCGGGCTGCTGAGCAGGGCGCGGGCAATGCCCACCCGCTGCGCCTCGCCACCGGACAAGGTTGCCGGCCGGCGTGCCAGCAAGTGGCCGATACCCAGCAGCTGGCAGGCCTGGTCGAGGCTGACCTTGCGCTCGGCAGCGGCCACCCGGCGCCAGCCGAACTCCAGGTTGCCGCGTACCGACAGGTGCGGGAACAGGCTGGCCTCCTGGAACACGTAGCCCACCGGGCGCAGGTGTGGTGCCTGGAAGTAGCCACGGGCGCTGTCTTCCCAGACTTCGCCGTTGACCTCGATGTAGGCGCTGGCGGCCCGTTCCAGCCCGGCCAGGCAACGCAGGCAGCTGGTCTTGCCAGAGCCGGAGTGGCCGAACAGCGCGCTGATGCCGCGCCCGGGCAGGTGCAGGTCGACGTCCAGGGTGAAGTCGTCGCGCGCCAGTTTCAGGCGCGCCACAATCGATGCGCTCATATCAGCTCCAGCCAGCCTTGCCGCGGCGCCCAGCGTACAGCAGGAGCAGCACCAGGAACGAGAACACCAGCATGGCACCTGCCAGCCAGTGTGCTTGCGAATAGGCCATGGCCTCGACATGGTCGAAAATCTGCACCGAGACCACGCGTGTCTTGTCGGGGATGTTGCCGCCAATCATCAACACCACGCCGAACTCGCCCACGGTGTGGGCGAAACCGAGGATGCTGGCGGTGATGAAGCCCGGGCGGGCCAACGGCAGCACCACGTGGACGAAGGTGTCCCAGGGGCTGGCGCGCAGTGTGGCGGCCACTTCCAGCGGGCGCTGGCCAATGGAGCCGAAGGCATTCTGCAGCGGCTGGACCACGAACGGCATGGAGTAGATCACCGAGCCGATCACCAGGCCGGTGAAGCTGAACACCACGCTGCCCAGGCCCAGCGCCTGGCTCGCCTGGCCCAGCCAGCCATGCGGGCCGAGGGCAATCAGCAGGTAGAAGCCGATCACCGTGGGTGGCAGCACCAGCGGCAAGGCCACTACCGCGCCCACCGGCCCGCGCAGCCACGAGCGCGTGCGCGCCAGCCACCAGGCGATGGGCGTGCCGACGATCAGCAGGATCAGGGTGGTCAGGCTGGCCAGTTTCACGGTCAGCCAGATGGCACCCAGGTCACTGGCGTCCAGTGGCATCAGATTTCATAACCGTAGGATTTGATCACAGCCGCGGCTTTCGGGCCTTTCAGGTAATCGACCAAGGCCTTGGCGGCGGGGTTGTCCTTGCCTTTTTCGAGGATTACCGCGTCCTGGCGGATGGGCTCGTGCAGGGAGGAGGGCACGATCCAGGCCGAACCGCTTTCGACCTTGCCGTCCTTGTAGATTTGCGACAGGGCGACAAAGCCCAGCTCGGCGTTGCCGGTGGAGACGAACTGGAACGCCTGGGTGATGTTCTGCCCTTCGACCAGCTTGGGCTTGGTGGCTTCGGTCAGCTTCAGCTTGCCCAGCACCTGGGTGGCGGCCAGGCCGTAGGGAGCGGTTTTCGGGTTGGCGATGGACAGGTGCTTGAACTGGTTCTTCTTCAGCACTTCGCCGTTGGCGTCGACATAGCCGGGCGTGGCCGACCACAGGGCCAGGGTGCCGATGGCGTAGGTGAAGCGCGAGCCCGGGACAATGGCCTTTTCCTGCTCGAGCTTGGCCGGGGTGCTGTCGTCGGCCGCCAGGAATACCTCGAACGGCGCCCCGTTCTTGATTTGTGTGTAGAACTGGCCGGTGGCGCCATAGGCGGCGACCAGCTTGTGGCCGGTGTCTTTTTCGAAGTCTTTGGCAATGGCCTGGATGGGGGCTGTGAAGTTCGCTGCGACCGCGACCTGGACTTCATCGGCCCAGGCAGTGTTGAAGGCGAGCAGGCTGGCCAGGGCGGTGGCAGCCAGGTGGAACGGGCGGATACGCATGAAGACAGTTCCTTGGGGGTTATCGTTATAGCCTGAACTATATAGCGATAGGCCATGGGCCGGGAAGGGGCAGGATGATGCATGGGCAGGTCCGGCCCCTTCGCGGGCTTGCCCGCTCCCACAGTACTGCGCGGCATTCAAAACCAGTGGTGAACCTGTGGGAGCGGGCAAGCCCGCGAAGAGGCCGAGCCTGCTTATGCAGAAGCCTTGCAGCCGACCAAGGCCAGCGCCTTTTCGGCAATCTCCCGGGTCAGCTCGCCCGCCGGCATATGCCTGCCCAGCCGCAGCGCCTGCCCCGACCACAGGTTGCTGAAATCGCTATTGCCCTGCGGATCCGTAATCGCCCGCAAAGGCATCAGCGCTCCGCCGGCCAGTGGGAAGCGCGGCGCAAGGTCGCTCATCGGCCCCAGCTCGCGCATGATGCGGTTGTTGATGCCGCGCGCCGGTCGGCCGGTGAACAGGTTGGTCAGCGCCGTGTCGCTGGCGGGCGCGCTGTCCAGGGCCTGGCGATGCGCCGGCGAGACCTTGGCTTCGGGGCAGAACAGGTACGCTGTTCCGATCTGCACTGCCGAAGCACCCAAGGCCAGTGCCGCCAACAGGCCGCGGTGGTCAGCAATGCCGCCGGCGGCAATCACCGGCACGCTGACCGCATCGGCCACCTGTGGCACCAGGGCGAAGGTGCCGATCTGGCTGGTGATATCGTCGCTGAGGAACATGCCGCGATGGCCGCCTGCTTCATAGCCCATGGCAATGATCGCATCACAGCCGTGGTGCTCCAGCCACACGGCTTCCTCTACGGTGGTGGCGCTGGACAGCACCTTGGCACCGCTGGCCTTTACCCGTTGCAGCAGGTCGGGCTGGGGCAGGCCGAAGTGGAAACTCACCACCTCCGGGCGCAGTTGCTCGACCAGCTGGCAGCTCTGTTCGTCGAAAGGCGCGCGGTTGGACACCGGTGTGGGCGCCGCGAAGTCTGCGCCCACTTCGCTGTAATAGGGCTCGAGCGCCTGCTTCCAGCGTGCATCGCGCTCGGCATCGGGCGCTGGCGGCTGGTGGCAGAAGAAGTTCAGGTTCAACGGGCGGCCCGGGCAGCCGGCGCGGAAGGCGGCGATCTCGGCGCGCACCTGGTCGCCCGTGAGCATGGCGCAGGGCAGGGCGCCCAAACCGCCCGCCAGGCCCACGGCAATGGCCATGCCCGAGCCCGTCGCACCGGCCATGGGGGCCTGCAGAATGGGCAACTCGATGCCCAGCAGGTCGAGGATGCGGCGGTCGGGCCAGTGGCTCATGCGGTTCTCCTTGCGCGGGCGAGCGGTGCGGCGGGGGCTTACAAGGCTTTGCTGACCTGGATGTCGCTGATCTTCTCGGCGTCTTCGCCGTGAATCTTGCGCAGGGCTTCCAGGGCTTGTTCGAGGGAGGCGTCGGGCATCAGTGCGAAGTCCCAGCGGCGCTGGCCGTCGAGCTTGTACTTGATGACGTACTTGGTGGTCTGGGTCATGGTGGCCTTATCTGAGTTTCGACGATGAACGACGGACGATCTTGATCTTGTGGGTCAAGGTTGGCTTGCGGGTGACCGAGATCGGGCGGGTTGTCACGGTATCGATGGTGATGTTCCAGAAACCGGTGCTGGGCACGGTGATCTTCGCCGGGAACTTGTCGAAATGGCCACCGTGGTAGGTGTGACGGCCGCCGTTCTTGAAGCTGCGGAAGTTGGCGTCGTTCATCAGGCGGATGTTGCAGCGCTGGGAGCACTCGATGACGACGATGTCGTCCTCGTTCAGGTGCTCGCGCTGGTGTACGAATTTCATGTGATGCTCCGCAAGGATTGGTTCTGCAAAGGCGAAAGATACCACGATGTCGGGTTACACTGCCGCGCTGTTCCGCCAGGCGTAGATAAATCTGCCAAAGCAGGGAGCAAAACGGCCTGGCTGTGGTCGAAGCGGATTCTTGAAGGCAGAGGTGCTGCAAATGAAGTGGATGGTGGCGGCGGTGGCGGTGACGCTGGGTGGCTGTGTGAGTGTTACGGAACTGGAACAGTCGCGCGAAACGCTTGATGTAATCTCGGGCAAGTCCCCACGCGCGTATGCCGATTGCGTCAAGCAGAAGCTGGCCGATACCCGCGACCCGCTGGTGGAAGAGCAGCGCGGCGATGGCCTGCGGCTGATCGTGCCGCAGAAGATCAGCTCGGGCGTGGGCCCGGCGGCGCTGGTGGATATCGACAAGCGTGGCAGCGGCAGCAGCATCAAGCTGCACGAACGGCTGAACAACTTCCCGCTGCGCCTGGGCGACGTGCGCACCGCAGCCACCCAATGCATCTCCGGTAGTTGATCCAGGGCAACTGATCACGGTCCTTTTGCTTATATGTTTTAGGCCTAAGCATATAACAATAGAAAAGGAGATTCGTGATGACACCGCTGAGTCGCGTCGTGATCGGCAGCCTGCTGATCCTGGCCTGGCCCGCGGCGCATGCCGCCGATGGCCAGAAAGTCTTCACCCAGGGCGGGGCCAACCCCGCCGCCATGGCTTGCCTGGGTTGCCATGGCCCGGACGGCAAGGGCATTGCCGCTGCCGGCTTCCCACGCCTGGCCGGGCTGCCGGCCGCTTACCTCAGCAAGCAATTGCATGATTGGCGCAACGGCAGCCGCAAGCAGCCGGTGATGGAGCCGCTTGCCAATGCCCTGAGCGAGGATGAGATCGAGGCGGTCAGCACCTATCTGGCCAGCCTGCCGGCAGACCCTGCAGGCGACCTGCGTCGCCAGCAGATTGCCGATGACCCCACCACCCGCATGGCCCTGTACGGTGACTGGAGCCGGCAGATTCCTGGTTGCGTGCAATGCCATGGCCCGGGCGGTGGCGGGGTTGGCGAACACTTTCCGCCCTTGGCCGGCCAGCCCGCCAGTTACCTGGTGGCGCAGCTCAATGCCTGGCGGGACGGCACCCGCAGCAATGACCCCAACCAGCTGATGGTCGGTGTGGCCAAGGCCATGACCGATGACGAGATCAAGGCCGTTGCCGAGTTCTTCGCCCGCCCCGCCAGCCAGGAGGTCAAGCCATGAAACCGATGATTCCAGCCCTGCTGCTGCTGGCCATGGGCAGCGCCCAGGCCGCCCAGATCGCCATGGAAGACCAGTCGCAGTTGAAAGTGCCGGGTGTGCAGGCCGCGCCGCAGTTCGTGCCGCCAGCGGAAAGCGAGTTGCCTGACAATGCCTTTGGCAAGATGGTGCGCGAGGGGCATGCCTTGTTCGTCGACACCCGCAGGTTGATGCCTGAGGCCGTGGGCAACGGCATGAACTGCAGCAACTGCCACCTTGACCAGGGGCGGCTGGCGCATTCCGCGCCGATGTGGGGGGCGTACCCGATGTACCCCGCGTACCGCAAGAAAAACGACAAGGTCAACACCTACGCCGAGCGTATCCAGGGCTGCTTCCAGTTCAGCATGAACGGCAAGCCGCCTGCGGCCGACAGCCCGCAGATGACGGCGCTGGCGGTGTATTCGTACTGGCTGTCGACCAAGGCGCCGACTGGCGTGGAGATCGCCGGGCGAGGTTACCCGGAGGTACCGCAACCCAAGGGCGGTTACGACTTCAAGCGCGGCCAGCAGGTTTATCGCGAGCAGTGTGCGATCTGCCACGGCGACAACGGCGAGGGGCAGAAGGTGGCGGGCGAGTATGTGATGCCGCCGCTGTGGGGCAAGGACTCCTACAACTGGGGCGCCGGCATGCACCGCATCAACACCGCGGCGTCGTTCATCAAGTACAACATGCCGCTGGGCAAGCCGGGCAGCCTGAGTGACCAGCAGGCCTGGGATGTGGCGGCCTGGGTCAACCGCCATGAACGGCCGCAGGACCCGCGGCTGGTGGAAGGCTCCATCGAGAAGACGCGGGTGAAGTTCCATGCCAATGACGGGGTGAACCTGTATGGGCAGAAGGTCGATGGGGTGTTGATCGGGCAGGGCACGGGTAGCTGATTGCCTGCCAGGGCCCTATCGCCGGCAAACCAGCTCCCACAGGTCTCTGCGTAGCTTTTGAAAACTGTGCAGTCCTTGTGGGAGCTGGCTTGCCGGCGATAGGGCCAGTACAGGCAACCCCGATTTCCTGTCATCCAACGGTCATGGATGACAGCAATATTTACGATCCCTCGGAACTATCTACACTGGGTTATCTCTATCTTCCCATCGATCGGTCACAGGTAGGGCATTGTAAGGTGACTGCCGCCTGATTAGACTGCGCCGAATTCCACAGGCCTAGCCTTTTGTAAGGACGTATATGATCAAAAAATGCTTGTTCCCGGCAGCCGGTTACGGCACCCGCTTCCTGCCCGCTACCAAAGCCATGCCCAAGGAAATGCTGCCGGTGGTCAACAAGCCACTGATCCAGTATGGCGTTGAAGAGGCACTGGATGCCGGTCTGAGCGAGATATCCATCGTCACCGGGCGCGGCAAGCGTGCTCTGGAAGACCACTTCGACATCAGCTACGAGCTGGAAAACCAGATCAAGGGCACCGACAAGGAAAAATACCTGGTTGGTATCCGTCGTCTGCTCGACGAGTGCTCGTTCTCCTACACCCGCCAGACCGAAATGAAAGGCTTGGGCCACGCCATCCTGACTGGCCGCCCGCTGATCGGCGACGAGCCGTTCGCCGTGGTGCTGGCGGACGACCTGTGCGTGAACCCGGAAGGTGACGGCGTACTGACCCAGATGGTCAAGCTGTACAACCAGTTCCGTTGCTCGATCGTCGCCATCCAGGAAGTCGATCCGCAGGAAACCAACAAGTACGGCGTGATCGCCGGCGACATGATCCGTGACGACATTTTCCGCGTCACCAACATGGTCGAGAAGCCAAAGCCGGAAGATGCCCCGTCGAACCTGGCGATCATCGGTCGCTACATCCTGACCCCGGACATCTTCGACATCATCGCCAACACCGAGCCGGGCAAAGGTGGCGAGATCCAGATCACCGACGCCCTGATGCAACAGGCGCAGAACGGCTGCGTGATCGCCTACAAGTTCAAAGGCAAGCGTTTCGACTGCGGTGGCGCCGAGGGCTACATCGACGCGACCAACTTCTGCTTCGAGAACTACTACAAGACTGGCAAGGCTTACTGATAAGCCGCTACTTGTATCAAAGCTGATAACTGGGGCTGCTTTGCAGCCCTTCGCGGGCACGCCCGCTCCTACAGGTACTGTGCAGGCCTTCAAGGTTGCGCCGGTACTGTGGGAGCGGGCGGGCCTGCGAAGGGTCGCAAAGCGGCCCCAGTGCGTTATGCTGGGCGCCTGCCTAGGGGAGTGAATACATGGCCTACGATTTTGATCTGTTCGTGATTGGTGCCGGGTCCGGCGGTGTGCGCGCGGCGCGGTTTGCCGCCGGCTTCGGCGCAAAGGTGGCAGTGGCCGAGAGCCGCTACCTGGGCGGTACCTGCGTCAACGTGGGTTGCGTGCCGAAAAAACTGCTGGTGTACGGCGCACACGTCGCCGACGAACTGGAGCAGGCCGCAGGCTTCGGCTGGACCCTGGAAGAAGGGCATTTCGACTGGGGCACCCTGATTGCCAACAAGAACCGGGAAATCGAGCGCCTCAACGGTATCTACCGCAACCTGCTGGTCAACAGCGGGGTCACCCTGCTGCAGGGGCATGCGCGCCTGACCGGTGCCAATGAAGTGGAAGTGGATGGCCAGCGCTACACCGCCGAGCACATCCTCATCGCCACCGGTGGCTGGCCACAGGTGCCGGACATTCCGGGCAAGGAACTGGCCATCACCTCCAACGAAGCCTTCTACCTCAAGGACCTGCCACGCCGGGTGCTGGTGGTGGGCGGTGGCTACATCGCCGTCGAGTTCGCCGGCATCTTCCAGGGCCTGGGGGCGGCTACCACGCTGCTGTACCGTGGCGACCTGTTCCTGCGTGGTTTCGACGGTTCGGTGCGCACGCACCTGAAGGAAGAACTGGAAAAGCGCGGCCTCGACCTGCAGTTCAACGCCGACATCCAGCGCATCGACAAGCTCGAGGACGGCAGCCTCAAGGCCACCCTCAAGGATGGTCGCGAGCTGGTCACCGATTGCGTGTTCTATGCCACCGGCCGGCGCCCGATGCTGGACAACCTGGGCCTGGAAAACACCGGTGTCGAACTGGATGCACGCGGTTACATTCGGGTTGACCAGCAGTACCAGACCACCGCGCCGTCGATCCTGGCCATTGGCGACGTGATTGGCCGCGTGCAATTGACTCCGGTGGCTCTGGCCGAGGGCATGGCTGTGGCCCGGCGCCTGTTCAAGCCCGAGCAATACCGCCCTGTGGACTACCAGAACATCCCCACCGCAGTATTCAGCCAGCCGCCCATCGGCACCGTGGGCCTGACCGAGGAGCAGGCGCTGGAGGCCGGGCACAAGGTGCAGGTATTCGAGAGCCGCTTCCGTGCGATGAAACTGACCCTGACCGACATCCAGGAAAAAACCCTGATGAAGCTGGTGGTCGATGCCGAGACTGACAAGGTGCTGGGCTGCCACATGGTTGGCCCCGACGCCGGCGAGATCATCCAGGGCCTGGGCGTTGCCCTGAAGGCCGGTGCGACCAAGCAGCAGTTCGACGAAACCATTGGCGTGCACCCGACCGCTGCCGAAGAGTTCGTGACCATGCGCACGGTCACTCGCTGATGCCACTGGCCTCATCGCCGGCAAGCCAGCTCCCACAGGGATTGCACAAGTGCAGAGACCTGCGCAGTACCTGTGGGAGCTGGCTTGCCGGCGATGGGGCCCTTGAATGCCCCGCAATCCTTTGCTCAGCCCATTCCCTTCTATTAATTATCCTCGGTTATAGCCAAAACCAATCACAAGCATGAGCTTTGCCAATGAGCCTTTATCGGGACCAGCGGTTAGGATTCTCTCCATCAACTGATTCCAACCCCATGAAGGAGCGTCTCTCATGCCAATCATCAACAGCCAGGTCAAACCGTTCAACGCCACCGCCTACCACAAGGGCGAGTTCGTCCAGGTCAGCGAAGCCGACCTGAAAGGCAAGTGGTCTGTCGTGTTCTTCTACCCGGCCGACTTCACCTTCGTCTGCCCGACCGAGCTGGGTGACCTTGCTGACAACTACGCCGAGTTCCAGAAGCTGGGCGTGGAAATCTACGGCGTGTCCACCGACACCCACTTCACCCACAAAGCCTGGCACGACACTTCGGACACCATCGGCAAGATCCAGTACCCGCTGATCGGTGACCCGACCCACGTCATCTCGCGCAACTTCGACGTGCTGATCGAAGAAGCCGGCCTGGCCGATCGCGGTACCTTCGTGATCAACCCGGAAGGCCAGATCAAAATCGTCGAACTGAACGACGGTGGTGTAGGCCGCGATGCTGCCGAACTGCTGCGCAAGGTGAAGGCTGCCCAGTACGTTGCCGCTCACCCAGGCGAAGTTTGCCCGGCCAAGTGGAAAGAAGGCGAAGCCACCCTGGCGCCGTCGCTGGACCTGGTCGGCAAGATCTAAGCCGATGCGCATGTCGCGGGCGGTAGCCAGCCGCCAAAGCTGAAGTACCTACCGCCCCGTAAAAGCGCCCGGGCGACCTCGCCTGGGCGTTTTTGTATCCGAGTTTTGAAAAAGGAATCGCCCGTATGTTGGACGCCACGCTTAAATCGCAACTGAAAACCTACCTGGAGCGGGTCACCCAGCCGATCGAGATCGTTGCCTCCCTCGACGACGGCGCGAAATCCCGCGAATTGCACGACCTGCTGGTGGAAATTGCCAGCCTGTCGAACCTTATTACCTTCAGCGCGGACGGCAGCGATGCCCGTCGTCCATCGTTCTCGCTGAACCGCCCGGGGGCCGACATAAGCCTGCGCTTCGCCGGCATCCCCATGGGCCACGAATTCACCTCGCTGGTGCTGGCACTGCTGCAAGTCGGTGGGCACCCGTCCAAGGCCAGTGCCGAAGTGATCGAACAGATCCAGGCGCTGGAAGGCGAATTCACCTTCGAAACCTACTTCTCGCTGTCGTGCCAGAACTGCCCGGATGTGGTCCAGGCGTTGAACCTGATGGCGGTGCTCAACCCCAACGTGCGCCACGTGGCCATCGACGGCGCGCTGTTCCAGGCGGAAGTGGAATCGCGCAAGATCATGGCGGTGCCGAGCATCTACCTGAACGGCGAAGTGTTCGGCCAGGGCCGCATGGGCCTGGAAGAAATCCTCGGCAAGATCGACACCAACGCAGCCGGTCGCCAAGCCGAGAAGATCAACGCCAAGGACGCCTTCGACGTGCTGGTGGTCGGTGGTGGCCCAGCCGGCGCTTCGGCAGCCATCTATGCCGCGCGTAAAGGCATCCGCACCGGTATTGCGGCCGAGCGTTTCGGCGGCCAGGTGCTCGATACCCTGGCCATCGAGAACTTCATCTCGGTACAGGAAACCGAAGGGCCGAAGCTGGCCACGGCGCTGGAAGAGCACGTCAAGCAGTACGACGTGGACATCATGAACCTGCAGCGCGGAGAAGCGCTGATCCCGGCCACCGATGGCGGCCTGCACGAAGTACGCCTGGCTGGCGGCGCCTCGCTCAAGGCCAAGACCGTGATCCTGGCAACCGGTGCCCGCTGGCGTGAAATGAACGTGCCGGGCGAGCAGGAATACCGCGCCCGTGGCGTGGCTTACTGCCCGCACTGCGACGGCCCGCTGTTCAAGGGCAAGCGCGTGGCGGTGATCGGTGGTGGCAACTCGGGCGTGGAAGCGGCCATCGACCTGGCGGGTATCGTCGCCCAGGTAACGTTGATCGAGTTCGACAGCCAGCTGCGTGCCGATGCGGTACTGCAGCGCAAGTTGCACAGCCTGCCGAACGTGAAGGTGATCACCAGTGCGCTGACCACCGAAGTGCTGGGCAATGGCGAAAAGGTGACCGGCCTGCGTTACAAGGACCGCACCACCGACCAGCAGCATGAAGTGGCGCTGGAAGGCATCTTCGTGCAGATCGGCCTGCTGCCGAACACCGACTGGCTGAAAGGCACCGTCGAGCTGTCGCCGCGTGGCGAGATCATCGTCGATGCCAAGGGTCAGACCAGCATCCCGGGTGTGTTTGCGGCGGGTGACGTGACGACTGTGCCGTACAAGCAGATCGTGATTGCGGTGGGTGAGGGGGCCAAGGCATCGCTGGCGGCCTTTGACCACCTGATCCGCACTTCGGCACCGGCGTAAGCCCGTACCGGCCCTTTCGCGGGCATGCCCGCTCCCACAGGTACTGCACAGGTCTTGAGATTTGTGATGAGTCCTGTAGGAGCGGGCATGCCCGCGAATGCGTCAGAACTGACAAAGCTGAATCTGAGGATGTCTATGATTACTGCAGACACCCTCAGGAACCACACCCATGACCCTGATCAGCCGCGAACCCTGGTGGCTAGTCCCCCCAAAACCCGGGCAGCAAGAGCAGGACCTGCACTGGGGCTACCTGGAAATCTACGCCGACGGCCGCACCGTGTTCGTCGACCAGCGCCCCAGTGACCGGGAGCTGGCCGAGCGCAAGAGCTGCCGCAACTTCCCCGACCCCGAGCCGTGACGGCTCAGCCTTCCAGTTCGGCCAGGCGTGCCTCCAGCGCCGCGATGCGCGCTTCGAGGGCTTCGATGCGCTCTTCCGACACATTGCCACCGCTGCTGCGTGCCCCGCCTTCCTGCTGCCGTGCAGCAAGGATCGCCTCGATTTCCGCCGGGTCGCCCAAGGCATGGGTGTAACGGTCTTCGCGCTGGCCGGCCTGGCGTGGCAGGTGCAAGGCCAGGCCGCGCGAGATCAGGCGCTCCAGCTGGTGCTGGATCTGCTCGGTGTCGTCGAAGTCGTGCAGGCGGTTGCTGCGGGTCAGCAGTTCGTTGAGGGTTTGCGGCCCGCGCAGGAACATCAGGCCCATCAGCACCAGTTGCGCCGGCACCAGCTCCAGCGCCTTGTCCACCCGTTGTTCCCAGCGGTCGGCGCGGCTGCCCATCTGCAGGCGGGTCATGTCTTGCCCTTCGAGGGCGCGCAGGGCCTGGCCGACCTGGCCTTGGGTGAGGTTCATCACCGGCTCGCGACTGGTCTTCTGGTTGCAGGCCAGGACCAGGGCGTTGAGGGTCAGCGGGTAGCTTTCCGGGCTGGTGGCCTGCTTCTCGATCAGCGAGCCGAGAATACGGATCTCGATGCTGTTGAAGCGGCCTTCGCCGACGGTTTCGTGTTCTGACATGGCCCTGTCTCATTGCTGGGGAAAGGCCACTAGCCTAGGTAAAGCGCCAGGCTTAAGCAATCACTGGGATCATCGCCGGCAAGCCAGCTCCCACAGGTACAGCACAAGCCGTAAGGCCGGCACTATCCCTGTGGGAGCTGGCTTGCCTGCGAAAGGGCCGCAAAGCGGCCCCGGCAAACTCAAGCGTTGCGCCGCTCTTCAGCCTGGCACGCCGCCGCGGTAAACAGCACATCGGTCGAAGAGTTCAGCGCCGTCTCGGCCGAATCCTGCAGCACGCCGATGATGAAGCCCACCGCCACCACCTGCATGGCAATTTCGCTAGGGATGCCAAACAGGCTGCACGCCAGCGGAATCAGCAGCAGCGAGCCACCGGCCACACCCGAGGCGCCGCAGGCACAGACCGCCGCCACCACGCTGAGCAGCACGGCGGTCGGCAGGTCCACCGGAATACCCAGGGTATGTACAGCCGCCAGCGTCAGCACGGTAATGGTGATGGCGGCTCCGGCCATGTTGATGGTCGCACCCAGCGGGATCGACACCGAGTAGGTGTCTTCATGCAGGCCAAGGCGCTCCGACAGGGCCAGGTTGACCGGGATGTTGGCCGCCGAGCTACGGGTGAAGAACGCGGTGATACCGCTTTCGCGCAGGCACAGCAGGGTCAGCGGGTAGGGGTTGCGGCGGATTTTCCAATACACGATCAGCGGGTTCATCACCAGCGCCACGAACAGCATGCAGCCGATCAGCACCGCCAGCAGGTGCAGGTAGCCGAGCAGGGCGTCCAGGCCCGACTGGGCCAGGGTGGCGCTGACCAGGCCGAAGATACCCAGCGGGGCGAAGCGGATGACCACGCGCACGATCAGGGTCACGCCATTGGACAGGTCCTCGACCACGGTGCGGGTGGTTTCGCCGGCATGGCGCAGGGCCACGCCCAGGCCGATGGCCCAGGTCAGCACACCGATGAAGTTGGCGTTGAGCAGGGCGTTGATCGGGTTGTCCACCGCGCTCAGCAGCAGGTTCTGCAGCACTTCACTGATGCCGCCTGGCGCGCTCAGCGTAGCGTCGCCGGTGCTCAGCACCAGGTTCGACGGGAACAGCATGCTGGCGACCACCGCGACTACCGCTGCGCTGAAGGTGCCCAGCAGGTACAGCCAGAGGATCGGGCGGATATGGGTTTCCTGGCCGTGGCGGTGGTTAGCGATCGAGGCCATGACCAGGATGAACACCAGCACGGGGGCCACCGCCTTGAGGGCGCTGACGAACACTTTCCCGAGGAAGGCCATGTCGCGGGCGATGGCGGGCGCAAGCAGGGCCAGGGCGATGCCGGCGATCAGGCCGATGACGATCTGCGTCACCAGGCTGGTGCGGTTGAGGAAGCGGAGGACGGGGGTCATGTGCAGCGATATCCCAGCATGTTCAAAAAGGGCGCGACTTTACCATAGACCTTCGTCGAGCAGGGCGGCCTGAAGAAGTCAGCGCCCGCGCCGCCGCGACACCCGCGCCTCGATGTTCTTGCGCCCGATCAGCAGCGGCGGCTTTTCCACTACCGGCTCGTCCGCCAGCCACTTGTACATCACCAGGCAGTCCACCAGCCCCAGGCGGGCATGGCGATAGGCCTTGGGCAGGCGGCCAACGGTTTCGAAGCCCAGCTTGTGCCACAGCGCCACTGCCACCTCGTTGGTGGCCACCACCGAGTTGAACTGCAGGGCCAGAAAGCCCTCCTGGCGTGCCTGTTTCTGGGAGTGCTCGCACATCAACCGCGCGACGCCGCGGCCGCGTGCCGGCTCACAGACCATGTAGCCGCAATTGCCCACGTGCCCACCAGGCCCGGCGGCATTGGCCTTGAGGTAATACGAACCCAGCAGCTCGCCGTCTTCCTCGGCCACGAATGCGCGCGCGGGCAGTTCCAGCCACAGCTGGCGGGCCTGATCGAAGCTAAGGGCCGGGTCGAATGCGTAGGTTTCACGGGCCTGTACGACGGCCTGGAAGGTGGGCCAGAAGCGTTCGAAGTCTTCCGGTGTCATGGGGCGGATGTGGATCATGCGGGTTCCTGCAAGGGCTGGGCCGCCCAGTCTGGGTGGCGCGGCGCCGTCGCGCAAGGGCGGCGACGCCAATTGCGCTCAGCCGTTGGCCTTGCCCACCGCATCCATGGCACGTGCCGAGTAGACCAGCGCGGCACCGGCGTTCATCGCCACGGCCACGCCGAGGGCCTCGGCGATTTCCTCGCGGCTGGCGCCGTGCTTGACGGCCTGCTGCGAATGCACCGCGATGCAGCCATCGCAGCGTGTGGTCACGGCCACGGCGAGGGAGATCAGCTCGCGGGTCTTGGCGTCCAGGTGGTTGGTCTTGGCCCCCGCGCCGCTGGCGGTCATGTAGCCGGCCACGGTGTCAGGGGAAAGCTGCTTGAGATCGCCGATGCCGGCCATCAACTGCTTACGGTAGGCGTCCCAGTCCATCATGCTCATCGTCTTCACCTTGGGGAGGTTGCGAGTGGAGCTTTCAGGCTAGTCGAAGAGTGGAAAGTGTGAGGCTTGTACTTTGGTTGGTTGCGCGCAGGCCTTTTGGCTGCGCGCAACCACACCGATCAGATGTAGATGAACACCAGCACCAACGCCGCGACGAACGCCCACTTCTCCAGGTAGTAACGCGTGCGGTTGCGCTTCTTCATCGCCTTGCCACGTTCGCGGATCTTGTAGATGCGGGTAAACAGCCGGTTGATGCCACCGGTCTTGTCGCCGGCATCGTTGGGTGCGGCGGCAGCGGCCATGACGTTGCGGCTGAACCAGCGGTTGAACGCGGTCGCCCAGCGGTACTTGAGCGGGCGTTCAACGTCGCAGAACAGGATGATGCGGTTGTGCTCGGTGGTATTGGCCGCGTAGTGGATGTAGGTCTCGTCGAAGACCACGCCCTCGCCATCGCGCCAGGAATACTTCTCACCGTCCACGTCGATGTAGCAACCGTCGTCGTTCGGCGTGTCCAGGCCCAGGTGGTAGCGGTACGAACCGGCATACGGGTCACGGTGGCGCACCAGCTTGGCGCCCGGCGGCAGGGTGGCGAACATGGCGGCCTTGACCGTGCCGATGCCTTTGAGCAACTCGGTGGTGCGCGGGCACAGGGTCATCGCCGACGGGTGGCTTTCGCCGTACCACTTCAGGTAGAAGCGCTTCCAGCCGGTCTTGAAGAATGAGTTGAAACCGACATCATCGTAATTGTCGGACTTCTTGATTTCGCCCACATGCAGCAGCTGTTGGGCTTCTTCGCGGATCTCCTGCCAGTGGTCCTGCAGCGTCTGCAGTTCAGGGAAGGCCTCTACCGGCAGGTAAGGCTTGGCCGGGTGCCTGGAAAACAGGTACAGGAAGCTGTTGACCGGGGCCAGGAAGCTGGAGTGGTCGCCCAACTGACGGGTCAGCTTGTGGCGAACGCGACCGCGCAGGTGAACATAGGCGATCGAGAGGACGAAGATGAGGACTAAGGCGATTTTCATGGGCGGATACGTCAAGTAATGGCCATGCGTGATGGCTAAGCCCGCCAGCATAAACAATCGAGCCGATGCTTTGTAGGAGAATGTTACGCAGCGATGGCAGACCTTGGTACAAGCGTCACCGCTGTACCAAGGTCTGCATGGCGATGCATCAGGCCAGAGTGACCTCGATGCGGCCATCCGTGATGCGATGGTCCTTGCCTTGGTAGCCGATTACATAGTCAGTAAAATCGGCGGTCAGGGTCTTTTTATCCCCGTTCCACTCATGCTTCAGGCGGCCCCCGCTCAGGGGATAGTGCATACCGCCAATCGAGAAGAACAGGCGTGCATATTGTTCACTGAACAGCATCATGATGCCTTGGATAGCGTTGTCCACTTGCTGTCTGGCAATGAGTTGGATGCGCCCGTCCTGAAGTACCTTGGTTTCGATGGTTCGAGCGTCAAGGTTACCCATCGAAGGGAAAATAGCGGGGTCGAGGTGGGCGGTGACCCGGCCGGTGCCGTTGGTCCTTGCATCGTCGGCCAGTGACAAGGACAACGAGCCATCCACGATCTCGACCATGCCCATGGTGTGTTCAATGGTGTAGTGGAACGTTGCGGCAAATGCCTTGGAAGTCTCATCCATCTCGGTAATATCGATTGAGCCCCCGGTCGCCCAACCTGAGCGACCAATCGAAGTCGAACCGAAATAGGCGTTGATCTCGGCTTTCTCGCCTTCACCGATCTTGAGGGATGCGCCCGCCACCAGGTAACGTTCCGGGATATTCAGGAATATATAGCTATAAGCGGTATCTGATCCCTCCGTGTACTGAATGGCGAAAAATGAGCGGTTGCCATTACTGACATCTGTATCTATGACATCAGTCGTGAACTCGCGCTCACGCTGGTTGCCCCACTTCAGTTGCGCTTGCATGGCAGGCTGGGTATTCCGTGTTTGCTGGTGCTGTTTCATGACCGTATCTATGTGATTGAATTGAGGCCTCAGCGTATGGTTTGGGGCCTTGCCCGCGAAACTGACAGACCTGCGGGTTTCCCAACGCATCAGTACGTGCTTTGCCATCTCGAGGAGCGGCACGATGACACCGGTCAGCGGACGAATCGAAAAACCATTCAAGCGCCTGTTCTTCGCCTTGCCGGTGAGCGATGCCCAGCGCCGTGTGCTGGCCCAGTGGCGACGTGGCCTGGGCCTGCGCAGCGGCAAGCCAGTGCCGGCCGCCAACTTCCATGTGACACTGCTGTTTCTCGGCGATGTGGATACCGCCCATGTGCCTGCGATTTGCGCGGCGGTCGACCAGCTGGCACTACCGGCCACGGCACCACGACTGATACTGGACCGCTTGCAGGTGTGGCAGCGGGCCAGCGCCCTGGTGCTGGAGGCGCAACAGACCCCACCGGCCCTGTTGCAACTGGTGTACAGCTTGCAGCAGGCGCTGCTGCCGTTGGGGGTGGAAGCGGCCGACCGCGAGTATCGCCCGCACCTGACGCTGGCCAGGGATTACCGCGGCCAGCCGCCAGAAGCCAGCAGCGCGCCGGATTTCTACCTCGCCGCCCGCCATTTCACACTGTACGAGTCGCGCAAGGGCGCTTACTGGCCATTGGCGCAATGGCCGCTTTCAAGCTGATTCAGGCCATGGCCTCGCAGTCTGCGAACATCTGCTCGCCTAGCGTGCGTGCAGTGTGCAGATGCGCTGCCGGGGCTGCTCCGCAGCCCATCGCCGGCAAGCCGGCTCCCACATCGACCGCATCGGTTTCAAGCCATGTGCAGTCCCTGTGGGAGCCGGCTTGCCGGCGATGAGGCCTTGACAGGCCATGCAGGACAGTTGCAGCTATCTCGACTGCATTGACCTCAAGAGCTTTGCAGGCCCTGTGGGAGCCGGCTTGCCGGCAATGGGGCCCTGACAGGCCATGCAGGACAGTTGCAGCTATCTCGACCGCGTTGACCTCAAGGGCTTTGCTATCCCTGTGGGAGCCGGCTTGCCGGCGATGAGGCCAGGGCAGGCCATGCAAGACAGTTGCAGCTATCTCGACCGCGTTGACCTCAAGGGCTTTGCTATCCCTTGGGAGCCGGCTTGCCGGCGATGAGGCCAGGGCAGGCCATGCAAGACAGTTGCAGCTATCTCGACCGCATTGACCTCAAGAGCTTTGCTGTCCCTGTGGGAGCCGGCTTGCCGGCGATGGGGCCAGGGCAGGCGATTACACTGGCAGGCTCTGGTACGGCAATTCATCCCCTGGGCTGCGGTCGAACTGGCGCTTGTATTCGCGGCTGAACTGCGAGGTGCTCTGGTACCCCACCCGGTGCGCGGTCTGCGCCACCCCCAGGCCTTCGCCGATCAGCATCTGCTGCGCCTTTAGTAGCCGCAGGCGCTTGAGGTACTGCATTGGTGCCATGTCGGTGCAGCGCTTGAAGTGCTCGTGGAAGGTCGAAACGCTCATGTTGGCGCGCGCGGCCAACGCTTCCACGCTCAGCGGCTCGGTGTAGTGTTCGCGCAGGTGGGCAAGGGCGGCGCCGATGCGGGCGAAGTGCCCTTGTTGCTCCACCAGCGCCCGCAACACCCCCGCCTGTGGGCCGCGCAAGGCGGTGTACAGCACCTCGCGCACCCGCGCCGGCCCCAGCACCTTGGCGTCCACTGGGTCCTGCAGGCAGCGCAGCAGCCGTTCCACGCATTCGCGCATCGGCGCATCGAGTGCCGCTGAGGTCATCGACTGCGGGGTTTGCGCCTGCACCGCGGCATCCGGCGCCAGGGCCATGCTTTGCACCAGTTCACCCAGCACGCCGCGGTCGATGTCCACCGCCACGCCCAGCAACGGTGCTTCGGGGGTGGCGAAGGTTTCGCACATGAACGGCACCGACAGTGCCTGCACCAGGTAATGCCCGGCGCCGTACTCCAGGGTACGCGGCCCCAGGCGTGCCAGCTTGCTGCCCTGGGCCAGGATCATCAGGCTGGGTTCGTAGATCTGCGGGCTGCTGGCCACATAGTGGTCCCAGCTCAGCACCTGCACCTGGGGCAGGTGCGTGGGCACGAAGCCCGGGCGCGTGGCGAGGCTGCGGATCAGTGTGCAAAGCGGCGCATTGGCGTCGACGTGGCGGGTCAGTTGCATGATGGACCTGAGCAGAGGATCAGACAGTCTGATCATCGCAGAATGAACGCTCGGCGCCAGGTGCTGCATGGCATCTTCGGAGAATCAGGCATCGATGCCGGAGAATCAGCCGTGGGCGAGGCGGCGCGTGGCGCGCAGAATGCGCCGCCTGAATCGTTTCACTTCATAGCGAGGCCCTGCATGTACACCGCCATCGGTTACGCCGCCCAGACCCCCACCAGCCCTCTGGCTCCCATGACCTTCGAGCGTCGCAGCCCGCGCCCTGACGACGTCGCCATCGATATCCTGTACTGCGGCGTGTGCCACTCCGACATTCACCAGGCGCGCAACGAATGGGGCATTGCCGTGTACCCGCTGATGCCGGGCCACGAGATCATCGGCCGCGTCACCGCGGTGGGCGAAAAAGTGACCGCGCACAAGGTCGGCGACCTGGTCGGCGTTGGCTGCATGGTCGACTCGTGCCGCCACTGCGAAGCCTGTGCCAAGGACCTGGAGCAATATTGCCTGGAAGGCCCGACCATGACCTACGCCACCCCGGATCGGGTCGACGGTAGCAACACCATGGGCGGTTACTCCAGCAGCATCGTGGTCAGCGAGCACTTCGTGGTGCGCATCCCGGCCGGCATGGACTTGCCCAGTGCCGCGCCAATCCTCTGCGCTGGCATCACCACCTATTCGCCGCTCAAGCACCACGGTGTCGGCCCCGGTCACAAGATCGGTATCCTCGGCATGGGCGGCCTGGGCCACATGGCTATCAAGCTGGCCAAGGCCCTGGGCGCCGAAGTGACCCTGTTCACCCGTTCCCAGGCCAAGGCCGAGGAAGCCCGTCGCCAGGGTGCCGACCATGTGATCGTGTCCACCGATGCCGAGCAGATGCACGCCGCGGCGGGCCGTTTCGACTTCCTGCTCGACACCATCCCGGTGCAGCACGACCTCAACCCGTACCTGGAAACCCTGAAATTCGATGGCGTGCACATCCTGGTCGGCCTGATCGAGCCGATCGACCCGGCGGTGCATGCGGCCAATCTGGTGATGAAGCGCCGGGTGCTGGCGGGGTCGTTGATCGGTGGTATTGCCGAGACCCAGGAAGTGCTGGATTTCTGTGCCGAGCACGCGATTCGTTGTGATATCGAGTTGCTGGATATCCGCAACATCAACCAGGCGTATGAGCGGATGATTGCCGGGGACGTGAAATACCGGTTCGTGATCGATATGGCTACTTTGCAGGGCTGATGGTTGCCTGCCCCGGCCTCTTCGCGGGCTCGCCCGCTCCCACAGGTACTGCACAGACTTCGTAAGCTGTGATTTACCTGTGGGAGCGGGCGAGCCCGCGAATAGGCCAGTACAGGCAATGAAGATGCTGGATCTGTTACCAGGCCAATGCCCTGTCCCAGCCTTTCCAGAACAACCACCGCCGTACCTCGCCATGCGCCCCGGTACCGATCTGCCAGGCCGGCCGCCCGTTGTCCAGGGCAATCACCGAAACGAACCCGGCATGGCTCGCCGCTACCAGCGTACGCCCGTCCGCACTGATATCCAGCGCACTGATGGTCGACCCCAGGTAATGCTGCCAATGCTCCATGCCATCTTCGCCAAATGCCCGCAGATAACCATAGGCATCCCCCACGATGTACTCGCCGTCGCGCGCCACGCCGGCATACACCCGTGCGCCATCCTGTACCAGCGGGGTACGCGGGTCCTGGCTGTAGTAGTCGGTATCCAGCCCCGGCAAGTCGGCCACCCTGACAGCCAGCGTGGCACCGCTATAGAAATGGCAGGCATTGACTATCAACTGGTCACCCGCGCGATTGAACAGCGCAAAGTGCGGATACTCGCTGGCCGGGCCGATTGCCGCCACGGGCCTGAGCTGGTCGTCCAGTACCAGGTGACGGCTGCCTTGCTCGCCGACCACGATCAACCGGCCATCCGCCGACACCGCACCGTGCTCCATGCTCAGCCCGAGGCTGATGTCGTCGGGGTCGGTGCCTTCGTCCAGCTCGTCGAGCACCCGCGCCTGGTGCGGCAGCAGGCGGGTCGCGCCGTGGCGCGTCAGCAGGAAGATACCTTCGGCACTCACCAGCAGCACCCGCTGGCCATCCGGGAAGGGGATCAGCGCGGTCGGCGTGGGCGGCAGGTCGAATGGCTCGAACGGGTAACCCGGCGGCAACCCCTCCAGCCCCGTGGGCCAGGCCAGGCGCAGCACCTGCGGGCCGCCCCAGCCATCGGTCACGCGTATGCCCTCGGCATTGGCCAGGGCGAAATAGCGGCGGGCCGGGCAGCGGCCGAAGTGATCGACGCCGATCACCGGGGTCACCCCGAGAGGGTCGATGCGCACCACCTGGCCTTTGTCATGCGGCATGCCGATACGTGCCAGCAGGCTGCCATCCTCCAGCAGCAGGACGTTGCCGATGCCTTGCCCGTGCTCCTTGATCAGCGGCAGCAATGGGTGGTGGGCGGGCGGCCAGGCTTCGCGGAAGGCTTGCTGCTCGAAGGTTTCGACGCCAGGCCGGTTGGCTGCTTGCAGGGCTTGCAGCCAGGCGTCGAGCAAATGCTCGGTGGCTTGCGGCAGGGGCTCTTCGAGGTCATCCCAGCCTTGCGCGCGGCCCTGCGCGACATAGTCGTTGACGGCCTGGGCATAGGCAGTGACCGCCTGCTGCCACTGTTGCTGCTGGGAGTGCTGCTGGTCCATGAGCGGATCGGGCTCCTTGTTGCATACGCGTTCGCACAAAGCGCGCATGTTACTCCTTCTGCCCGCCTCGCGGTTGTGAGCCCCCGGCTTGACGCGTACCATGCCGGGCATTCCTTCCAATAACAAAGCGTGCGTCCACACCCCTGCAAGCGGGTGGCTGGCGTGCGTCCTGTTGCCTTGCCTGCGGAGAAGCGGTTTGCACCCATGAACGGACCCACACCCACCAACATGCCACCCACGGCGGGTAGCGGCAGCTGGCTGAGCGTCATTGCCCTGGCCCTGGCGGCCTTCATCTTCAACACCACCGAGTTCGTCCCGGTGGCGCTGCTCAGCGACATTGGCCGCAGCTTCGACATGAGCACCGCGCAGGTCGGCCTGATGCTGACCATCTACGCCTGGGTAGTGGCGCTGGCCTCGCTGCCGATGATGCTGCTGACCCGCAACATCGAGCGGCGGCGCCTGTTGCTGTTCGTGTTCCTGGTGTTCATCGTCAGCCACTTGCTGTCGTGGCTGTCACAGAGCTTTGCCATGTTGCTGGTCAGCCGCATCGGTATTGCCCTGGCGCATGCGGTGTTCTGGGCCATCACCGCCTCCCTGGCGGTGCGCGTGGCGCCGCCAGGGCAGCAGGCCAAGGCGCTGGGCCTTTTGGCCACTGGCACCACCCTGGCCATGGTCCTGGGCATCCCGCTGGGCCGCGTGGTGGGCGAAGCGCTGGGCTGGCGCATCACCTTCCTGAGCATTGCCGGGGTGGCGCTGGCGACCATGCTGTGCCTGATGAAGTCGCTGCCGCTGCTGCCCAGCCAGAACTCGGGCTCGCTGCGCAGCCTGCCGATCCTGTTCAAGCGCCCGGCGCTGGTGATCACCTATGTGCTGGTGACGTTGGTGATTACCGCGCAGTTCACTGCCTACAGCTACATCGAACCGTTCGCCCTGCACGTGGCGCAGATAGGCGGTGAGCGCACCACGTTGTTGCTGCTGCTGTTCGGCGGTGCCGGGGTGTTCGGCTCGTTGCTGTTCAGCCGTTACAGCGACCGCTTCCCGCATGGCTTCCTGGTAGGGTCGATCGGCCTGCTGGCGGCGTGCCTGTTGCTGCTGTTGCCGCTGTCGGGCAACTTCTACGTGTTCGCTGCGTTGAGCATGTTCTGGGGTGTAGCGATCCTCAGCTTCAGCCTGTCGCTGCAGTCCAAGACCCTGAAACTGGCGTCCGATGCCACCGATGTGGCCATGGCGCTGTTCTCGGGTATCTACAACATCGGTATTGGCGGTGGCGCGTTGCTGGGCAGTATCGTCAGCAGCCAGCTGGACGTGGCGGATATCGGCCTGGTGGGCGGTAGCGTGGCGGTGGTCGGGTTGCTGCTGGCTGTGGCCAGCACCCGGCGGTTCCGCGAGGCGCTGGGCGGGGGGGCAGGGCATTCCTGAATGACCGCGCTGTTTTTTTCGCGGGCACGCCCGCTCCCACAGGTACTGCATCAACTTCAGGCGCGATGCTGTACCTGTGGGAGCGGGCGTGCCCGCGAAGAGGCCGGTACTGGCAATAGCGGGCTCAAGCCAGTACGGCAGCCCACGCAGAAATCAACAACACCCCCGCCAACACCTGGTTGAACACCCGCAACCGCCGCGGTGCCTGCAACCATCGCGCGCTGCCCACCCCCAGCAGCGCCCACGCCGCCATGCATGGCAGGGCAATCAGCAAGAACACCAGCGCCAGTTGCCATACCGGCAACGACGGCGCGGCAAACACCCCGACCACCGCCACGGCCATCAACCACACCTTGGGGTTCACCACCTGCAACGAGGCCGCACTGAGTGCACTGAAGCCTTGCGCCGTGGCCGCCTGCAGCGGGGCGGCAGCACTGCGCAGCATCTTCCACGCCAGCCAGCTCAACCACAAAACCCCGGCCCAGCTCATCAACTGCTGGGCCAGCGGGTGGCGCAGCAGCAGTTCACCCAGCCCCAGGCCCACCATCAGCACGATCGCTGCTGCTGCACCGCAGGCCGCCACGATCGGCGCCAGGCTCGCGCGCAGGCCAACGCGGGCGCCATGGGCGAGTATCAACAGGTTGGTCGGCCCCGGGCTGATGCTGGACACCAGGGCAAACAGGATGAAGGGCAACAACGACTGCGACATGATCAAGGGCTCCGGATAAACGAAGCACCATGCTCGCTGCCTGCCGCCTTTCAGTCTGGAAGGTTTGAGCAGCGCCTGCGGTAGTCGGCCGGGGTCAGCTGGTAGGCACGGCGGAACCAGCGCCCCAGGTGGCTCTGGTCGGCAAAGCCCAGGGCCATGGCCACTTCGGTGGGTGTCTGACCCCGGGCGAGCAGGCGCCGCGCCCGGGCCAGGCGCAGCTGGATCAGATAGGCATGTGGCGCCAGGCCGAATGCGCCCTTGAACGCGCGGGTCAGGCGGAAGCGGTCGATGCCACAGGCCTGGGCCAGGTCTTCCAGGCCGATGTCGCGCTCCAGGTTGGCGTGCAGGTAATCCCGCGCGCGCTGCGCGGTCAGCGGCAGGCGCGGGTCCGGGTTCAGGCGTCGGCGCCAGTGCAGGTGGCGGGTCAGGCAGGCCAGCAGGTCGTCCATGGCCGTCTGCCGGACAATGCGCAAGTCCTGGGTATGCACGGCCTGGAAGGCGAGGGCAGTGGCACGCGCCAGGCGCTCATCGTGGCACAAGGTATCGGCGAAGCTGGGCAGGCTGTCGTCCGGCGCGTGTTCGAACAGTGCCCGCAGTTGGCTGTCCACCCAGGTGGGTTCCAGGTACAGGGTCGAATAGGTGAAGCCGTCCTCGGTGGGCGCATGGCCGTCATGGATTTCACCGGGCTCCAGCAGGAACACGTGCCCCGGCGTGCTGCGATGGCGTACTCGCCGGCAATCGAATTGCTGCACGCCCTGCTCGGTAACGCCAACCAGGAAGCTGTCGTGCCAGTGCGGGTCGTAGGCATGCCCGACGAAATGCGCGCGGACCGACTCGATGCCGGTGTCGGCGTCTTGTTTAAGGTCGATCCAGTTGCTCATGGGGGCGTGCCGTGGCAGAAATCGCTACCTTAGCGCAACGGCCAGGCTCAGTCTGGAACGATTGTGCAGCCGTTGGTCAGCGCCCGGTTACGCAAGGCCTCGAAGCGTTCGCGCAGCCACAGGTGCAGTTGCGCCACCGCGGGCGTGAGCTGCTTGCGGTGCGGGCACACCAGGGTGACCGGGGCGGGCTCACCGAGGTGCTCGGGGAGGATGATTTCCAGCTCGCCGGCCGCGATGTTGGCGCTTACGTCCAGCCACGACTTGTAGACGATGCCTTCGCCCTGCAAGGCCAGGCGGCGGATCACATCGGCATCGTCGCTGACCAGTGGCCCGCGCACCTGCACGGTGCGGTTGCCCACTCGCCACTTGTCGTAGACCCGGTTGTGCTGCATGTACAGCAGGCAGGCATGCTGCTGCAGGGCGTCGGGGGTGAGCGGGCGGCCGTGACGAGCCAGGTATTCGGGCGCGGCCACCAGCACCCGGCGGTTCCAGTCGGCCAGCGGCAGGGCAATGTAGTTGGCGTCCTGGTTGAGGCCATAGCGGATCGCCACATCTACCGGGTCGCGGTTGAGGTCGGCGATCTGGTCGGACAGCAGGAAGCGCAGGTGCAGGGCCGGGTGCTCGCGGCGGAAGGCGCTCAGCCACGGCAGCAGCATGTTGCGGCCCAGGTCGGACGGTGCCGACACCTGCAGGGTACCGCGCAGGGTGTTGGCGTTGCCATGCAGGTCTTCACGCCCCTGGCGCAGGCTCTCCAGCACATTCAGGGCCGTCGGCAGGTACAGCTCGCCTTCGGCGGTCAGGCGCAGGCTGCGGGTGGTGCGGGCGAACAGGCGCACGTCCAGATCGCGCTCCAGGCGCTTGATCGCGGCGGCCACCTGCCCCGGCAGCAGTTCGGCCTCGTGGGCGGCGGCGGTGAAGCTGCCCAGCACGCTGCTGCGGACGAACAGTTCGAGGTCGGCGATGCGCAGCATTTTCACTCCTGGGATGAAAGTGTTGCTGCATTGTGCCGGTTTTTCTTTTCTGCAGGAAAGATAAGATGCCCGGCAAATCCCCTGTTCATTCCCGGAGTTGTTGCATGGATACCGTCTCGCTGGCCAAGCGCCGCTACACCACCAAAGCCTACGATGCCTCGCGCCGTATTCCCCAGGCCACTGTCGATGCCTTGCTCGAACAACTGCGCCACAGCCCGTCTTCGGTCAACTCGCAGCCGTGGCATTTCATCGTTGCCGACAGCGCCGAAGGCAAGGCCCGCCTGGCCAAGAGCACCACAGAGCGCTATGCCTACAATTCGCCGAAGATCCTCGATGCCTCGCATGTGATCGTGTTCTGCACCCGCACCGAAATAACCGAAGCGCACCTGAATGCCGTGCTCGACCAGG
Source organism: Pseudomonas sp. B14(2017) (assembly GCF_002113255.1). NCBI lineage: Bacteria > Pseudomonadati > Pseudomonadota > Gammaproteobacteria > Pseudomonadales > Pseudomonadaceae > Pseudomonas > Pseudomonas sp. B14(2017). The sequence goes on from NZ_NEJY01000013.1 coordinate 100,404, forward strand.
AAGCTGCCGATGGCCGCTTCCGCGATGATCAGGCGCGTGCCGGGCAGAACCAGAGCCGCCGGCATTACGTCGACCTGCACCGCTTTGACCAGAAGGACGTGCAGCACTGGATGGAAAAGCAGACCTACCTGGCGTTGGGTACTGCCTTGCTGGGGGCTGCGGCACATGGGCTGGATGCCACGCCGATCGAGGGCTTCGACAGCAAGATTCTCGATGCCGAGCTGGGCTTGCGCGAGCATGGGTTCACCAGTGTGGTCATTCTCAGCCTGGGCTATCGCAGCGAGACGGACTTCAACGCTGGCTTGAACAAGTCGCGGTTGCCGGCTTCGCAGGTGTTCACCTTCCTGTGAGACTGCCCGGGGCCGCCCTGCGGCCCTTTCGCGACGCAAGGCCGCCCCCACAGGATGGCATCGCCTTCAAGGCTTTCACAGGCCTCATGAACTGGCATATGTCCGGCATATGCCGCATACTTGTCGGCAAACGCCGGAAAGGAGAGCGCCATGCTTGCCGAAGTGCTTCGCGACAACGGTTACCACGAGTACCGGGCGCGCCTGCATGCACTGCTGGAAATCCCCGAACTCGCCAGTGACTTCGAAATCCACACCCGCATCACCCATGGCTTCGCTGCCACCTGGCTGGTGAAACTGACCGAACTCGGCGTATTCACCCCTGTGGAGCGTGACCAGATCATTCCCCTGCGCACGCTGAAAACCCGCATCGAACGTGACCAGCCACTGACCGTGGAAGAAAGCGACCGGCTGTTCCGCTCGGCCCATATCACCGCCATGGCCGAAGCCGTGTTCGGTGAGGCTGGCAAGGCCAAGCGCTGGCTGTCCAAGCCCAAGGAGCGCTTCTCGGGGCTGACGCCGATGCAGATGCTCACCACCCAGCAGGGCACCACCCAGGTCGAAGAGATGTTGCTGCAGATCGCCGAGGGCTTCGGCCTGTGATTCTGTGGCGTATCAGCGCCTATGCAGACTTGAGCGGAACGGGCGGCTTGCGTGTCAGCGGCCGCTGGCACCAGGCGGGCCGGCCAGTGGTGTATGCCGCCACCAGCCCAGCCGGGGCAATGCTGGAGGTGCTTGTGCACCTGGAGATCGACCCTGAGGATTTCCCCACCACCATGCGGCTGCTGCGTATCGAGTTGCCCGACACCGTTTCGCAAGCGCAGTTGCCCGCCTTGCAGCCGGGCTGGTCGAGCCAGACCGAACTGACCCGGGGCCTGGGCAACCGCTTTCTGGATGAGTGCTCGGCATTGCTGTTGCCGGTGCCGAGCGCGATCATGCCCAGCACCACCAATTACCTGTTCAACCCGCGCCATCCGCAGGCAAACAGCGCCAGGCTCGAGGTCGAGGACTTCACCCCGGACAGCCGGCTGTTCTAGGGCCGGTTCACCAAAGTGCCGCTGATGCCGCTGTCAGCACCCGGCCAAACACTTCGAGCGCCTTGTCCACTTCAGCGTCGTTGCTGAAACGCCCGATGCTCAGCCGCACGCTGTTGCGTGCCTGGCGTTCATCCAGCCCCAGCGCGAGCAGCACATGCGAGGCCGCATTGCTCGCCGAGTTGCAGGCCGAGGTGGTCGACAACGCCAGCTCGCTGGCCAGCGCCGCGCTGTTGAAGCCCTTGCTGTCGATACACAGGTTCAGCGTATGGGGAATGCGCTGGTTGGCGCAGCCGTTGAGGGTGACGCCGGGCAGGGCCAGCAGGCCTTCGCGCAGGCGCCTGGCCAGTTGCTCGAGGCGCTGGTGTTCGCTGTCGCCGGGCTGGCCGGCCAGGGCAAAGGCGCTGCCCATGCCGGCAATCTGGTGGGTCGCCAGGGTGCCGGAGCGCAGGCCTTGCTCATGGCCGCCACCGTGCATCTGCGCACGCATCAGCGTGCGGGCGCGTGGCCCCACGTAGAGCGCACCGATGCCCTTGGGCCCATACACCTTGTGCGCCGAGAACGACATCAGGTCCACGGCCATGGCGCTCAGGTCGATGGCCAGTTTGCCCACCGCCTGCGCCGCATCCACGTGCAGCAGGGCACCGTGGGCACGTACCTGTTCGCCAATCGCGGCAAAGTCGGTGATCGTGCCCAGTTCATTGTTCACCGCCATCAGCGATACCAGGCGGGTGTCGGCGCGCAACGCTGCCTGCACCGCCGCAGGCTGAATCAGGCCGGCGGCATCCGGTGCCAGGCGGGTAACGGCCCAGCCCTGGCGCTCCAGTTCGGCCACCGTGTCGAGCACGGCCTTGTGTTCCAGTTGGCTGGTGATCAGGTGCCCGGGTTTGCCGAGGCCCTGGGCAATGCCCTTGAGCGCCAGGTTGTTGGACTCGGTCGCACCTGAGGTCCAGACCAGTGCATCGGCGTGTGCGCCGACGCGTTCGGCCACTTGCTGGCGGGCCTGCTCCACGGCGTGGCGGGCGGCCTGGCCGAAGGCATGGCCACTGGACGCCGGGTTGCCGAAGTTGGCCTGGCTGCCAAGGCAGGCGAGCATGGTTTCGATGACCCGGTCGTCGACCGGAGTGGTGGCGGCGTAATCGAAGTAGAGCGGGGCGCTGGGCATTGGGGCGAGTCCGTTTCTGTCGCCGTGAAATCGGCGATCGTTGGAGCAAGCGTACCCTCTGCTCGAGAGATATTTTTCGCTTCCGCCGGCTCTATTCTCAGGATGAGCAATAAAAGTTTCTCTCTATTGAGCTTTTCCTGGAAAATTTTTCTCCGCATCGCGAGGGGCTCAGCAAAGGCCCCTCGTCAGCCTCTTCAGGCTGGTGCCAAGGCCCTCTCTTCCTCGGCAACCACACGTTCGCACAACTCGGTGATCTGCTCGCGCATCCAGCGGTTGGCCGGGTCCTGATCGGTGCTTTCATGCCAGTACAGGTGCGTTTCCAGCGCAGGCACCTCGACCGGCAGTGGCTGGTAACGCAACTGATGACGGCGGGCGAAGCGCTCGGGGACGGTCATCGCCATGTCGGTCTGCTGCAACACCTGCGAGGCCATCAGGTAATGCTGCGAGCGCAAGGCAACCTTGCGCTGCACGCCCATCTTGCCCAGGGCCAGGTCGACATAGCCCAGGCCGTTGCGGCGGCTGGAGATATGGATGTGGGTCATGCCCAGGTAGTTGTCGAGGGTCAGCTTGCTGTCGGCCAGCGGGTGGCCCTGGCGCAGGGCGCAGACATAGCGGTCTTGCATCAGCTTGACGTGGCGTACCTGCGGGTCGGTGTTCAACGGTGCGTCGATGGCGAAGTCCAGGCGGCCGGCGGCGAGTTCCTTGGTGGTCTCGCGGCGCTTGCACAAAAAGCTTTCGATCAGCACCGCCGGCGCCAGGCGGCGCAAGCGCTGGAACAGCGGCGGCAGGATCACCGCTTCGGTCAGGTCGGTCATGCTGATGCGGAAGGTCTTGTTGGCCTGTTGCGGGTTGAAGATGCGGCTTTCCTGCACCGAGGTGCGCAGCAGTGCCAGGGCGTTGCGCACCGGGCCGATGATGTTCTGCGCCATGGGCGTGGGCACCATGCCTTGCGCGGTACGCACGAACAGCGGGTCGTTGAAGGTTTCGCGCAGCCGCGAAAGGGCGTTGGACACTGCCGGCTGGGTGATGCCAACGATCTGCCCGGCGCGGGTCAGGTTGGCTTCGGTGTAGATCGCATCGAACACGATGAACAGGTTGAGGTCGACCTTGCTGAGGTTCATGGGCGCCGCTCTTTGTTGGAATTATTGGCCGATCATATATCGGTTATGAATGTTTATACACGCGGAAAATAGACTAGGTGGATGGGGCCATGCTGCTCTAGGCTCTGGCCCATGTACTCCGAACCGTGAAGGTAGCCCAGATGGATTTCGCCTATTCGCCCAAGGTCCAGGCACTGCGTGAGCGCGTCAGCGCGTTCATGGACGCCTATGTCTACCCCGCCGAGGCGGTGTTCGAGCGCCAGGTCGCCGAGGGCGACCGCTGGCAGCCCACCGCGATCATGGAAGAACTCAAGGCCAAGGCCCGCGCTGAAGGGCTGTGGAACCTGTTTCTGCCCGAATCGGAATACGGTGCCGGCCTGAGCAACCTGGAATACGCCCCGCTGGCAGAAATCATGGGCCGTTCGTTGCTCGGTCCGGAGCCGTTCAACTGTTCGGCGCCAGACACCGGCAACATGGAAGTGCTGGTGCGCTATGGCAGCGAAGCGCAGAAGCGCCAGTGGCTGGAGCCGCTGCTGCGTGGCGAGATCCGATCGGCGTTCGCCATGACCGAACCGGACGTGGCCTCCTCGGATGCCACCAACATGGCCGCCACCGCAGTGCGTGACGGTGACCAATGGGTAATCAACGGCCGCAAGTGGTGGACCTCCGGCGCTTGCGACCCGCGCTGCAAGGTAATGATCTTCATGGGCCTGTCCGACCCTGAAGGGCCACGCCACCAGCAGCACTCGATGGTGCTGGTGCCCACCGATGCACCTGGGGTGAAGATTGTCCGCCCGCTGCCGGTGTTCGGCTATGACGATGCTCCCCATGGCCACGCCGAGGTGCTCTTCGAGAACGTGCGGGTGCCGTATGAGAACGTGATCCTGGGTGAGGGCCGTGGCTTCGAGATTGCCCAGGGGCGCCTTGGCCCCGGCCGTATCCACCACTGCATGCGCTCGATCGGCATGGCCGAGCGCGCGCTGGAGCTGATGTGCAAGCGCTCGGTTGAGCGTACCGCCTTCGGCCGGCCACTGGCGCGTCTGGGCGGCAACGTCGACAAGATCGCCGACTCACGCATGGAGATCGACATGGCCCGGCTGCTGACCTTGAAAGCGGCGTACATGATGGACACGGTCGGCAACAAGGTCGCCCGTAGCGAGATTGCGCAGATCAAGGTAGTGGCGCCGAACGTGGCACTGAAGGTGATCGACCGGGCTATCCAGATTCATGGCGGGGCAGGGGTGAGTGGCGATTTTCCGCTGGCTTACATGTACGCCATGCAGCGCACCTTGCGCCTGGCCGATGGGCCGGATGAAGTGCATCGTGCGGCGATTGGCAAGTATGAGATTGGCAAGTACGTGCCGGCGGAGATGATGCGTAGCGGGCGGTGATTTTGCCCGCCTGTTCCGGCCTCTTCGCGGGCTTGCCCGCTCCCACAGGAACTGTGCCGCCTCCAAGCTGTGCGCAATACCTGTGGGAGCGGGCAAGCCCGCGAAGAGGCCCTTGAAGGCTCACTGGTTTCTCTGGATGGTCAGACCCGCATCTGCGGGTCTTCCTCCTTCTCGCTGACTGTGCGATCGGCATTTGAAGGCTGTCTGGATTGAGCACCCTTGATTTCCGGCTTCTCCCCCCGCGTCTTGACCAGCGAAACCACGACCCCACCCAGCAACAACCCGAACGTCACCCCCAGCGAAAGCAACGCCGGCACCTTGCCCACCATGCCGTGGTAGAAGATCTTGCAGCCAATGAAGATCAGCACCAGCGCCAGCGCGTACTTGAGGTAAACGAACCGGTGCATCAGCGCCGCCAGCGCAAAATACAGCGAGCGCAAGCCGAGGATGGCGAAGATGTTCGAGGTATAGACGATGAACGGGTCCTGGGTGATGGCGAAGATTGCCGGGACGCTGTCGACGGCGAATACCAGGTCGGCCAGTTCGATCAGCACCAGCGCCATGAACAGCGGGGTGGCATGGCGTAGCGCCTTGTGCTGCCCGGGCGGGGTGTGCTGCACGAAGAAGTGCGAGCCGTGGATCTGCTCGGTGACCCGCATGTGCCGGCGCACAAACTTCAGGATCGGGTTGTTGGCCAGGTCGGGGCGGCTGTCCTCCTTCGACAGCGCCATCTTCACCCCGGTAAACAGCAGGAAGGCACCGAAGATATACAGTACCCAGGCGAAGTTCTGCACCAGCGCCGCGCCCACGCCGATCATGATCGCCCGCAGGAACACCACCCCGAGGATGCCCCAGAACAGCACGCGGTGCTGGTAGCGGCGGGGGATGGCGAAATAGCTGAAGATCATCGCCATGACGAACACGTTGTCCATCGACAGCGACTGCTCGACCAGGAACCCGGTGTAGAACTCCAGCGCCGATTGCGCGCCCAACTGGTACCAGACCCCGGCGCCGAAAAGCACGCCGACGCTGAAATAGCCCGAATACAGCAGCAGGCTCTCGCGCATTTCGATTTCCCGGTCGTGGCGGTGCAGCACGCCCAGGTCGAGTACCAGCAAACCGATGACGATGGCCATGAACACCAGCCACAACCAGGTGCTGGTACCGAGGAACGGGGTGGTGAGGAATGTCTGTAGAGCTGTCATGAGCCCCTCCTTCAATGTCGACGTTGCATGGCAACAGTGATCCGACATGGCGGCCTGGCAGCCGTCAGAGGGGCCCGGTATCACATGGGCTTGAGCCTAGACCCGTTTGCCGGTGATGCCGAATGGGGAGCTGTTACATTTCTTTGCCAGGGCGCTCCTGCACCGGTCAGGCCAGAGCAGGCCTATCGTTCAATAAACCCACACTTCCACCCGGCGATTACGCAGTCGCCCTTGCTCCAGTTCGTTCCCTGCCACTGGCAGTTCATCCCCCATCCCCGTCACCTCCAGCACCTCCACGCCATCGCGCGCCAGCTCACGACGCACCGCCTGGGCCCGCAGGCGGGAGAGCAGGGCGGCGCGACCGGGTGTCTCCTTGGGGTCGCCAAAGCCCACCAGCACCGCCTTGCGCCGCAACTTGCCCGCTTGGCGCAGGTAGTCGGCCACCCGCTGCACATCGCGCAGGGCCTTGTTGTCGAGGCTGGCGCTGCCTTCCTGGAAGCGGAAGTTCACGCTCAACCGCTGCGCCTGCTGGGCCAGGGTGCGATAGCGCGGCGGCATATCGGCCTGGGGGGCTACAGGTTGGGCCTCGATCTGCTGCGCAACGAAACCCTGCTGGGCGACGATCGTCTGGCCCGCCGGGCTCTGAGCGAAATCGGCCAGGGCCTTGGCCTGGGGCTTGGGGTTGGCCGGCAGGTAGAAGTACAGGCGCCGCGATAGCGGGTAATCCTCGCTGGCCACCAGTGCACGCTCCGGCAGCATGGCCGGCGCGTCACCTTCGGCCACCGCCAGCACCTTGGCCCCATGCACCGCCGCCAGGCTGCTGAAACCGATGGCCTGGCGGTCGGTGCTCACTCGCGCGGCCAGCTCGTCGCTGGACTCGAAGCGTTGGGCCTTGGGCGAAAGCTCGCCGTGCTGAGGTTCCAGCACCAGTGCCTTGAAGGTCTCAAAGGTACCGGAGCGGTCGTCACGGGCGTACAGGTGGATGGCCCCGCCGGCAACACCCAATTGCTCCCAGCGCTGGATCTGCCCGGCAAAGATCTGTGCCAGTTGCCCCGTGGTGAGCTGTGGCAGCGGGTTGTCGGGGTGAACGATGACGGCGACGCCATCCAGGCCGATGACTTGTTCGGCGGCAGCGGCGCGCAGGTCGCCCAAAGCCTGCAGTTGGCTTGCTTCGTTGTCGTTGATCGGCCGCGATGCGGCGGCCAGGTCGGCCTCGCCATGGCCCAGGGCGACGAAGCCGGTGCTGGAACCGTGAGCGGCGATGTCGATGCGCAAAGGCTGGCCGCGCGTATCGCGAGCAGTGATGACAGTCTCGTTGGCCAGCTTGCCCGGGTATTGTTCGATGGCGGTAGCTTGCTGTGCGCGCAGTTGTCCTTGCACCAGCGCTGGCAGCAAGGCCGCGCCGATGGTGTTGGAACCTTGCACGCGCAGGTGAGCGGGCTCGGCCAGGGTCGCCAGCGGCAGCAGAGTGAGCAGCAAGACAAGCAGGCGGGGCATGCCGGAAGGCCTATGGCATAGAGATGGCCGGCAGATTACGACAGTGGCGTGATGATAATGTGACAGTCCATAGGGCAGTGGGCTTTGCCTGATGCTTGTAAGTTCGCGTCAATGGGGCTGCTGTGCAGCCCATCGCCGGCAAGCCAGCTCCCACAGGGGCCTTGCCAATCCTGAAACCTGCGCTGTACCTGTGGGAGCTGGCTTGCCGGCGAAAGGGCCGCAAAGCGGCCCCAGCGGTATCAATGCGCCCCGGCAGACTTGCTCAGGTCACTTTCTGCCCACTCGGTATAGATGCACGCATCCGCTACCGCCCAGCGCACCTTCACGGTATCCCCCGGCTGCATCGGCATGCCCGCCGCCGACAGCGCCTTTACCGTCAGCTCGGTACCGCCCGCGGTCACCACATGGCAGGTCTGGCTCTCGCCCAGGAACAACACTTCGCCAACCTTGGCGCTGACCTCGTTCCAGCCCGCCGGCAGCGGCTCGCGCGCGGCCTGTTCGGCGGTCAGGGCCAGGGCCTTTTCCGGGCGCACCATGATCAGCGCATCCTGCGAGACGGCCAGGCCCGGGGTCAGGCGGATGGCCACCGGCTGGCCCTCGAAGCTACCCGCGCCATTGCTGCTGGCCTTGATCCGCAGGAAGTTGGAGTTGCCCAGGAACGACGCGACGAAGGCATTCGGCGGGTTCTGGTACAGGTCGTAACCGGTGCCCAGGCCGACGATCTTGCCATGGCTGAAGATGGCGATGCGCTGGGACAGGCGCATGGCTTCTTCCTGGTCGTGGGTGACGTAGACGATGGTGATGCCCAGGCGACGGTGCAACTGGCGCAGTTCATCCTGCAGGTCTTCGCGCAGCTTCTTGTCCAGCGCGCCGAGCGGTTCGTCCATCAGCAGGATGCGCGGTTCGTACACCAGCGCCCGGGCGATCGCCACGCGCTGCTGCTGGCCACCGGACATCTGCGACGGCTTGCGGTGGGCGAACTTTTCCAGCTGCACCAGCTTGAGCATGGCGTCGACGCGCTTGCTGGTTTCGCTGGCGCCGAGCTTGCGAATGGCCAGCGGAAAGCCGATGTTGTCGCGCACGTTCAGGTGCGGGAACAGCGAATAGCGCTGGAACACCATGCCGATGTCACGCTTGTGCGGCGGCACGTTGACCAGTGACTGGCCCTCGACCAGGATCTCGCCGCTGCTCGGTGTTTCGAAGCCGGCCAGCATCGACAGGGTGGTGGACTTGCCCGAGCCGCTGGAGCCGAGGAAGGTCAGGAACTCGCCGTCCTGGATTTCCAGGTCGAGGTTGTCCACGGCGGTGAAGTCGCCGTAGTGCTTGTTCAGGCCGCGCAGGCTGACCAGGGTCTTGCCGTGCGCGTTGTCTTTGATCACTGCACTCATTGTTGTTTTCTCCGCGCGTTCAGGCGTTGGCTTCGGTGCGCCGGCGCAAGGCGGCGGCAATGAACATGACAAGCAGCGACAGGCCGATCAGCAGGGTCGAGGCCACGGCGATGACCGGGCTGAGGTCCTGGCGCAGGGTGGTCCACATCTTCACCGGCAGGGTCTGCAGGTCGGGGCTGGCCATCATCACGCTCAGCACCACTTCATCCCACGACACCAGGAAGGCAAACAGGCCGCCGGCGATCATCCCCGGGCGAATCGCCGGGAAGGTCACCTTGAAGATCGCCTGCAGGCGCGAGGCGCCGCAGATCACCGCGGCATCCTCGATCGACTGGTCGAACAGCTTCAGCGAGTTGATGATCGAGATGATGGTGAAGGGCAGGGCGACGATCACGTGGCTGACCACGAAGGCGAACAGCGTGCCGGTGTAGCCGAGCTTGAGGAACAGCGCGTACACCGCCACGGCAATGATCACCAGCGGCACGATCATCGGCATGGTGAACAGCCCGTACAGCAGCTCGCGGCCGGGGAAGCGGCCACGCACCAGGGCAAACGCGGTGGGCAGGCCGAGCAGCACGGCGGCGATGGTGGTCAGCACGGCCACCTTCAGGCTGGCCAGCGCGGCGTCCATCCACTCCGGGTTGGAGAAGAACTGGCCGTACCACTTGAAGGTCCAGCCCGGTGGCGGGAACACCAGCCACTGCGACGAGCCGAACGACAGCAACACGATGAACACCACCGGCAGCAGCAGGAAGGCCGCGATGACCCCGGTGGTCAGGTACAGGCCCGTACGCAGCGGGCGGCCCATGGCATTGGGAGACAGGAGCATGGCGGTTTACCTCGCGTTGCCGACCGGGGATTCCGGCTGCAGCTTCAGGTACAGGTAGAAGAGCACCAGGGTGATCACCACCAGCAGTGCGGCGGCGGCGCTGGCCAGGCCCCAGTTGAGGAACGACTGCACCTGCTGGATGATGAATTCGGGCAGCATCATGTTTTGCGCACCACCCAGCAGGGCCGGGGTGACGTAGTAACCGAGCGACATCACGAACACCATCAGTGCCCCGGAGAACAGCCCCGAGCGGCACAGCGGCAGGAACACCTTCCAGAAATTGGTCCACGGGCTGGCGCCGCAGATCGAGCCGGCCTGCAGCACCATCGGGTCGATGGCGTGCATGGTCGCCTGCAGCGGCAGCACGATGAACGGGATCATGATGTAGCTCATGCCGATCACCACGCCGGTCAGGTTGTGCACCATTTCCAGCGGGGCATCGATGATGCCCATGGCCATCAACGCCTTGTTGATCACCCCCGAGCTCTGCAGCAGCACCAACCACGAGTAAGTGCGCGCCAGCAGGCTGGTCCACATCGACAGCAGCACGATGTTCAGCAACCAGCGGCCCCAGCCTTTGGGCACCAGGGTAATTGCCCATGCCAGCGGGAAGCCCAGCAGCACGCTGATCAGGGTGACCACGCCGGCCACCGAGAAGGTGTTGAACAGTACCCGCGCATAAGCCGAGTTGGCGAACAGCTGCTCGTAGTTGCCCAGGCCCGGCGTTGGCTCCAGCACCCCGCGCAGCAACAGGCCGGCCAGCGGGGCAAAGAAGAACAGGCCAAGGAACAGCAGCGCCGGCAGCAGATTGCGGCTGCCTTTCCAGCGCTGGCTCAGGCTGACGCGGCGGGGGGCCGTTCCCGGGGCGCCGGTGCCCGTGGGGGCACCTTGCGCGTTATGCAGGGCGTTGATGGCGACTTTCATTTGACCAACCACTCATTCCAGCGGGCTGCGATGGCCTGGCCGTTCTTGGCCCAGTAGGCGAAGTCGAGGGTGACCTGGTCCTGGGCGTAGGCGGTCGGCAGGTTCTGCGCGAGGTCTTTGTCCAGCTTGGCCACGCTGTCGACGTTCACCGGCGCGTAGGCAGTCTTGTTGGCGAACTCGGCCTGGCCTTCGGCGCTGCTGGCGTTGGCCAGGAACTTCATGGCGGCGTCCTTGTTCTTGGCACCTTTGGGGATGACCAGGAAGTCGGCCATGACCAGGTTCTGTTTCCAGCTCACGCCCACCGGTGCACCGTCTTGCTGCAGGGCATAGACGCGGCCGTTCCAGAACTGGCCGAGCGAGGCTTCACCCGAGGCCAGCAGTTGCTGCGACTGGGCGCCACCGCCCCACCAGACGATGTCTTTCTTGATGGTGTCGAGCTTCTTGAAGGCGCGGTCCAGGTCCAGCGGGTACAGCTTGTCGGGGGCTACGCCGTCGGCCAGCAGGGCCAGTTCCAGTACGCCCGGGCTGGGCCATTTGTACAGGGCACGCTTGCCGGGGTAGGTCTTGGTGTCGAACAGTGCGGTCCAGTCCACCGGTTTGTTGGCACCGAGCTTGCCTTCGTTGTAGCCGAGCACAAAGGAGAAGAAGAACGAGCCGACGCCATGGTCGGAGACGAAGCGCGGGTCGATCTTGTCGCGCTTGATCTGGGTGAAATCGAGGGGTTCGAGCAGGCCTTCGCTGGCGGCACGCAGGGCGAAGTCGGCTTCGACGTCGACCACGTCCCACTGCACGTTGCCGCTCTCGACCATGGCCTTGAGCTTGCCGTAGTCGGTAGGGCCGTCCTGGACGACCTTGATATCGGTGGCTTTGGTGAAGGGTGCGGCCCACGCTTCTTTCTGGGCGTCCTGGGTGGTACCGCCCCAGCTGACGAAGTTCAGGCTGTCGGCGGCCTGGGCGGCCTGACATGCCAGGGTCAGCAGGCTGGCGGACAGCACTGCGGTTACACGTTTGCTCAACAGCATGGTTACGCCCTCGTTGCTTTTGTTATTCGAGGCGGGGCTTGTGGTGCGCCCGCCAACAGTGTTCGGGGAGCAGCTAAAACAAAGTGTCTTGTGGCCGTTTTTGATTGTAGGTGCCGGCCTGCAGATTCAAGGTCTACGGGATATCATATTATGGTATTCCAAACTTTTGGCAAGAGGTATGAGGCTACCGGCCATCACTCCGTCCTCAGGTCTGGGCACATTGCTTATCGGGGCGATCGATTCGAACAGGGGTCTAAAAGCTTGCGCGGTCTCTGTGGGAGCGGGCGAGCCCGTGCAATGCACCGCGGTGTCTGCTTCGCGGGCTCGCCCGCTCCCACAGGGTCCGTATATCAACCTGCAATCCCGGGCTCGAAGGGGATGCTTTGCACGACCTCCAGCTCATACCCCGCCAGCCCCGCGTATTTCAGCGGCGGGCCCAGGTGGCGCAGCTTGCCCACGCCCAGGTCCTGCAGGATCTGCGCGCCTGTACCCACCTCCGAGTACACCTTCGATTGCCCACGCTGGTAAGGCCGCACCGGCTGGGTCAGCTGCGGCACGCGCTCCAGCAGCGCCTGCGAGGACTCATGGTTGGCCAGGATCACCACCACGCCGGCGCCTTCCTCGGCCACTTTCTGCAGCGCCGCCCACAGCGTCCAGTTGGCGGGGCCGGCGTATTCGGCGCCGACCAGGTCGCGCAGCGGGTCGATCACGTGCACCCGCACCAGGGTCGGCTGCTCGCGGCGGATATCGCCCATGACCATGGCCATGTGTACGCCACCTTCGATGCGGTCTTCGTAGGTGACCAGGCGGAAGGTGCCGTGCACGGTCGGCAGTTCGCGTTCGCCGATGCGCTTGATGGTCTGCTCGGTGCTCAGGCGGTAGTGGATGAGGTCGGCGATGGTGCCGATCTTGATGCCATGCCGGGCAGCGAACACCTCCAGGTCCGGGCGACGGGCCATGGTGCCGTCGTCGTTGAGCACTTCGACGATCACCGACGCCGGGGTGAACCCGGCCAGGCGCGCGAGGTCGCAGCCGGCTTCGGTGTGGCCGGCGCGGGTCAGCACCCCGCCTTCGCGGGCGCGCAGGGGGAAGATGTGGCCGGGTTGCACCAGGTCTTCGGGGCGGGCGTTGGGGGCCATGGCCGCCGCCACGGTACGCGCCCGGTCGGCAGCGGAAATACCGGTGGTAACGCCCGTGGCCGCCTCGATCGACACGGTGAAGGCGGTGCTGAACACGCTGCCGTTGGCCGGCACCATCTGCTCCAGGCCCAGGCGTTGGCAGTGATCGTCGGTCAGGGTCAGGCAGATCAGTCCGCGCGCTTCACGGGCCATGAAGTTGATGGCCTGGGCGTCGCAACGCTCGGCGGCGATCAGCAGGTCGCCTTCGTTTTCCCGGTCCTCGTCATCCACCAGCAGGACCATCTTGCCTTGCCGGTAGTCCTCGAGAAGTTCTTCGATGGTGTTGAAAGCCATGTTGCACGCTCACTGTGGTGGGGTGATTATTATGGTATACCATCATACACAAATATCGCCGTAACAGGAGAGCAGCGCATGAAGGCCTATTGGATCGCCCATGTGGACGTGACCGACCCCGAGCAATACCAGCAATACACCCAGCGCGCCCCGGCTGCCTTCAAGGCATTCGGCGGCCGCTTCCTGGCCCGTGGCGGGCGTAGCGAGGCAATGGAAGGGCGGCCTACCCCTCAGCGTAGCGTGGTGATCGAGTTCGATTCGTACGAGCAGGCGCTGGCGTGTTACCGGTCCGAGCTGTACCAGGAGGCTTGCAGCCATCGTCAGGGGGTGGCGAAGGCTGAGGTGATCATCGTCGAAGGGTTCGAGCCCTGAGTGATGGCTGATGGCCCTATCGCCGGCAAGCCAGCTCCCACAGGTACTGCACAGGTTACAGCTACTGTGCAGCACCTGTGGGAGCAACTGTTTTGTGTTGTCTGTCAGTACCTCTTCGCTGGCAAGCCAGGCTCCTACAGGGACTGCGCATGGCTTCGGTCGATGTGGTCGAGGTGGGAGCTGGCTTGCCGGCGATAGGGCCATTACTGTCGAAGCAGAAACTCAAGGCATGCCCGGCAATTCATGCGGCCGCAGGTCGAACACCAGCACCTCGGCATCCACCCCATTGCCCAGCTCCAGCACCTGTTCCTGCCTCACCCGCACCCCATCCCCTTCATTCAGCACTCGCCCATTGAGCTCGATGCTGCCCCGGGACACGTGCACGTAGGCATGGCGGTTTTCCGGCAAGGTCAGGGTGGCACGCTCGTCACCGTCGAACAGACCGGCATACACCCGCGCATTCTGCCGTACCTGCAACGACCCCTCGGCGCCATCCGGCGAGATGATCAGGCGCAGCTTGCCGCGCTTTTCCTCGGCACTGAAATGCTGTTGCTGGTAACGCGGCGTTGCGCCTTGCACGTTCGGTACGATCCAGATCTGCAGGAAGTGCACCGGCTGCACCTGGCTGTGGTTGAACTCGCTGTGGGCCACGCCGTGGCCAGCGCTCATCAGTTGCACATCGCCCGGGCGGATCACCGAACCGGTGCCCAGCGTGTCTTTGTGCTCCAGCGCGCCTTCCAGCACGTAGGAGAAAATCTCCATGTCGCGGTGCGGGTGTTGGCCAAAGCCCTTGCCGGGGATGACGCGGTCGTCGTTGATCACCAGCAGGTCCGAGAACCCTTGCTCGTCCGGGTTGCGGTAGTGGCCGAAGGAGAAGGTGTGGAACGATTTCAGCCAGCCATGAAAGGCCAGGCCGCGGTCTTTGGCGTTACGTACGGTCAGCATGACGGGTCTCCTGAACCGGCAGGGCACCAGGCCCTGCCGCATGGGTGGATGAGGTTACTGCAGGTGCACTTTCAGCTCACCGGCGGCCTGGCGCATGGCCGCTTGCACGGCAGGCACCTGATGCAGCGGGTTCAGCAGCCCGTAGTCATGGATCATGCCGTTGTACCGCACCGAGGTAACGGTCACCCCGGCAGCATTCAGCTTGCGGGCATAAGCCTCACCTTCGTCACGCAGCACATCGAACTCGGCTGTCTGCACCAGCGCAGGTGGCAAGCCTTTCAGCTGTTCACTGCTGGCCCGCAGCGGCGAGGCGTAGATCTGTTCCCGCGCCTTGGCGTCGGTGGTGTAGTTGTCCCAGAACCATTTCATCATCCCGGTGGTCAGGAAATGCCCCTCGGCAAACTGCTTGTACGACGCAGTTTCGAAGCTGGCATCGGTCACCGGCCACAGCAGCAGCTGGAAGCGCAGGGCCGGGGTGCCGGCCTCTTTGGCTTTCAAGGCCACTACTGCCGCCATGTTGCCGCCGACGCTGTTGCCGGCCACGGCCAGGCGCTTGCCGTCCACGCCAATTTCCTTGCCATGCTCGGCCACCCAGCGGGTGGCGGCGTAGGCCTGGTTGATCGCGGTCGGGTAGTGCGCTTCCGGCGATGGGGTGTAGTCGACGTAGACCGCCACTGCGCCAGAGCCAACCACCAGGTCGCGGATCAGCCGCTGGTGGGTCGGGAAATCGCCGAGCACCCAGCCGCCACCGTGGAAGAACATGAACACCGGCAGGTCACCCTTCACGTTGGCCGGGCGCACCACTTGCAGTTTGATCGACTCGCCGTTGGCCTGGATGGTGCGTTCCTTCACCTCGATACCCGAGAGATCGACCTTGACCGAGGCCTGGGCACCGGTCAGCACCGCGCGGGCGTCTTTCGGGCTGAGCTGCTCCAGTGGCTTGCCGCCGCCTTGTTCCAGGGCTTCGAGGAAGGCCTGGGTGTGCTGTTCGATACCCGGGCTGCCAGCGGCGAAGGCGCTGGAAACGGACAGGGCCAGAAGGGAAGCGGTAAGGGTTTTGTGGACAATGTTCATGAGCGAATCCTTTTCTGTTGAATGTTGGTAGTGGGCGTCTTGCCTGGCCTTCAGGGCCATCGCTGCGACTTGTGCGTAGATTAGGGAGATGCGCTGATGGGAAAAAGCCGCTATAAAGCGTTTGACTGTCACCAAGAGCGAGACAATGAACCCTTACGAAGACATGCGCATCTTTGCCCAGGTCATGGAGGCCGGCAGTTTCACCGCTGCGGCCGACCGCCTGGGGATGTCCAAGCAATCGGTCAGCCGGCGCCTGATGCAGCTTGAGGAGCGCCTGGGCGTGCGCCTGCTCAATCGCTCCACCCGGCGCCTGGACGCCACGCCGCTGGGCCAGCACTACTACCAGTCGGCGCTGCGCCTGCTCGGCGAAGTGCAGCAGGTGGAGCACGACATCAGCGGCCAGGCTCAGGCCTTGCGTGGCACCTTGCGTCTGAGTGCGCCGCTGTCGTTCGCCATGGCGCACCTGGGCTGCCTGCTGACCGAGTTTCTGCAGTTGCACCCGCAGGTGGATGTGGAAGTGGATTTGAGCGACCGCGCCGTTGAACTGATCGGCGAGGGCTATGACCTGGCGCTACGGATTGGTGCGCTGGAGGACTCCAGCCTGATTGCGCGGCGCATTGCCAGTGTCGAGCGGGTGTATTGCGCGAGCCCGGTGTACCTGGAAGCGCGGGGCGTGCCGGCCAGGCCGGAGCAGTTGGCTGGGCATGATTGTCTGCCATATGGGCATTCGCGGCAGGTGCAGTGGCAGTTCAGCCAGGGCGGCAAGGCACAGGCGATCCAGGTGGCCGGGCGGATGCGGGCGAACAATGGCGAGCTGCTCAGGGATGCGGCGATTGCCGGGATGGGGGTGACTTATCTGCCAACCTTCATCGTGGGCCAGGCACTGGCGGATGGGCGGCTGGTGACGGTGCTGGATGAGTGGCGACCGCCGGCGCTGCAGCTGTCGGCGGTGTACCCGCAGCACCGGCAGGTGGCGCGGCCGGTGCAGGGTTTTGTGAACTTCCTGCGCGATCGGTTGGTGCAGCTCTGACCTTCGGTACCGAGTGAGCTTCTTCGCGGGCACGCCCGCTCCCACAGGTACTCCACAGCCCCCAAGCCTTGTGATGACCCTGTGGGAGCGGGCATGCCCGCGAACACCGGCGCAGCCGGTGCCAGCCACCGCGCTGGCTTCTTCGCGGGTGAACCCGCTCCCACAGGTACCCCGCAGCCCCCAGCCCAGTGATGACCCTGTGGGAGCGGGCGTGCCCGCGAACACCGGCGCAGCCGGTGCCAGCCACCGCGTTGGCTTCTTCGCGGGCCTGCCCGCTCCCACAGGTATGCCACAGCACCCAAGCCCTGTGATGACCCTGTGGGAGCGGGTTTACCCGCGAAGAGGCCGGTGCAGGTCAATGCATCAGTTCATCCACCCCGACCCACCCACCATCGAACTCATCCATGGCATCCAGCACCGCTTCACGGAAATACGCCAGCGACGCCCGATCAAACAGCAACTGCAACGCCGGCCTTTCATCGCTCCCCACATTCAGCACGATCACGTTGATCCGCGCCGCGGAGGTCTGCGCCACCGCCCCAACGGGAAACGCCTGGGCGCGCAAGTCCACCCCGCACAACTTGGCCATCACCGCGCTGCAATACTCCCCCGACAGCTGCAGCCAGGCATGGCTATCCTGGCGCGGCAGCAGGTAGTTGCGCCGGGCATCCTGCACCCACCCGGCCTCTTCGGCAGCCACCCGTGCACCGCCGTCCGCCAGGCTGCCCAACAGCAGGTACTCGGTCTGCGACAAGCGCGCTACCCAGCCACCGTCTTGCTGGCGCACGGCCTGGTTGGGTAGCGACGGCAAGCGGTAGCCACGCGCCTGCAGGCAAGCGGCACTGTCGCCCCCACGAAACCCGACCCGTGCCAGATCGGTCAGGTCAGTCAACGCGCAGTTGTGCAACAGCTCGGCCCGCGGGCTGTGTGGAATAAAAGCTTCAGCTTGCAAACTGGTCATGGCTCAGAGCTCCTGGCGCAGGTTGTCGGGATCGTGGAACGGTAGGGGCACCACCTTGGCATTGACCATCACGCCGCCCTCCACGCGGATCGGGATGTGCATGCCAGGCGTGGCCTGATGGGCACCGGCGTATGCCAGGCCGATGATCTGCCCCACGGTTTGCGAGTATTCGCAGGATGTGACGTTGCCGCTGATGTCCGCCCCGTCCAGCACCAGATGCCCCTCCAGCGGCTGTGGGCTGCCCTTGGGCAGGGTGAAGCCGACCAGTTTGCGCTTGAGCGGCTGCGCTTCGAGGATCTCGATCGAGCGCTTGCCGACGAAGAATGGCTTCTTGCGGCCGATGGCCCACTGCATGTCGATCTCCGCCGGGTGGGTCATGCCGTCGGTGTCCTGGCTGATGATCACATGGCCCTTTTCCAGGCGCAGCAGGCGCTGGGTCTCGACGCCGAACGGGCGAATGCCCAGCCCCGCGCCGGCCTGCATCAAGGCATCCCACAGGCGCTCGGCGTGGCGCGCCGGCACGTGCACTTCGTAGCCCAGTTCACCCACAAAGCCCACCCGCAGGATGCGCGCGGCAATACCGGCCACGGTGCCCTGGCGTACGCCGAGGTAAGGGAAGGCCTCGGCCGACAGGTCCACATCGTCACATACCTTGGCCAGCACCTGGCGTGACAGCGGCCCGGCCAGGTTGACCGCGGCCAGGGCGGCGGTGACGTTGGTGACGTCCACATCCAGGCGCCATTGCGCGTTCCACTTCAGCATCTGCTGGTAGATGCGGTCGACGCCGCTGGTGGTGGCGGTGACGTAGAAGTGCTGCTCGCCCAGCCGGGCGCACACGCCATCATCGATCACCACGCCGTGCTCGTTGGTCATCAGCGCGTAGCGGGTGCGGCCGATGGCCAGCTTGGCGAAGCCGAAGGTGTAGAGGCGCTCCAGCAGTTCGGCGGCGTCGGGGCCGCGCACATCCAGGCCACCGAGGGTGGAAACGTCGATCAGGCCGACCTTCTCGCGCACATGGCGGGCTTCCTCCTGCATGCAGCGTTCGCGTTCCTCGGGCTTGCCATAATAGGCCGGGCGCTGCCAGATGCCGGCCGGCATCATCTTCGCCCCGGCTTCCAGGTGGCGGCGGTGCATTGGTGTTTGCCGGTACGGGTCGAAGGCGCGGCCGGCGACGTGGGCCAGTTTTTCCGCTTGGAACGGTGGCCGGGCGGTGGTCACCCCGGTTTCGCTGATGCTGCGCCCGGTGGCGTGGGCCACCAGGCGGGCGGTCGGCAGCGCCGAGTGGCGGCCCTGGGACGGGCCCATGCCGACCGTGGAGAAGCGCTTGACCAGCTGCACGTCGCGGTAGCCGCTGCGGGTGGCGTTGACGATGTCGCGCACTTGCAGGTCTTCGTCGAAGTCGACGAAATCCTTGCCCTTGGGGTGGGGGAAGATCGGCCAGGGGAAGTTGACCTTGGCTTCGGCACTGAACACTGGCTGCGCCGGCGCTTCCAGGCCAAGCGCTGCCAGCGCATCGGCAGCCCCGCGAGTGGCGTCGGCCAGCACATTGCCCAGTGCGTGACGGCCGTTCACCGAGCCGGCGATATCCAGCCCGGCCGGCAGGTTGCTGATGGCGAATTCGTCGCGGTTGACATCGTAGGCCAGCTTGCCGCCAGCCTGGCACAGCAACTGGTACACCGGCATGTAGCCCGCCGACATGCACAGCAGGTCGCAGGCCAGGCGCAGGCCGTGCGGGCCGACCTTGCCCTGGCCGGTGATCGGGCGAATATCCACGCCACTCACGTGGCGCATGCCCGCTTCGTGCAGGGCTTCGTACACGGTGCTGCCCAGGTGCACGGGTATATCGCGGCGCTTCAGTTCGGCGGCCACTGCGGCATCGGCTGGCGCGGCGCGCATGTCGACCACCGCGGCCACGGCCACGCCTTGCTCCTGCAGGTCGAGGGCGGCGAGGTAGCCGTCATCGTGGCCGGTGAGGATTACCGCACGCTGGCCCGGCTTGACCGCGTACAGCTTCATCAGCCGCTGCGCGGCGCTGGTCAGCATGACCCCCGGCAGGTCGTTGTTGCGGAACACCACTGGCTGGTCGAACGAACCGGCCGCCACCAGGCAGCGGCTGGCGCGCACCTTGTACAGGCGTTTGTGCTGGATCACCGGCAGGTAGTTGTCGGTGAACCAGCCGTTGCAGGTGGCTTCCAGCAGCACCTGGATGTTCGGGTGGCCCTCGACGGCTGCCAGCAGTTCCTGGCGCAGGCCGGTGGCGCGGGTGCCGGCAATGTCGAAGCGGGCGTAGGTGAGCGAGCCGCCAAGCACCGGCTGTTGTTCGATCAGCAACACCTTGGCCCCGGCATTGGCCGCGTCCAGTGCGGCACGCAGGCCCGCCGGGCCAGCGCCGATGACGGCCAGATCGACGAACAGATAGGCCTTGTCGTAGTACTGCGGCCTGAAACCGAGGTCGAGCACGCCGAGGCCAGCCTTCTTGCGGATCAGCGGCTCCCACACCTTCCACATGCCCTTGGGCTTGTAGAACGAGCGGTAATAGAAGCCGACCGGCATGAAGCGCGAAAACTTGCCCAGGTAGGCGTCGCGGTCGTGCGCCAGGCTACCGTTGAAGTTCTGCCCTTCGACTACCTGGCCATCGCGGGCGGCTTCCAGGTCGGCCAGCACATTGGGCTCGTCCGGCAGCTGCACCAGGGTGTTGGCATCCTGCCCGGCCATGCTCAGCGGGCCGCGCGGGCGGTGGTACTTGAACGAGCGCGACAGCAGCCAGCGGCCGCTGCCGAGCAGGGCGCTGGCGATGCTGTCACCGGCAAAGCCCTGGCAGGCCTGGCCGTCGAACTGGAAGTGCAGGGGCCGCTCGCGGTCGATCAGCAGGCCCATGGGCGCGGGGAGGCGAGTGTGGCTGTTCATCCGGCAATCTCCGGGGTGGCGGCGGGGGTGAAGTCGACGCGGCGGTCGAACAGTTCTTTCGGGTCGAAGGTGCGCAGCACCTGGTCGCTCACCGTGTGGCGTTCGGCCAGGAACCAGTAGCTGGAGGCGTTGTGCAGCCACCACTCGGTCACCACCCCGGCCAGGTTGTCGCTGTTGAACACATAGTCGGCCCATTCGGCGTCGCTGCAGCTGGCCGGGTCGGGCATGTGCCTGAATTCGCCGCCGTAGGTGAACTCGCTGATATTGCGCGGGCCGTTCAAGGGGCAGGTCAGGATCTTCATCGTCGTCGCTCCTTAGTGGCTGGCTGCGGTGGCGCCCATTTCGTTGACTTGCTGGAAGCGGCTGAAGCGCTCCAGGGCAAAGGGTGCAATCAGTTCCGGCACCTTGCCGCCACTGGCGACCAGCTCGGCCATGGTCTTGCCGCAGATCGGCGTGGCCTTGAAACCCCAGGTGCCCCAGCCGGCGTCCAGGTAATAGTTGTGCACCGGCGACAGGCCCATGATCGGGCTGTAGTCCGGTGTCATGTCGGTGATCCCGGCCCATTGGCGCATCAGCTTGGCGTTGGCCATGAACGGGAACATCTCGATGGCGTGGGCCAGCAGGCTTTCCTTGAGGTCGAGGGTGGAGCGGGTGTTGTACAGCGGGTAGGGGTCGGAGCCGCCGCCAAAGACGATCTCGCCACGGCTGGTCTGCTGCACGTAGCAGTGCAGCGCCGACGAGCTGACCAGCGGATCGAGGAACGGCTTGAACGGCTGGGTGACCATGGCCTGCAGCGGGTAGGTATGGATCGGCGCACGGATGCCGGCCTTGGCCATCAGCAGCGAACTGGCCCCGGCCACGGCCTGCACCACGCAACCGCACTGCACGGTGCCACGGTTGGTCTTCACCGCCTCGATGCGCCCGTTGCGGATCAGCAGGTCCTGCACTTCGGTCAGCTGGTGGATCTCGACGCCGCGCTTGGCCGCCTGCCTGGCGTAGCCCCAGGCCACTGCGTCGTGGCGCGCGGTGGCGCCGTCGATGTGCCACAGGCCGGCCAGCACCGGCAGGTGGCCCGGGTCCAGGTTCAGGCTGGGCACCAGTTCGCGGATCTGCTGGCGGTCGATCATTTCCGTGCGGCCACCGAAATGCTTGTTGACCTCGGCGCGCTGGCGGAACGCGCGCACGGTGGCGTCGGTATGCGCCAGGGTGAGCTGACCGCGCTCGGAATACATGATGTTGAAGTCGAACTCGTTCGACAGGTTCTGGAACATGCGCACCGATTCTGCGTAAAAGCGCACACCCTCACTGGTGAGGTAGTTGGAGCGGATCACCGCGGTATTGCGCGCGGTGTTGCCGCCACCGAGATAGGCCTTTTCCAGCACGGCGACATTGGTAATGCCGTGGTACTTGGCCAGGTAGTAGGCGATGGCCACGCCGTGGCCGCCGCCGCCGATGATCACCACGTCATAGCGTGGCTTGAGTTCGCACGGTGGTGGCAGGTCGACCTCCACCGGGTAGTCGGCGCTCAGGCCGTATTTCAGCAGGGCGAAAGGCATAGGGTGCGCTCCTGGTGGGCGGCCTGTTGCTGCAGGTCGAGGGCGAGCAGGGTGTTTTTCATCAGGTAGGCGATGGTCATCGGGCCGACCCCGCCGGGCACCGGGGTGATGCCGGCCACCTGGGGCAGGGCGGCGGCGAAGTCGACATCGCCGACCAGGCGGCTGTGGCCGCCTTCGTCGATGCGGTTGATACCGACATCGATCACCACCGCGCCGGGCTTGAGCCAGTCGGCACCGATCAGCCGCGGCTTGCCCACTGCGGCCACCAGGATGTCGGCCTGGCGGCACAACGCCGGCAGGTCGCGGCTGCGCGAGTGCACCACGGTCACCGTGCAGTCGGCCTGCAGCAGCAGGGCGGCCATGGGCTTGCCGACGATGTTCGAGCGGCCGACCACCACCGCATGCTTGCCGCGCAGCTCGCCACAGGCATCGCGCAGCAGGCGCATGCAGCCGCTGGGCGTGCACGGGGTGAGCACATCGCGGCCCTGGGCCAGGCCGCCGACGTTCTCGCTGTGGAAACCGTCCACATCCTTCAGTGGGCTGATCGCCTGGAGAATGCGGTGTTCGTCGATATGGGCCGGCAACGGCAGTTGCACGAGGATGCCGTTGACCTCGGCGTCGCGGTTGAGGCGCTCGATCAGGGCCAGCAGCTCGGCCTGGCTGGTGTCGGCAGGCAGGCGATGCTCCAGCGAGCGGATGCCCACCTCTTCGGCACGCAGCACCTTGTTGCGCACATACACCTGGCTGGCAGCGTCGGCGCCGACCAGCACCACCGCCAGGCCCGGCTGCACGCCGCCCTGGCGCAGTTCCTGCACCTGCTCGCGTACCTCGGCCAGCACCCGCGCCGCGGTGGCCTTGCCGTCGATCAGCTTGATACCGGGAATGGCGTTCATTTGAAGATCACCGTGCGGTCGTGGTTCAGGAACACCCGGTGCTCAAGGTGGTATTTCACGGCGCGGGACAGGGCGATGGTCTCGGTGTCGCGGCCGATGGCCACCAGGTCGTCCGGTGCGTAGGCATGGTCCACGCGCTGCACTTCCTGCTCGATGATCGGGCCTTCGTCGAGGTCGCTGGTGACGTAGTGGGCGGTGGCGCCGATCAGCTTCACCCCGCGCTGGTAGGCCTGGTGGTAGGGCTTGGCGCCTTTGAAACCGGGCAGGAACGAATGGTGGATGTTGATCGCCCGGCCCGACAGCTGGCGGCACAGGTCGTCGGAGAGGATCTGCATGTAGCGCGCCAGCACCACCAGTTCGGTGCCGGTGTCCTCGACGATGCGCAGCAGCGCGGCTTCCTGTTCGGCCTTGGTGTCCTTGCTGACCGGCAGGTAGACGAAACGGATGCCTTGGCGCTCGGCCATCGGGCGCAGGTCCAAGTGGTTGGAGACCACGGCGGTGATCTGCATGTCCAGCTCGCCCTTGGCATGCCGGTAAAGCAAGTCGGACAGACAGTGGTCGAACTTGCTCACCATCAGCAGCACGCGCATTGGCCGGGCACTGCTGTGCAGGCTCCACTGCATGTCGAAGCGCTGGGCGACATCGGCAAAGCCGGCTTCCAGCTGCGGTGTGTCACCCGTGACACCGGTGTTGTAGCGGAACACCGCGCGCATGAAGAAGCGCCCGTTGTCCTCGTCGTCGAACTGCGCCATCTCGCTGATGTAGCAACCGTGCTCGGCCAGGTAGGTGGTCACCGCGGCGACGATGCCGGACACGGCCGGGCAGCTGACGCGCAGGATGAAGTGATCGGGAGCGGGATGCATGTCGGATAGGCCTCGTGATGGAGTGGGGCAGGTCGGGCACAAGGGCAAAAGAGGCTTCGCGAGAGGCGAAGTGATGTTTCTTGGTAGGAATATAAATTTCCTTTTGGCGATTTATAGGCGAAGTGAGGGGTGGCGGTCTAGAGATTTGTGAAATTTTTTATCCTGACAGGAAAGTTTTTTAACGCCATCGTGGCTCCTGTGGGAGCCGGCTTGCCGGCGATAGGGCCCGCACAGGCGACACAAAAACTGGCTATGCTTGCCCCATGACCAGTTCTCCATCCCTGCGCCAACCCTGCCCACCTGGCGCCTGCATTTGTGGCCGCGAACACCTGGCCGACCACCCGCAGACAGCCCAGCGCATCCTCCTGCTGACCCGCCAGGAAGAAAAGCGCCTGCTCGACCGCCTGGAAAACCTCAAGGACCTGGAAGACCTGCAACGCCTGCAGCAGCGGATGTACGAAAACCTCGGCATCCGCGTGCATATCGCCCCTGGCTTCAATGAAGTACGGACCATGCGCGGGATTGTCATCGAACTGGACGACCAGCCCGGGCTGTGCCGCAAGACCCGGCAGTCGATCCCGGCGGCGATCCGCCGTGGGCTGGAGCGCAACCCGCAGGTGGCCTTCCGCTTGCTCGATACCCACGACCTGTTGCGTGATACCTGAAGACCTGCCCGGCGCGGTCTTTGTAGGAGCGGCCTTGTGTCGCGATCGGGCGCGCAGCGGCCGTAATCCAGGCGACCCAGACCTGCCAGGAAGACCGGGGTTGCAGGCTTTACGGCCGCTGCGCGCCCGATCGCGACACAAGGCCGCTCCTACAAGGATCGCGTCAGCCCCACTAATTTTTTCGCCGCACGCTACGTCTACTTGAAAGCCCCCCTGCGCCAGGCGCGCAGCGGCATTCATCACTCAAGGAGACAGGCAATGACTTCCGTTTTCGACCGCGACGATATCCAGTTCCAGGTAGTGGTCAACCACGAAGAGCAATACTCGATCTGGCCCGACTACAAAGCCATCCCCAACGGCTGGCGTGCCGTAGGCAAGAGCGGCCTGAAGAAGGAATGCCTGGCCTATATCGATGAAGTCTGGACCGACATGCGCCCGCTGAGCCTGCGCCAGAAAATGGCCGAAGCCGCCGCCCAGTGACTGCATTGAACCTGCTGTGCCTGCCGTATTCCGGGGCCAGCGCCATGGTCTACAGCCGCTGGCGGCGCAAGCTGCCGACGTGGTTGCAGGTGCGCCCGGTGGAACTGCCCGGGCGTGGTGCGCGCATGGCCGAGCCACTGCACACCGACATGCAGGCCCTGGCCCGGCAACTGGCTGCCGAACAGCGCCTGGCGGCCAGCACCCCCTACGCGCTGCTCGGCCATAGCCTGGGCGCCTTGCTGGCCTTCGAGCTGGCCCATGAGCTGCAAGCGCTGGGCTGCCCGGCGCCACTGACCCTGTTTGCCTGTGGTACCGCAGCGCCGACCCGCCGCGAGGACTACGACGGCAAGAACTGGCGCGAGCCCAAGAGCGACGCCGAGTTGATCGGCGAGTTGCGCGAGCTTCAGGGCACGCCCGAGGAAGTGCTGGCCAACGCCGAGCTGATGAGCCTGACCTTGCCCACCCTGCGCGCGGACTTCCTGCTGTGTGGTACCTACGCCTACCGCCAGCGACCGGCCTTGCAGTGCCCGCTGCACGTGTTGGGCGGCATGCAGGACCGCGCCAGTGACGAGCAGTTGCAGGCCTGGCGCAAGGAAACGCACGGGGCGTTCTCGCTGCAGATGTTCCCTGGCGGCCACTTCTTCATCCATGAGCATGAGGACCGGGTGCTCGCTGCGCTGACCGCGTCGCTGCAACCGCTTCGGCTGTCCGCCTGATTGACGTCACCGCTTGCCTGGGGGAGGCTAGGCCTTTTCCCAGGCAAGAGGCAGACAATGCTGATCGATCCCCACAAGGCCACGCTGCTGGTCGTCGACATCCAGGAAAAACTCATCGGCGCCATGAGCGACCCTGAAGGCACCCGCGCGCGGGCCCGCTGGTTGTTGGCGGCGACGAACGAGCTGGAACTGCCGACGGTGATTTCCGAGCAGTACCCCAAGGGCCTGGGCCATACCCTGGCCGAACTGCTGGCCGCAGCGCCGGCCGCCGAGGTGGTGGAGAAAAGCCATTTTTCCTGCGTGGCCGCCGAGTGCCTGCCAGCGAGTTTGATGGCGCGCGAGCAAGTGATTGTCTGTGGCATGGAAACCCACGTCTGTGTGCTGCAGACCGTGCTCGGCCTGCTGGCGCTGGGCAAGCAGGTGTTCGTGGTCGAGGATGCCTGCGACAGCCGTACCCCGGCGAGCAAGGCCGCAGGGCTGGCGCGCATGCGGGCTGCGGGGGCGCAGGTGGTGACCCGCGAAATGGTTTTGTTCGAGCTCATGGGCAGTGCCGGCCACCCGCTGTTCCGGCACATCAGCAAGACCTACCTGGTCGGTGAACAGCCCTGAACGGCCGGTTACTGGCTGCCGGGTTGATGGCCCTGGCGCTGCTGCAAGGCTGCGCCGGGCGCCGTGAGGAAGCGCCCGAGGCGGACCCGGCCAAGGTTCGCGCCCAACTGCTGCGGCTGTTGCCCGCCCAGGCCAAGGACCGTGAGGGCTGGGCCCGGGACATTCAGGTGGCGTTCGAGGCCCAGCGAATTGCCCCCAGCAAGAGCAACCTGTGTGCGGTGCTGGCGGTGACCGAACAGGAATCGACCTTCAATGCCGACCCGCAGGTGCCCAACCTGGGGCGTATCGCCCGGGAGGAAATCGACCGCCGCGCCGCGCGCCTGCACATCCCCAAGCTGCTGGTCGATGGTGCACTGAAGACGCCGTCGGGTAATGGCAAGAGCTACCAGCAACGTTTGCAGGCCGTGCGCAGCGAGAAGCAGTTGAGCGAACTGTATGACGAAGTCATCGCTCGCGTGCCGCTGGGCAAGACCTTGCTGGGCGGGCTGAACCCGGTGCATACCGGTGGGCCGATGCAGGTCAGCATCGACTTTGCCGAAAAGCATGCGCGGGATTACCCCTACAGCCACGACGGCAGCATTCGCCAGGAAGTGTTCACCCGGCGCGGCGGCATGTATTTCGGTATCGCCCACTTGCTGGGCTATTCGACCAACTACGATCGCCAGCTGTACCGCTTTGCCGATTTCAACGCGGGCTGGTACGCCAGCCGCAATGCGGCATTCCAGGCGGCACTGAGCAAGGTGACGGGGGTAACGCTGGCGCTGGATGGCGACCTGGTGGCGCCGGGCTCGATCATGCCTGGGACCACGGAAAAGGCGGCGCGCAAACTGGGAGGGAAGCTGGGCCTGCGCAACCCGCAGATCCGCAGCCAGCTGGAGGAGGGCGATAGCTTGGCCTTCGAGGACAGCAAGCTGTACAGCGGGGTGTTTGCCCTGGCGGATGCCGCGGCGGGCAAGCCGGTGCCACGGGCGGTGCTGCCGGGGATTCAGCTGAAAAGCCCGAAGATCACCCGCAAGCTGACCACGGCGTGGTTTGCCGGGCGGGTTGATGAGCGCTATCAGCGGTGCATGAAGCGCTAGCTGTCCATTGCTTGCACCGGCCTCTTCGCGGGCTTGCCCGCTCCCACAGGGATAGCACAGGGCCAGAGAACAGTGAGGTACCTGTGGGAGCGGGCAAGCCCGCGAAGAGGCCGGCACAGCCAACATCAGCTTTCGCCCAGGGCGGCAACCACCTGTTCCACACTGGCCTTCAACCCGGCAAACGCATCCTCAGGGTCACTTTCCACCACCACCAGCTTCGCCCCGGACGCCTTGATCACCTCGGCCACCGCTGCCTCCGGCTGCCGATGGTCCAGCACCAGCGCCACATCCTGCGCCATCAGGTTGTCCCCCAGCGCCTTCAGCGCAGCGGCATCCCACTCGGCCGGCAGCGGCTGCTCGACCACGTCCAGGTTCAACCCGCTGGCCAGATAACCCAGCCGTTCCGACAGGCTCACCACCGTCAGGTTGTCGACCTTGGCCAAGCGTGTCTGGCTGCTGGCCGAAAGCTCCAGCAACTGGCGTTTGAGCCCGGCCAGGTTGCCCTGGATCTTCGCCTTGTCGGCCGGCGCCAACCGCTCCAGGTCATTGGCTACCACGTCGGCCATGCGCCCGAAGTTGGTCGGGTTGAGCCAGGGGTAGGCGCCATAGGCCTCGTCACCGCTCACCGCAATACCCGGCAGTGCGCCATCCACCGGCCGTGCGGCGTCGATCTCGACGATCCGGATATTGCTGCGCCGGGCCATCGGGTACAGCGGGTCGTCACGCCAGATCGAGCGCACGCTGATCACCGCGTCGGCCTGCCGCGCGGCCTTGTGCAGGCTGGCGCCACCGCGCCCGCCGAAATAGGAAGGTTGGCGGCTGGCAGGCAGGTTGGCGGGCGCTGCACGCTTGAGCTGCACCGTGGTGCCGTCGAGCAGGGCACTCGCCAGGCTGTGGGTGACGGGCAGGGTGGTCAGTACTTGTGTGGCGAAAGACAGTGACGGCAGGCCTGCCAGGGCCAGCGCCAGGGTCAGGCGTTTCAGGTTCATGCCGGGTTTCCTTGCAGGCGGGGGACGAGGGCGCGGGCCAGCGCCGCCAGGGCGAAGCAGATGCCGGCGACCAGGATGATCGCGGCGCCGGACGGCACCGGCAGGTCGAAAACGATCGGCAGCAGGATGCCGAGCAACGTGCTCAGCGTGGCGATCAGCACCGACAGGATGAAAAAGCCCTTCAGCGACTGGCTGACCAGGCGTGCGGCGGCAGCGGGAATCACCAGCAGCGCTCCGACCAGGATCGCCCCGATCACCTTCACCGAGGCCACGGTGACCAGGGTCACCAGCACCACGAACAGGTAGTCCAGGGTTTTCACCGCCACCCCGCGCACGGCCGCCAGCTGTGGGTTGAAACTGGCCAGCATGATGCGGTTGTACAGCGGCACGGCCAATGCCAGCACCAGCACCGCGACGATGCCCAGCACCACCAGGTCCTGGCCGCTGACGGTCAGCACCGAGCCGAACAGCACGTTCTCGAGGATGTGCACGTTGATCTTGCCCGCCAGCATCAGCAGCAGGCTGGCGCCCAGCGCCAACGACACCGACAGGAACACGCCGATCAGCGTGTCCGGCGACAGCCCGGTGCGGTTGCGCAGGAAGTTGAGCAAGATACCGAACAGCAGGCAGTAGCCGAACAGGCTGCCGTAGGGGCCGGTGTAGGGCTCGCCCAGCAGGATGCCGATGGCCACGCCGGTCAGCGCGGCATGGCCGACCGCCTCGGAGAAGAAGGCAAAACGCTTGACCACCACCAGGGTGCCCAGGCCGCCCAGCACCGGGCCGATCATCAAACCGGCCAGCAAAGCGTTGACCACGAAACCGTAGGCCAGCGCCTCGGGCAGGTAGCCGGCAGTGGCCCAGTCCTGGACCGTTTGCCGAAAGATTTCGAAACTCATCAGGCAAGGCTCTCGCTACGCGGGTGAACGGAGAACAGGCCGAGCAGGCGCTCTGGGGTAAGGGCCTGGGCGGGTGGGGCGTCGAACAGTACCTGGCGGCTCAGGCCGGTAACCCGGTCGGCCAGGCGCAGCACAGCTTCCAGGTCGTGTTCGATCCACAGCACGGTGGTGCCGGCCTGGCGCCAGCCCTGCAGCAGTTGTTCGAACACCTGGATGCCGGCTTCATCCAGGGCCGACATCGGCTCGTCCAGCACCAGCAGTTGCGGCTCGGGGATCAGGCCCTGGGCCAGCAGCACGCGTTGGCGTTCGCCACCGGAAAGCGCGCCCATGCGCCGTTTGCGCTTGTCGAGCATGCCGACCCGCGCCAGGGCCGCGTCGATGGCTGGCTGCACACGGCGCGACAGGCCGAGGAAGGCGGGGCGGCGCTGGCACATGGCAGCCATGAAATCGTCCACGGTCATCGGCAGGCCACGGTCGAACTCCAGCGCCTGCGGCACATAGCCGATCACTTCGCGTTCGCCGGGCCAGTGCAGGGTCAGCTGGCCCTGGTGCGGCATCTGCCCGAGCAGGGTCTTGATCAGCGAACTCTTGCCGCCGCCGTTGGGGCCGACGATGGCATGCACGCTGCCGGCGGCGACGTTGAAGCTGACCTGTTCGAGGATGCGGGTGCGGCCCAGGGTCAGGTCGATGCTGGCAAACTCGATGCGCGGCCCGCAGGCTGTCACCAGGTTGGCGGCGGCGGTCATGCGCGGTTCTCCTGGATGGCGCGGACCACGGTGTCGAGGTTGCGCTTCATCTCCACTTCGTACTTGTCCTTGGTGTATTCGCCGTAGGAGATGTGCGTCAGCGGGTACAGGCGCACGCCGGATTCACGCTGGATGGTTTCGACATAGGCCGACGGGAAGTCCATTTCCGAGAAGATCACCCGCACGTCCAGCGCCTTGAGCTGGTCGATGGTCTTTTTCAGCTGGGCCGGGCTGGGTTCGATGCCATGGGCTGGCTCGACCACCGCGGTCACCTCCAGGCCGAAGTCGCGCACCAGGTAGTCGTAGGCGGCATGGATGGTGGCGACCCGGAAGGTGGCGCTGGGCGCCTCGGTGACCTTGGCCAGTGCGTCGGCACGCAGTGTGCGCAGGCGCTTGGCATAGGCGCGGGCGTTTTGCGTGTACAGCTTGGCGTTGTCCGGGTCGAGCTTGCCCAGTTCGCGGGCGATGTTGTTGACCTGGGCGATGGTGGTGCTGATCGACAGGAAGGTGTGCGGGTTGACCACCTTGCCGGCGCCACGGGCGGCAATGCCGGTGGCCGCCAGCAACGGTACGTTCTGGTTGGCCTCGATGGTGTTGATGCCGGGCTTTTCGCTGGCGGCGATCATGCGGTCGGCGAAATCGTCATGGCCAACGCCGTTGAGCACCACCACGTCCAGGGTGCCGATGCGCTTGATGTCCTCGGCCCGTGGCTCGTAGGCATGGGGGTTGAACCCCGCCGGAATCAGCGGCACCACTTCGGCCTTGTCGCCGACGATGTTGCTCACATAGCTGTAGTAGGGGTGCAGGGTAATGCCGATACGCAGGGGCTTGCCGTTATCGGCCAGGGCCTGTGCCGGCAGGGCAAGGGCCAGGAGCAGGGCGAGGGCGGAGCGGAGCATGGGGGAGTCCTTGGGTTCAGTGACGGTGTTCGCGGGTGACCCCGGCGTCGTAATGGCTGACCACCTGCTGCCAGCCGGCGGCGATCAGGGCGGCCTGGCCAAGGTCGTCCGGGGGCACGGCGGTGCTGTCGCGGCGCAGCCAGACATCGGCCTGGCCGGTGCTGTCGGCCGGCAGGATCAGCAGCAGGCTGCCGGCCACTTCCGGGGCCTGGCTGCGGCCGAGGTAGGCCCCGGTCTCCAGCCACGACCATTGGTGGCTGCCGCGGCTCTGGCTGCCGGCATCGACCACGAACGGCGGCAGGCCTTCCTCGGCCAGGGCCTGCACGCTGGGCGCGGCGGCGTTTTCTTCACGCAGCAGCTGGATTTCGTCGAAGGCCACCCGCAGGTCGGTGTACAGGCCTTGCTCGGCGGCGGTGAGGTCGCGACGGGCGTCGATCTGGTGGCTGGCGATGGCCTGTTCATCCTCGCGTTCGCCGCGCAGCAGCACCACGCTGGTGGCGAGTACCACGATCAGCAGGCTGACCAGCAGCACGTACAGGGTTTCGTGCCCGGCACCGGCCGGGCGAATCACTTGGGCGCGGCTCATGGCTGGGCGATATCGGCGTGGTCGACTTCCACCACGTGCCCGGGGCCGGCATCGAACAGCACGTAGAACTCGCCGTCCGGGCGCTTGAAGGTCAAGGTCGAGTCATCACCGAGCTTGCCGCCGACCAGCACCTGTTCGTCGTAGCCGATCACGTCCAGGGTTACCCCGGGGGCACCGCTGCCATCCGAGAAGCCGCCGGTGCACTTGACCTGGCCGCCAGGCAGTTCTTCGCATTCGCACATCGGGTTGTGCGCCAGGGCCGGGCCGGCGGCCAGCACCAGCAAGGGCAGGGCGAGGGTGCGCATCAGGTGTTTCATTTATTGCCTCCTTGTTTCTCGAGCCAGGCCACGGTGGCTGGCGATGCCTTGGCCAGCGGGACCGACGCCTGGTGCATGCTGCCGTCCCAGCCTTCCAGAGTGATCCAGATCTGCGCGTCGGGCTTGGTGCGTGGCGGGATCGGCAACGAGGTGCCCATGTTGTACGGTGCACCGAAGAAAATCGTGCCGGCGGCGCGCAGGCTGCGCGGTTTGCCGATGCGCAGGTAGGCCGCCTTGACGCCGTTGACGCAGGCCTTGCACAGCGACGCATTGAAGACCTTGAAGTGGCCGGCAGGGCCGTCGGCGCGGGGGGCCTCGTCACGCATCTCGGCCAGGTCCAGGGTATAGGGGCCGACCTGGATGTCGTTGATCACATTGGCGCCGAGCCCTGCTTCGCCGCGGAACAGCTTGGCGTCGGCGAAGTACTTGGGCATGAAGCCCAGCGGGATGAGGATCAGCAGGATGTTCAGGTGAAAACGCCACTTCAGCCACAGTTGCTTCAGCGGGCTGACGGGCACGGCTTGGGCCTGGCTCATGGGCGGATCTCCGCGGTGGGTTCATGGCGCGCCATGCGCGGTGCGCGCTCGCTGCGCTTGAGGGCGGCGGCGGTGGCCTGGGCGGTGCGTTTGGTCCAGATCAGCAAGCCGCTGAACACCATCAGGGTGAGGACCAGGCCAAAGAAGAACCACACCAGCTTGATCGGCAGGCCGCCGAAATCGCCGGTGTGCAGCGGGCGCATGGATTCGGTGACGAACTCCAGGGCGGAGCGGTCGCTGATCAGGAACTGGCTGTCGACATTACGCGTGTACGGGTTTACCGAGGCGCTCTGGAACATCAGCGGGTACCAGCCTGGCCCTGCCAGGGTGATGTGGCTGTAGGCGGTGGCCGGCAGCGAGATGAAGCTGATGTCCAGCCCCGGGACCGCCAGGCCGGCGATGCGTGCCGCTTCATCCAGGTCGATGCGCGCTGCCGGGCTGCCATTCGGGGTTTGCGGCACGTCCTCACGGGCGATGACCGGCACGATGGGCCGGCTGGAAATGGTGATGTGGTTGTCGGCCAGGATCGCCTGGATCAGGAACCAGGTGCCGGTGATGGAAATGACCGCAATGAACCAGATCGACCAGACCCCGGCCAGGCGGTGCAGGTCGCCCCAGAAAATCCGCGAACCATGGCCGGTGCGCACCGGCTTGAAGAAGCCCTTCCAGAACTTCTTGTACACCACCAGGCCGGTGACCAGCGAAGCCAGCATGGGCAGCCCGAGCAGCGACACCAGGTACCAGCCCCAGCTGAAGCCGTTGGTGAACGGCACCAGCCACCAGCCGTGCAGGGCGCGGGTGAAGGCTTCGAAGTTGAAGTCCGGGGTCTTGCCCTGGATGGCCCCGTTGTAGGGGTTTACATACAGCGTCGGGCTGGTGCCGTCAGGCAGGGTGACATTGGCTTTGACCGCAAAGTGCGAACCGTCGGGCTGGATCAACCGCTCCACCACCATGTCCGGCTCGGCCTTGTGCAGGGCGTCCAGTACCTGCTGGAAGCTCAGGCGTTCGGCGTCGGCGTCGGGCTTGTTGGCGCGCACGGCCGGGTCGGCCAGCCAGACGATTTCCTGGCTGACCACCGCGAGCATGCCGGTGAAGCAGACGATCAGGACAAAGAACCAGATCGGCAAGGCGAGCCAGCTGTGGACCAGGAACCACAGCCTGGATTTGGATTTTTTCGGTGATTTGGCCATCTGACGGTCTTCTGCAATGGGGAGTCGAGCGTGTGCCCAGCCAAAGAGGGGCTGTATTGATAAGGACGAATGAGAATCGAAAACCTGCCGTTTTAAATGCAAGCAAATGTTTCAGGCAAAGAAACCTGAAAGCTGGCGCGACCCTGTAGGAGCGGCCTTGTGTCGCGAAAGGGCTGCGCAGCAGCCCCAGGGTTTCAGCGCAGATGCACAAATTGCCGGGGCTGCTTTGCAGCCCTTTCGCGACACAAGGCCGCTCCTACAGGACCTGTGCATGCCTTGAGGGCAGTGCTGGTCTTGCAGGGGATCAGGCGCGGGTCAGGGCCACTGCCGGTTGCGGCTTGCCGTGCAGCTGAGCCAGGTCCTGGTACAGCGCGCGGCCAATTTCCGCCGCGCGCGCCGGCAGCACCGAGAGCAGGGTGTCACTCAGGCCGTGGCTGTTTTCGCAGAAGCCCTGCAGGTACACCGAGGCCTGCAGGTCGGGGCTGGCCAGCACGCGGTAGTTGCGGTCGACGCTGAAATCCTCCAGGTAGCCGGCCAGGGGCGCCAGCAGGTCACGGTGCGAGCGGCGCTCGTAGCCGGTGGCGAGTATCACAGCGTCGTAGCGGTGGGTCTGCTGCTGGCCGGTGGCGAGGTCGCGCAGGGTCAGTTCCAGGCCTTCGCGGGTGGCCACCACGGCTTCGACCTGGCGCCGGCACAGCACGTTGTGGCGGTACTGGTGGGCGACCTTCTGCCGGTAGAGGATGCCGTAGATGCGTTCGATCAGGTTGAGGTCGACCACCGAATAGTTGGTGTTGTGGTATTCGCCCAGCAGCTTGCTGCGCTGGTCGGCCGGTTCGTTGTAGACCAGGTCGGTGTAGTCCGGCGAGAAGATCTCGTTGACGAACGGGCTGTCATCGGCAGGCTTGAGCGCCGAGCCACGCAGGATCATGTCGACCTTGACCGACGGGTAGCTGTCGTTGAGGTCGATGAACGCCTCGGCGGCGCTCTGGCCCGAACCGATCACGGCAATGCGCATCGGCTTGCCGGCGGTGCACGGCAACTTGTTCAGGCTGCTCAGGTACTGGGAGTGATGGAATACCCGCGGGTCCTCCTTGAAGGCGCCGAACTTTTCCGGAATTTTCGGCGTGCCGCCGCTGCCGACCACCACCGAACGGGTGCGGCGGCTGTATTCGCGGCCTTGGGCGTCGCGCGAGACCAGGCGCAGGTGCTCGACCCGGCCCGCCTGCACGTCCGGCTCGATGCGCAGCACTTCCTCGCCATATACCGCCTGGGTGGCGAAGTGCTCGGCGGCCCAGCGCAGGTAGTCGTTGTACTCGAGGCGGCAGGGGTAGAAGGTGCCGAGGTTGATGAAGTCGGCCAGGCGCTGCTTCTGGTGCAGGTAGTTGACGAAGCTGTAGGGGCTGGTGGGGTTGCGCAGCGACACCAGGTCCTTGAGGAACGAGATCTGCAGCTCGCTCTGGGTGGCCAGGGTTTCGCCGTGCCAGCGATAGTCCTGCTGTTTGTCGATGAACAGCGCGTCGAGGGCATGGCCCTGGGACTCGGCGAGTTCTTCCAGGGCGATGGCCAGGGCCAGGTTGGAAGGGCCGAAGCCCACGCCGATCAGGTCCTTGATGGTTTCCGGGTTTGCAGACTGGCTCATGGCTGCGGTTCCATAATGGTCGAATGTTGACGCTCGCCGGGAGAGGCCGGCGCCTGCGTTTGTACATTGGGTGGAACGAGCCAAACGACGGGGAATTTACTGGCGGGCGACCGGCCACTTGCAACGGGGGCTAAAGACCTGCGCCTGTCGGCCGATAGGCAGAACAACCCAAGGACCCATTTGCAACGCAGGGAGTAAGACATGACAGGTATTGCAGCAGTCAGCATCAGCACCACGGCCCAGGCGCTGAGCACAACCCAGGTCGCCGACAGCCAGGATGCGCAAAAGACTGAAGAGAGTGGGGCCGGCACTCAGGCCGACACGTCGAAATTGAGCGGTGGCGGCCAGGCTCAAGGCGCCCAGGGCAGCAGTGAGAGTTCGGAGCCGGCGCACATCAGGCAATTGCGCGAGATGATCAAGAAGCTGCAGAAGCAATTGGCCGAGGAACAGAAGCAACTGGCCCAGTTGATGGTGCAGAAGATGGACGAAACCACCAAGCTGGCAGTTGTGTCCGCCAAGCAGGCGAGCATCGCCACCATCAATGGTGAAATCCTGCAGGCCACCGCGCAGTTGCTCGAAGCGCTACAGAAAACGGGTGGCAGCAGCGCGGGCGGGATGGTCAGCACCACGGCCTGACGAACTTGGGGCTGCTGTGCAGCCCATCGCCGGCAAGCCGGCTCCCACATGGACCGCGCAGGGCAGTTGCTTTCGCAGGCCTGGTGCTGTCACTGTGGGAGCTGGCTTGCCGGCGATAGGGCCGGTGCAGGCCCCATCATTCCGGCGGCGGTCATTCGGCCGCCAGGCGCCCCTTGTTCTGCCGCTCCGCCTTGTACTGCATGGCCACCGCCGGCGCCGGCTTGGCAGCACCGGTTTCCAGCCACTGACGCATGCGGCTGGCATCGGCGAAGTGGGTGTACTTGCCAAAGGCGTCGAGGATCACCATGGCCACCGGGCGGTTGTCCATGCGGGTCAGCAGCACCAGGCAGTGCCCGGCTTCATTGGTGAAGCCGGTCTTGGTCAGCTTGATGTCCCAGTTGCTCTTGTTCACCAGGTGGTCGGTGTTGCGAAAGCCCAGGGTGTAGTTGGGCTTGCGGAAGGCCACGGTCTTCTCGCGGGTGGTCGACAGCTCGCTCAGCATCGGGTACTTGCGCGACGCCATCAGCAGCTTGGCCAGGTCACGGGCCGTGGACACGTTCTGCGTCGACAGGCCGGTCGGCTCGACGTAGCGGGTGTGCGCCATGCCCAGGCTGCGGGCCTTGGCGTTCATCGCCTTGATGAACGCCGGGTAGCCGCCGGGGTAATGGTTGGCCAGGGTGTTGGCCGCACGGTTTTCCGATGACATCAGGGTAATCAGCAAGGTTTCGCGGCGGTCGAGCTGGCTGCCCAGCCGCACACGCGAATACACGCCTTTCATTTCCGGGTTGTTGGCAATGGTCATGGTGAGCATCTCATCCATGGGCTGCTTGGCATCCAGCACTACCATCGCCGTCATCAGTTTGGTCACCGACGCAATCGGTACCACGCGGTCGGGGTGGCTCGAATACAGCTCCTGGTTGGTGTTCAAGTCGATCAGCAGGGCGCTGCCCGAGGCGAGATGCAGCTTGGATGGGTCACGTTGAACCTGGGCCGGGGGTTGTGCAGCAGCGGTCGACGGAAGGGTCGCAGTACCTGTGAGCAACAGCAGCAGGCTGAGGATGGACAGGGATGTTTTCACGTTGAGGCTCACTAAAAGTTGGTATGTCGTTGGCTGTGCAAGGGTTTTCCCCCAAAAACCGCTGCATTCTGGAGTATGGCTGATTTGCTGTCGAATGCCTTATGACTAAAGGGCGCAACGTGAACGAAATTTAATCCGGTACCTGTCCTGTACCCATCATCACTTTGCCGAAGACAGCAGAACAACCTCGAAGGTCGTCCCTTCCTCTTCGGTCGACTCCACCTCAATTCTGCCACCGTGGTTCGCCACGATCTCCGATGTGATGAACAGGCCAAGGCCGAGCCCCGCTGCGGAGCCCCGCTCTCCGGATGAGTAGCTCGAGTATCGCCCTTCCGGCTTGAAGATGTAGGGCATCACCTCGGGTGCAATAGGCTCTCCGGAATTCTGGACGCTGACCCGTGGAACACCATCCACCCTGGCCACCGTGACCTTGATCGGGGCCGTCGCATCGCCATGGCGCAGGGCATTGCCTATCAGGTTGGAGAAAACCTGAGAGATGCGGTCAGGGTCGAATTGCCCGATGATGTGCGCCTGCTCATCCAGGATGATCCGCGCGTGCGGGAATGCCGTGCGCAGTTCGTCAATGACAGCTTGGCAGATGGCGTTCAGATCCATTTTCCGCAAATCCACTGGAATGCCAGTCCCCAGGTTGCAGCGGGCCAGATCCAGCAGATCGTTGATCATGACATTTGCCCGATGTGCGCTGGTACAAACCTGGGTCGCAAGTACCTTTCCCTTTTCATCCAGTCCGGCCTGCCGCTGGATCAGCCCGCCAGCCATGAGTATCGCGCCCAAGGGCGAACGCAAATCATGACCGAGCACGGCGAGCACCATTTTCCGGGTCGCCTCGACTGCCGTTCCGTAGGCCGCGATCGACTCTACGAGCGCCTGGTCAATCGCTTCATTGAACCGGATCATGTCCTGAACATGATGCGCGTCTGCGAACGATTCCTGGGTAAGCCAGAGTGACGGAACGCTTGCGCGCAATGCCCGGTATTCGGACACCATCTGATCCATCGAGAACCCAGCTATCAAGCGAGCAACC
The DNA here is from genome assembly GCF_002113255.1 of Pseudomonas sp. B14(2017). Lineage (NCBI taxonomy): Bacteria > Pseudomonadati > Pseudomonadota > Gammaproteobacteria > Pseudomonadales > Pseudomonadaceae > Pseudomonas > Pseudomonas sp. B14(2017). The sequence continues at coordinate 138,485 of NZ_NEJY01000013.1, forward strand.
GCGTGGGTCTGCGCTGCGGTTTCGCTGGAACTCCTGGGGCCTCTCCCTTGTGCTTTCTCGGACTGTTGTTGCCTGCTCTGGGGCGTTCTCATGTCTGCGGCCACGGTGCGGAGCAACTTCTCGGCATGATTGCGCAAGCCGATGGAGTCCTGCTTTGGCAGCTCTGTTTCAACCGAGCGGGCGTAATTTTCCCAAGCCTGGAGAATGGGTTCCATACTGCTATCAATGAAATCGAACAGTCTCATGGGGGCCTAACCCTGATCTGGAAAAAAGACATCCGAATAGCTTAGTTCATCCGGGAAGCAGGAAGTTTGAGCGGCCCACCTGGAGTTCAGCCAAAGGCGATCCCGATGCAACCTGCGTCTGGGGGCAGGGGCATCGGGATGTCTTGCCGGCTGACTGGGTTCAGGCATGGGTCAGCGAGAGGTCGCTGATGATGCAGATCGAGCCGTCATCGGCGGGCGTGGTATCGGTGTAGTCCACCTGGTTGTAGACCCCGCCGTGGAACTCGAATAGCTGTGTAGCCCAGGTGCTGTCGAACTGCAGATCGCCGGACGATCCGGTCATCCCGTTGCACTTGGCCGTAACGTTGACCACGCCTGCTGCGGTGGCATGGATGCTCACCTCGAACTTCGCCCCCAGCGGTACCCCCTTGAGCACCGTCGAGTTGATCGGGTCAGTCTGGTTGTAGGTCCGCCGAAAACCCAGGGTGATGTCGCCCTTTTTCCAGAACACCTTCACGGGCGGGCTGTCGTCCCCGTAGACGTGCATCTGCGCGATAACCACCTTCTGCGCCCAGTTGACCTTGGTCAGCGTCATTTCCTGGCGATTCCAGTGATCCCGGGCGCTGCCCAGGCTCCAGTATTCCGGCTCCGACCACTCGCAGCGGGTCCTGCGGGTGCTTTTGCTCGAAGCGCCTTTGGTGGGGGCAGACAACTGGACCGAACCATCGCTGAGCACTGTCACGTAGTTCGGGTACAGGGCAATCGCTTCGCTGCCGGTGAGTTCGACCGCTACGGTGCTGATCGACGATTCAGCTACCGGAACGGCGAGGATAAGGTTGCGGATATCTACGCTCATGGGGAGAACTCCTGAATGAAAATGACGGTGGGTGCCGCAGCAGCACGGTGGCGGCTGCTGGAATGAAATTTAGCCTTGCGCTAAGTCATCGTCAATAGCTCATGGCTAAAATTATTTCGCCGGGCGACAAATTACCTGTTGGCGAAAATTTTCCACATCGGGGGCTTTACGCTTGATTTGGCGGTGAGATAAGCTTTCCTTGAATACTGTACGAATATACAGCTGTCAGGATAAGAATATGTCTAAGCCCTTGAAGTCGACGCCCCATCAGCGCCAGGAAATGACCGGAATAGAGCGGCTGAGCTTGCGGGTATCAGCGATGATCAACCACCCGCTCGCGCAGACGCAGCGCTGGGTGACGGTGCATCGCCTGGATACCGACGGTGATGCCGAGTGGGAGGAGGTGATGGGCCTGCTGGCCGAGACGCCCGAGCTGGAACTGACCTTCAACGAAGACGAGAGCGTGACGGTACGCTGGGAGCGCGGCAGCGTGGAGGAGCGCGACGACTTTATCGTCGAGCAGGACAGCGAGCAGCAGGTCGAGGAGGCGGCACCTTTCTGAAGGTCAGAAAGAGCCTGCGGGGTAGCGTAATACTGTTCACTCGAGTCTGATGTGACATCGATGGGGCTGCCTTGCAGCCCTTCGCGGGCAAGCCCGCTCCCACAGGAATGTGCATTCCTTGAGGCTTGCATCGTACTTGTGGGAGCGGGGCTTGCCCGCGAAGGGCCGCAAGGCGGCCCCAGTTGCGCGAATGGACAGCATTACGCCGGGGTGGTGGGCTTCGCTTTACACAAGGTGTGCATTCCACACCAGCAGCACCCTGGCCTGGATGTAGGTCTCTTCCCGGCGAATCATGCGGTCCTTGTGCCGCGAGTTGTCGGAAATCATCTCGAAATGGTCTTCGTCGGCAATCTGCAGCCGCTTGATGTAGATGTGGTCGCCCCAGGAGAAGAAGTAGATTCCATCGCCGACGAACTCGCGGATGCTGACGTCCACGATCAGCGGGTCGCGGTGCTTGATGGTCGGTTCCATCGACTGCCCCCAGCCGGTCACCATCTTCAGGTGGTGGTGCTCGCTGAACTCCACGCCCAGCTCGCGCAGGTGGCTTGGGCTGACGCGAACATCCTTGAACATCTCGGGGTAGTCGTGGGGGATCTGCCCGCCGCCCATGGCCGCACGGACGTCGTAGTGGGCAATCCACACTTCGTCGCCCACCAGGCCTGGCCGAACAAGTTCAGCCGCCACCAGCGTCGAGTCTGCCGGCTCCTCGGCGGCGGCCAGCAGCCTTTGCCGGGTTTCTTCGGGGATGCCCCTGCCGCTTCTGGCAAGCATCTGCTTGACCAGGTCGGCCGCGGAAAGCTTGCTGTCGCCAGCCTCGACCGGCGACTGCGGCTGGTCGCCCGCTGCCACCGCGTCGAACCACCCCCGCGGCAAACCTTCGATGCCCTCGATCCTGCGGGCCACGTCATCGCCCAGGTTCTTCGCTGTCTTGTCCGAAAGGATCTGGCTCAGGTGCGCAGGCGCCATCCCCCAGCGCTCTGCGCAGGATCCCTTCCTCTGGCTGCCGATCAGCTTGACCAGGTTGTGCTTGCGAATTTCGTAGATGTCCATGGGGCGAAGCATGCCAGTGTTTAGCTTGCTGCTAAATATGCTCAAGGCTAAATTTCTCTTGTCACGATATTAGCTGTAGGCTAAATTAAATATGCAAGCAAGGAAAGCCACCGAGAAGCTGTTCTCCAGGCTTACGACATCACCATCCGTTATGAGGTTTTCATGGATCCGACTGACCTCGGCCCAGGCACCATCACCTGGCTGGGCGGAACAGGCACCGTGTTGCTGGGTGCATTCCTCTGGCTGCGCAAGTGGCTGTCCAGGGATGCGGCTGACCGTGCCATGGACAACGCTGATATTGGCGTGGTCCGGCGCCTGAATGAGCTGCTCGATATCGAGCGTGACGCCCGAAGAGAAGCGCAGGCCAGGGCCGATCAGTTTGCCAAGGAGCGCAATGAACTGGTGATCACTGTAGGGCGCCTGGAAGGCAAGATCGAAGCGCTGACCAGTCGGGGCGGCCATCCTCCCCGGCAGGTCACCGTCCAGGGCGAGGGGATCGCCCGCCTGCGCGGGAAGCAGGGTGAGTGAGGCGGCCCGCAAGACAAATTCTGTTCATGCCCATGCGTATGGGCCCTTTTCTGTATGGAGACAACATGGCTCGATTGGATTCTGCCGCTGCCGGCGGCGCGAACGTGCTCGCATTCCTGGACATGCTGGCCTGGTCCGAGGGTACCTCGACCATCGCTGCCAGTGACGATGGCTACAACGTCCTGGTCGGCGGCCAACTGTTCAATGACTACAGCGGGCACCCGAGGCAGAAGGTGTGGTTGCCCAGCTACGGCATCCACAGCTCTGCGGCAGGGCGGTACCAGATTCTGGCCGGTACCTGGGATGCCATCGTGAGCACTTATGGCTTCAATGGCCGCTTTACCCCTGAGGCCCAGGACCTGGCGGCAATCAAGTTGCTGAGCGAGTGCGGCGCACTGGCACTGATCAAGGTCGGCCGCATTGCCCAGGCGATCGCCAAGGCCGCGCCGATCTGGGCCAGCCTGCCTGGCGCGGGCTACGGTCAGCGCGAGCACCAGTTGGCCGCGTTGTTGGCAATGTTCATAGCCTGCAGCGGGGAGGTTCAGGCGTAACGCCCAGGCAAAAAAAGACCCGCCAGGTAGGCGGGCCAGAAGGGCGTAGGGAGCAACGCACAACAAATACGGGTCAGGCGACCAGGGTGCCTGGTTGCAACTGTTCGACCAGGGCCTGGGCCGAGGCGAGGGTCGGCATCGGGCCGCTTACGGCTTCGCCGTTGCGTACCAGGTACCAGCATGCCAGCAGGCCCTGCTCACGCAGCGAAGCGGGGACGGCACTGCCGACGACGGACATGATCTGGATAGTGGCCATGTGGACCTCCTGTAAACATGGCCCTACCTTACGCAGCAGCCGGGGCGGTTTGAAATTAACTTCCTCGATAGTGGTCATTGGTTCTATCAACATTTACCACCGCGGCGGGCCGTAATACACCGGTGGCGGGCCATAGTAGGTGCGGTAGCCCGGGGGCGGTGGTGCTGGCACGTAGTACGGCTGGTAGTACACCGGCGGTGGCGGTGGTTGCACGTACACAGGTGGCGGCCCGTAGTAGACCGGTTGGCGCTCGACGTACACGGTACGGTCACGCCCGCCATAAACCGTCGCCCCGACCACGGCGCCAACCACGGCCGCACCCAGCAGCGGGCCGGGGCCATACCAACCGCCATGGCCATGGCCGCCGTGGGCGACAGCAGGTGCGCTGATGGCCAGGGCACCGACCAGCAGGGCGATTCCGGGAATGTGACGGTTCATGAAGAAACCCTCGCAAGGACACCCCAGGTGTGGGGTCCTATTACTATGACTCCACTTTTCGTCAGCTGAGCACGGGGGAACGGTAAAGGTTGTGTAAGCGACGACCAGCGGTTACGTCTGTTACGCTGAACAAACGTTTCAGTTATGACAAAGGAGCAGGTTATGTCGACAACTCCCAGCAGAGACACCGTGCTGTGCATCTCCCTGGCGGGCCGCCCCGGCACCTTCGGGGTACGGTTCCACAACCACCTGTACCAGCAGCTGGGCCTGGACTTCTACTACAAGGCCATGCGCACCGATGACCTGCCGGCGGCGGTGGCGGGCATCCGTGCCTTGGGTATCCGCGGTTGCGGGGTATCGATGCCGTACAAGGAGGCCTGCATGGCCCTGGTCGACGAGATCGACCCATCGGCGGCGGCCATCGAATCGGTCAATACCCTGGTCAATACCAATGGTCACCTGAAGGCCTACAACACCGATTACCTGGCCGTGCGCCAGTTGCTGGAGCAACACCAGGTCGACCCGGCCACGGCGTTTGCCCTGCGCGGCAGTGGCGGCATGGCCAAGGCGGTAGCCAGTGCCTTGCGCGATGCCGGGTTCGCCGAAGGTATCATCGTTGCGCGCAACGAGCAGGCCGGGCGGCAGCTGGCGGATGTGTGTGGTTATCGCTGGGTGGCGGAGCTGGGCGACCTGTGCCCACCCATGCTGGTGAACGTGACGCCGATCGGCATGGCGGGCGGGCCCGAGGGCGAGGAGCTGGCGTTTTCCGAGAACGCCATCGCGGCGGCGGCGCGGGTGTTCGATGTGGTGGCGATGCCGGAGAGCACTCCGTTGATCCGACGGGCGCGGGCGTTGGACAAGCCGGTGATCACCGGGCTGGAGGTGATTGCGCTGCAGGCGCTGGAGCAGTTCGTGCTGTACACCGGGGTGCGACCCACCCTGGCGCAGGTGGAGGCGGCGGTGGCGTACGCCCGGGATATCTGAATACTCCTGTGCCGGCCCTTTCGCGGGTAAACCCGCTCCCACAGGGATAGCGCACGCATGTAGCAGCGGCGCTACCCCTGTGGGAGCGGGTTTACCCGCGAAGAGGCCGGCACAGGCATCGACAAGGTCAGAACACCTTGTGCCCTTCATCCAGCTGCTGGTCGACCAGCGCCCGGCCATGGGCCAGCGACACATGCTGTGCGTTCTCGAGGTCGGAGAAGAACTTCATCGGCATCGACATGCGCCTGCTGGTGTGTCCGTCGGGGTCGGTGATCAGGCACCCGGCGGCATAGGGCAGGGGGGAATCGGGGTGGGGCATCACGCTGGCGGTGATGGTGTGCTTGCGATATTCACAGTGAAGAGATTGCATCGTCCTTACCTCGCTGTGGCATGTGAAGCAGTTACCTTCATATACCACAGCAAGGGGCCGGGAGTTCCCGGCCCGACGAGCGAGCCGCGATGAACGCTCAGCCTTTGAGTTCGGTCGGCTGGATGACTTCGACCCAGTAACCATCCGGGTCCTTGACGAAGGCCAGGTGGTTCATGCGCCCGTCCTGCAGGCGCTTCTGGAACGGTACGTCCAGTGCCTCGAAGCGTGCGCAGGCGGCGCGTACGTCCGGTACCGAGATGCAGATGTGGCCAAAGCCGCGTGGGTCGGTGTTGCCGTTGTGGTAGGCAAACTCGGCATCGTTTTCGGTGCCGTGGTTGTGGGTCAGCTCCAGCACGCCCGGGATCGACTTCATCCACTGGTGGCGTTCGCTGTCATCGGCCGGGATCTGCGCCGGGTCTACCAGAGCCAGGAAGTACAGGCTGAAGGCGGCTTCGGGGAAGTCGCGCTTGTCCACCAGGCGGAAGCCCAGCACGCGGGTATAGAAGTCCAGGGACTTCTCGATGTCCTTGACCCGCAGCATGGTGTGGTTGAAGACGAACTGGGCGGTGGCGGCGTCCGGTTGGGCGGCGACACCAGGCAGGGTTTGCAGATCATGCAGGCTCATGGGAACTCCTGAGACGGGGCCGGGCGCAGGGCGCCGGCAAAACAGACAGGCCGGCCATGATACGGCAGTGTGCCGATTGCGCAAATGAAAGCGCCCTGCACGAGGCAGGGCGCTGGAATTAGAGGCCCGCATGTGCGGGCGCGTGATGGGGTCGCTAGTCCTTTAGCTGTCTCGATACTGAGCCAGCCCTTGTGAAAAAAGTGTGAAGCACGTGTGGACGTTTCATCAGCGTACCCAGCTTTCTACCGTGGCGGCTCCGTATTGTTCTTTCCAGGCCTTGAGCCCACGGTGGTTGCCGCCTTTGGTCTCGATCCGCTCGCCGGTGTGCGGGTTGGTGTAAACCTTCACCACGCGCGCGCGGCGCTGTTGCTTGGGCGCTGCACTGGAAACCCGGGCCACTGCCTTCGGGTCGAGGATGGCGATGATATCGCGCAGGCTCTTGTCGTAGCTTTTCATCAGGCCGACTAGTTTCTGCTCGAATTCGATTTCGCGTTTGAGGCCGGCATCCTTTTTCAACGCTTCCAGTTGCGCCATCTGTTCCTGGAGCGCTTTTTCGGCAGCACGAAACTCTGCAAGTCTGGACACTGTAATCACTCCTGTACGTCGGTCGTGGCAGGGCGTGACGAACATTGAAGAAGAATAAAAACGCCGGCCACGCGGGTGGGTTCCGCTGTTCGCTGATATCGAGTGTAGTCATTCATGGGTACTGGGTAAACTGCAAACTTTTTGTAAGTAAGCCGGGAACTTTCCTAGTTTTGCGCGCGGTATTGTCAGGTTTTTCCGCGGTTGCCTTGCGGTGCGCTTAGACCATGGTCCAATGGCTCGTGCCAGAGCCTTCGCGCGATAATTTCAGATGATGGCCGGCTATTGTTCGGCCCCTTCGCAGTACCGTGGCCAGCACGTGCCACAGGTTGTTTACTCGCCTTGATTCTGGATGTTTTCTCCCATGTTTGCCCCTTTCCCCATCGCCCCCGGGCGTCGTGTTGCCGGCTTGTTCCTGTTGTGTGCCGGCGTCAATGCCCAGGCTGCCGGTTTTCTTGAAGACAGCAGTGCTAAGGTCGAAGCACGCAATGTCTATTTCAACCGGGATTTTCGTGACGGCCACAGCAGTTCCAGCCAGGGTGCGTCCAAACGCGAAGAATGGGCACAAGGTTTCATCCTCAATGTGCAGTCGGGTTACACGCAGGGGCCGGTAGGTTTTGGCGTGGATGCGCTGGGCATGTTCGGCTTCAAACTTGACTCCAGCCCGGCAGACAGCAACAGCGGCCTGTTGCCGTCTTCCGGCCATGACCCACGGCACTCGGCGGACCAGTACGCGAAGATGGGCCTGGCGGCCAAGGTCAAGGTTTCCAATACCGTGCTCAAGTACGGTTCGATGATGCCGGATGTGCCGCTGCTCAAGTACAACGATGGCCGCCTGCTGCCGACCATGTTCCATGGCGCCATGCTCACCTCCGAAGAAGTGCGCGACCTGAAGTTCACCCTGGCCCGCCTGGACAAGTACACCGCACGGGATTCCACCGACCGCCAGGACATTCGCGTGCATTGCAAGAACAAGCGCTATGCCTGCGATATCGAGGCTGACCACTTTGACCTGGCCGGTGTCGATTACCGTTTCAACGAGCGCTTCAGCGCCCAGTACCAGGTGTCCAAGCTGGAGAACATCTACCGCCAGCACTTCCTCGGCCTGGTGGCCAGCCAGCCATTGGCGGTGGGCAGCCTGTCGGCAGACCTGCGCTTGATCAAGAGTGACGACATCGGCAATGCCCGCGCCGGCGAAATCGACCATCGCGCGTTCAGCGGCATGCTCGGCTACAGCCTGGGTGGCCACAAGCTCAGTGCCGGCTGGCAACGCATGTATGGCGACAGTGCCATGCCATACCTGGATGGCACCAACCCGTACCTGGTCAACTATGCCCAGGTCAACGACTTCGCCGCCGCCCAGGAACGTTCCTGGCAGGTGCGTTATGACTATGACTTCAAGGCCCTGGGCGTGCCCGGCCTGACTTTCTTCACCCGTTACATCAACGGTGACAATATCAAGGTGCCGGGCAGCACGGCCGAAGGCAAAGAATGGGAACGCGACACCGAGTTCAAGTACCAGGTGCAAAGTGGCACGTTCAAGGACGTCAGTGTGCGCCTGCGTAATTCCACTTACCGCAGCAACTATGAAAAGTGGGCGCGTGACATGGACGAGACACGGGTCATTGTCAGCTACAACTTCTCCATCTTCTGACGGGGCGCTTTGCCAAATACCGGCAGCCACCTGACAATGACTGCTGGTTCCCGCAAAGGGCAGGGCAATGAAAGACCTGTTGTTGATCGGCATCGGCCCGGGTGACCCGCGCCAGGTCACCTACGAGGCGGTCGATGCGCTTCGCCAGGCCAGCGTGTTCTTCGTGCTCGACAAGGGCGGCGACAAGGACGAACTGGTGCACCTGCGCAAGGCCATCCTGCAACGCTATCGGCCCGAGGGCGGCTACCGCCTGGTGCAGGTCGCCGACCCTGCACGCGATGGCCAGGCCGATGACTACCTGGGCGCGGTGCAGGACTGGCACCGGCAGCGTGCGGCGCTGTATGCCCAACTGATCGAACAGGAGTTAGGCATTGGGGAAACCGGCGCCTTTCTGCTGTGGGGCGAGCCGACGCTGTACGACAGCACCCTGCGCATCCTTGGCCTGGTCCGCGAGCGTGGTGTGGCGCTGCGCCTGCAGGTCATTCCGGGCATCAGCAGCGTGCAGGCGTTGGCGGCGCGCCATCAGGTGCCGCTCAATCGTATCGGTGAGCCGTTGACCGTATTGCCAGGGCGGCGCCTGGCCGGGCAGGGGCAGATCGACAATGTGCTGGTGATGCTCGACGGGCAGTGCGCGTTTGCCCGGCTCGATGACCCGGCGTTGATGATCTACTGGGGCGCGTACCTGGGGACCGCGGATGAGGTGCTGATTGCCGGGCCGTTGCAGGCGGTGAAGGCGCAGATAATGGAAGTGCGTGAGCGGGAGCGGGCGCGCAAGGGGTGGATCATGGATAGCTACCTGTTGCGCAGGGAGCTGTGAGGTGTACTGCCTGTTCCGGCCCCTTCGCGGGTGAACCCGCTCCCACAGGTACAGCGCCAGCTTTGGGGCCGCGCGTTCCCTGTGGGAGCGGGCAAGCCCGCGAAGCAGGCGACACCGATTTCAAGGGTTACCCAGAATGGCCTTCACCTTCTCCCGCAACTGGTCGATGCTGAACGGCTTGCCGATGAGGTGCATGCCCTCCGGTACGTCGACGCTTTCGGCATAGCCACTGGCGAACAGCACGGGCAACAGCGGCCGCAGTTCGCGCGCCTTGGCCGCCAACTCTTCGCCACGCATGTCCGGCAGCCCCACATCGGTCATCATCAGCGCCAGTGCCTGGTTCGGGTCCTCGAGAATGCGCAGCGCCGCGTTGGCATGCTCCGCTTCGATGACGGTGTAGCCCAACTCGTCGAGCACTTCGACCATCAGCATGCGTACGATGTCGTCGTCTTCGACTACCAGAAGGTGCATGGTTGCGATCCTGTGCAGAATGAATGTCTTTAATCTGTGCTCCGGATGGCAGCAGAAGTTCCCCGAGGATACCGGTCCGTGCAATCAGATGGAACGATTGGCGCACATCACCTTCAAATACTGGCTAAATGCCCTGCCAGACCCGCCAAAGCTGGTTAGACTCGCTTTACGGGACAGAGCAGTGGCAGACAACTACAACGATCGCTTTGCCACACTTTCAATGGACTTTACTTGCTCGGGCGTTTTCACATGATTCAAGCAGCCTCGATGGACCAGCGGAGCTTCCGCAAGCTGTTGAGCCGCAACGTCGGCCTACCCCTGGGGGTTGGCCTGCTGGGGGCCGTTGCCTTCGTCGCGGTGATCAACTACCTGCTTTCGGCCTTGCAGTGGGTCGAGCACACCGACCGGGTGATCGGCAATGCCAACGAAACGGTCAAACTGTCGATCGACATGGAAACCGGCATGCGTGGCTTCCTGATCACCGGCGACGAGCGTTTCCTCGACCCCTACGAGGTGGCCAAGCCGCGCATCTTCGGTAGCCTGCAGAGCCTGCGCGGCATGGTCGAGGACAACCCGCAACAGGTCGAACGCATCGACCGGCTGATCGCCCTGCAGCAGGCGTGGAACACCTTCGGCAGCGAGATGATCAACATGCGCCGCAGCCAGGGTGATTACCGCGCCTTGATCGGCAACGGCCGCGGCAAGCGCCTGACCGACGAGATCCGCAAGGAGTTCGACAACCTGATCGCCAGCGAACAACAGTTGCGTATGGCGCGCAACGAGCGAGTCAACAGTGTGACCGTCACGGTCATGTCGTCCTTCGTGCTGTTCATCGTCGGCCTCAGTGCCTTGCTGGCCTACCTCGGGCGGCGCGACCTATTGGCGCTGTCGGGTACCTATGACGAAAACTTCAAGGCCCAGCAGCGCGCGGCCGAGCGCCTGGAACACCAGGCCTGGCTGCGCAACGGGCAGACCCAACTGGCCGAACAGGTGCTTGGCCAGCTGACCTTGCCCATGCTCGGTGACAACATCCTGCGTTTCTTCGGCGGTTACCTGGGCAGCGTGGTCGGCGCGCTGTACGTGCGTGACGAGCATGGCCGCCTGGTGCGTGTGGCCAGTTATGGCCTGGATGCCGAGGAGCAGGCCCGCGAGCAGGTGCTGGGCGATCACGAAGGCCTGCTGGCCCAGGCCGTGCGCGAAGCGCGGCTGCTGCGCCTGGACGATTTGCCCGACGACTATTTCCACCTCAGTTCCGGCCTGGGGCGGGGCCTGCCGCGTAGTGCCATGCTGATGCCCTGCAGTGATGACGGGCAGATCAACGGTGTGCTGGAGCTGGGCTTCCTGCGGCCGCTGCAGGAGCGTGACGAAGAGATGCTGCAGCGGGTCCGTGGCAACCTCGGTATCTCCATCGAAAGCGCCCGCTACCGGCAGCGCCTGCAGGAAGTGCTGGCCGAGACCCAGCAACTGAACGAAGAGCTGCAAGTGCAGCAGGAAGAGCTGAAAACCGCCAACGAAGAGCTCGAAGAGCAATCCCGCGTGCTCAAGGAGTCCCAGGCCCACCTGGAAACCCAGCAGGCGGAACTGGAGCAGACCAACGAGCAATTGTCCGAGCGCACCGAGGCGCTGGACCGCAAGAACGACGAACTGCTCCAGGCCCAGGACGAGCTGCAGGCGCGCGCCGAGGAACTGCAGCGTTCGAGCAAGTACAAGTCCGAGTTCCTCGCCAACATGTCCCACGAGCTGCGCACGCCGCTGAACAGTTCGCTGATCCTGGCCAAGCTGCTGGCGGAGAACGGCGAGGGCAACCTCAGCGACGAGCAGGTCAAGTTCGCCGAATCCATCTATTCGGCCGGCAACGACCTGCTCAACCTGATCAACGACATTCTCGACATCGCCAAGGTGGAAGCCGGCAAGCTCGAAGTGCGCCCCGAAAGCACCCAGGTGGAACGCCTGGTCGAAGGCCTGCGTGGCATGTTCGAGCCGTTGGCCGGGCACAAGGGCCTGGCCTTCGAGGTGACCACCGAGGCGCAGGTGCCGGCTACGCTGTTCACCGACCGCCAGCGCCTGGAGCAGATCCTCAAGAACCTGCTGTCCAACGCCATCAAGTTCACCGAGCGCGGCCAGGTCAGCCTGAACATCGGTTACCAGCCTGGCACCGGCATCGTCTTTGCCGTGCGCGATACCGGCATCGGCATCGCCGCCGACCAGCAGCAGGCGATCTTCGGCGCCTTCCACCAGGTCGATGGCACCAGCAACCGCCGTTATGGCGGCACCGGCCTGGGCCTGTCCATTTCCCGCGACCTGGCGCACCTGCTGGGTGGGCAGATCAGCGTCGACAGCAGCCCCGGCCAGGGCAGCGTGTTCAGCCTGATCCTGCCGGAGCGCTATGAGCGCGTGGCGCAGGATATCGAGCCGCTCAGCCTGCGCCCGGCGGTCGACAGCCTGCCACCCGCGCCGCAGGCACCGGCGGTGGCGGCGCCGAAACGCCAGGCACCGGCATTCGCCGACGACCGCGAGCGCGCGCCGTTCGGCAACCGCTGCATCCTGGTGATCGAGGACGAACCGAACTTCGCCCGCATCCTCTTCGACCTGGCCCACGAGCTGGGTTACAGCTGCCTGGTGGCGCAGGGCGCCGACGAGGGCTTCGAGCTGGCCGCCCAGTACATCCCCGATGCCATCCTGCTGGACATGCGCCTGCCCGACCATTCCGGCCTGACCGTGCTGCAACGCCTGAAGGAGCAGGCGAGCACGCGGCACATCCCGGTGCATATCATTTCCGTGGAGGACCGGGTCGAGGCTGCCATGCACATGGGCGCCGTCGGCTACGCGGTCAAGCCCACCAGCCGCGAACAACTCAAGGAAGTGTTCGCCCGCCTGGAGGCCAAGCTGACCCAGAAGCTCAAGCACATCCTGCTGGTGGAAGACGACGACCTGCAGCGCGAAAGCATTGCCCGCCTGATCGGCGACGACGATGTCGAGATCACCGCCGTGGCCATGGCCCAGGATGCCCTGGCGTTGCTGCGCGAGAACATCTACGACTGCATGATCATCGACCTCAAGCTGCCCGACATGCTCGGCAACGAGCTGCTCAAGCGCATGACCGCCGAGGACATCCGTGCCTTCCCGCCGGTGATCGTGTATACCGGGCGCAACCTGACCCGCGAAGAAGAAGCCGACCTGCTCAAGTATTCGCGCTCGATCATCATCAAGGGCGCCCGCTCGCCGGAGCGCCTGCTCGACGAAGTGACGCTGTTCCTGCACAAGGTCGAGTCGCAGCTGTCCAACGAACGCCAGCGCATGCTCAAGACCGCGCGCAGCCGCGACAAGGTATTCGAAGGCCGCAAGGTGCTGCTGGTGGACGACGACGTGCGCAACATCTTCGCCCTGACCAGCGCGCTGGAACACAAGGGCGCGATCGTCGAAATCGGCCGCAACGGCCGCGAAGCCATCGAGCGCCTGGAGCAGCATGACGACATCGACCTGGTGCTGATGGACGTGATGATGCCGGAGATGGACGGCTTCGAGGCCACCCGGCTGATCCGCCAGCAACCGCGCTGGCGCAAGCTGCCGATCATTGCCGTGACCGCCAAGGCGATGAAGGATGACCAGCAGCGTTGCCTGCAGGCCGGCGCCAACGATTACCTGGCCAAACCGATCGACCTGGACCGCTTGTTCTCGCTGATCCGTGTGTGGCTGCCGCAACTGGAGCGAATTTGACTAGCGAACGTAACACCGATATCGAAATCCGCTTGCTGATCGAGGCCATCTACCTCAAGTACAGCTACGATTTCCGCAACTATTCCGGCGCGTCGATCAAGCGCCGGATCCTGCATGCGCTGCGCCAGTTCGACTGCCTCACGGTGTCGGCGCTGCAGGAGCGCGTGCTGCACGACCCTGGCATGTTCATGCAGTTGCTGCAGTACCTGACGATCCCGGTCAGCGAGATGTTCCGCGACCCGGGGCACTACCTGGCGCTGCGCAACGAAGTGGTGCCGCTGCTGCGCACCTGGCCGTCGATCAAGGTGTGGATTGCCGGCTGCAGCACGGGCGAGGAGGTGTATTCGATGGCCATCCTGCTGCGCGAGGAGGGCCTGCTGGAGCGCACCATCATCTACGCCACCGACATCAACCCGCATTCGCTGGACAAGGCCAAGCAGGGCATCTACTCGATGCAGAGCATGCGCGAGTACGCCGAAAACTATCGCATCGCCGGCGGCCGGCGGGACTTTGCCGAGTACTACACGGCAGCCTACGGCAACGCCATCATGGACAGCACCCTGCGTGACAACGTGACCTTCGCCGACCACAGCCTGGCCACCGACAGCGTGTTTTCCGAAACCCAGCTGGTGTCGTGCCGCAACGTGCTCATCTACTTCAACAAGGAACTGCAGGACCGCGCCCTGGGCCTGTTCCATGAGTCCTTGTGCCACCGCGGCTTCCTGGTGCTGGGCAGCAAGGAATCGGTGGATTTTTCCGCCTACGGCGAGCGCTTCGAGCCGCTGGTCAAGCCCGAACGGATCTACCGCAAGTCATGAAAGGCGTACGCGCGATGGTGGTCGGCGCCTCGGCGGGTGGCGTGACGGCGCTGTTCAGCGTGCTGGGCGCGTTGCCGGCCGGCTTCGCCATTCCGGTAATTTGCGTGCTGCACCTGCCCGATGACCGCCACAGCCAGCTGGCCGAGGTGCTGCAGCGCCGCCTGCGGCGACCAGTGTGCGAGGCCCGCGACAAGCAGCCGCTGCGCGCCGGGCAGATCTACGTGGCCGGGCCGGGTTACCACCTGTCGGTGGAGCGTGACCTGACCCTGTCGCTGAGCCAGGAACCGCCGGTGCATTTTTCCCGGCCGGCGATCGACTACCTGTTCATGTCGGCGGCCGATGCCTATGGTGCCGGCCTGCTGGGCATGCTGCTCACCGGGGCCAATGAAGATGGCGCCGAAGGCCTGGCCTATATCAAGCACAACGGGGGCCGGACCGTGGTCCAGGACCCTTGCGACGCACAGGTGGCGCTGATGCCGGAGGCCGCACTGGCCCTGCACCAGCCCGACCATATTCTTTCTCTGAGTGGCATCGAGCGATTGCTCGCCGCCCTGGAACCCAGCGCATGCTAAGCCACACCATCGCCAAACTGCTGATCGTCGACGACCTGCCAGAAAACCTGCTGGCCCTCGACGCCCTGATCCAGGGCCAAGACCGCGAGGTGCACCAGGCCCAGTCGGCCGAGGCAGCGTTGTCGCTGTTGCTCGAGCACGAGTTCGCCCTGGCCATCCTCGACGTGCAGATGCCGGGCATGAACGGTTTCGAGCTGGCCGAGCTGATGCGCGGCACGGAAAAGACCCGCAACATCCCCATCGTGTTCGTCACTGCCGCCGGGCGCGAGATGAACTACGCGTTCAAGGGTTATGAAAGCGGCGCGGTGGACTTTCTTTACAAGCCGCTCGACACCCTGGCGGTGAAGAGCAAGGTGTCGGTCTTCGTCGACCTGTACCGCCAGCGCAAGGTGCTCGACCGCCAGTTGCAGGCCCTGGAACGCAGCCGCCAGGAGCAGGAGCTGCTGCTGGCCCAGCTGCAAACGGCGCGGGGTGAACTGGAGCATGCCGTGCGCATGCGCGATGACTTCATGTCGATCGTGTCCCACGAGGTGCGCACCCCGCTCAATGGCCTGATCCTGGAAACCCAGCTGCGCAAGCTGCACCTGGCACGCGGCAACCTTGCCGCCTTCAGCGGCGACAAGCTGCAGGCCATGGTCGAGCGCGACGAGCGGCAGATCAACAGCCTGATCCGCCTGGTCGAAGACATGCTCGATGTATCGCGCATCCGCACCGGCAAACTGTCGCTGCGGCCCAAGGCGTTCGACCTGGGCCAGCTGGTGCGCGGCCTGGTGGAGAACTTTGCTGCCCAGGCCAGCGCACTGGATACCCATTTCGAGTTGCAACGCTGCGAGCCGCTGCGGGGCGAGTGGGACGAGTTTCGCATCGAGCAGGTGCTGGCCAACCTGTTGTCCAATGCCTTGCGTTATGGTGAGCGCAAACCGGTGCAGGTGCGGGTGTTCGAGCAGGACGGCCTGGCCTGCGTGCAGGTGCAGGACCATGGCATCGGCATCTGCGTGGCCAACCAGCAGCGCATCTTCCAGCAGTTCGAGCGGGTCGCCACCCAGCAGGCCAGTGGTGGGTTGGGCCTGGGGCTGTACATATCGGAGCAGATCGTCCAGGCCCACGGCGGGCGCATACTGGTGGAGAGTGAAGAGGGCAAAGGCGCCACCTTTACCTTGCAGTTGCCACTGGCAACTTACGAACAACAAAACGACCAGGCACGGGCAACCTCTGCCTGAGCCTGGGGTCTGATGGCCAGCTGTAAGTATTTCAAGGCGTTGACATGAGTGAAGATGCACAAGATGTAGTACTGGTGGTCGAGGACGAACCGGCGATTCGCATGATCCTGCGTGATTACCTGGCAGGCGAGGGCTACCACGTGCTGGTGGCCGAGGATGGCGAGCAGGCGTTCGCGATCCTGGCGAGCAAGCCGCACCTCGACCTGATGGTGACGGACTTCCGCTTGCCGGGCGGGATTTCCGGGGTGGACATTGCCGAGCCGGCGGTGAAATTGCGGCCGGACCTGAAGGTGATCTTCATCAGCGGTTACCCGGCAGAGATTCTCGAATCCGGCAGCCCGATCACCCGCAAGGCACCGATCCTGGCCAAGCCGTTCGACCTGGATACCTTGCACGAGCAGATCCAGTTCCTGTTGCGTTAAAGCTGATGGCCCTATCGCCGGCAAGCCAGCTCCCACAGGTACACCACAGGTCTTCAGGCTTGTGGTGTACCTGTGGGAGCTGGCTTGCCGGCGATAGGGCCGGAACAGGCTAGCGCAGTGTCCGCTCCAGCCCACCCACCAGCATGCTTTCCATCAACCCCAGCCCCTGTTCTTCGGGCAAGGCCTTCAACAGCCCCGGTAACTGGTTCAGCAGCGTCGCCACCACATGCGCCGTGGCCACCAGGGCCTGCCCCTGCAACTTCGCCTGCGGTGCGATCAACCTCAGCAACCCCGCCTCATAGCGCTTGCGCAGCAAGGCCAGGCGCGCCTGCTGGTCTTCGTTCAGGCAACAGAAGTCGCGCTCCGCCAGGCGAAACTGCATGGGCCGCTCGGCATGCAGCTGCCAGTGCGCGGCAATCAGGCAGCTCAACGCCGACGCCCCGCGCGCCATGGCCCGGCGCCCCTGGTCCAGGGTGGCCTGCAACTCCTCGTACAACTCCTCGATCAGGTCGAACAACAAGTCCTGCTTGCTGGGAAAGTGGTGGTACAGCGAGCCGGCGGTAAGCCCCACATGGGCCGCCAGCTCGCGCATGCTGACCTGGCCAAAGCCCTTTTCGGCAAACAGTGCCATGGCCCGGTCACGTCGCTCTTCAAAGTTGGCACAGCGCATCGCGGCATTGACCGGGGGCATGGCGTTCGCTCCTCAGTAGGTGAAGAAACCGCGGCCGCTCTTGCGCCCCAGCCAACCGGCCGCGACCATTTCCTTGAGCAACGGGGCAGGGCGGTACTTGCTGTCGTTGAAGCCTTCATGGAAGGCCTCCATGATCGCCAGCAGGGTGTCCAGGCCGATCAGGTCGGCCAGGGCCAGCGGGCCGATCGGCTGGTTGCAGCCCAGGCGCATGCCGGTGTCGATGTCCTCGGCACTGGCCAGGCCTTCCTGGCGCACGAAGATCGCTTCGTTGATCATCGGCACCAGAATGCGGTTGACCACGAAGCCCGGGCGGTTGCCGGCGGTGATCGGGGTCTTGCCGACCTTTTCGGTCACCACCAGCGCCTGGGCGTAGGTGCTGTCGCTGGTCTGCAGGCCGCGAATGATCTCGACCAGCGCCATCATCGGCACCGGGTTGAAGAAGTGCACGCCAATGAAGCGCTCGGGGTGCTCGATGCTGGCCGCCAGCTGGGTGACCGACAGCGACGAGGTGTTGGTGGCGATCAGGCAGTCGGCGGCGACGTTGGCCGCCACCTGCTGCAGGATGCGCTGCTTGAGCTGCAGGTTCTCGGTGGCGGCCTCGATCACCAGCTGCGCGCCACTCAACTGGGTGTAGTCGGTGCTGGTGCGAATGCGCGTGCGGGCGGCTGCCGCCTTGTCGGCGTCGAGGGTGCCTTTGCCGACCTGGCGCTCGAGGTTCTTGCTCAAGGTGGCCACGCCGCGCTCCAGCGCAGCGTCGGAAACATCCACCAGCAGCACCTGGTAGCCGGCCACCGCACACACCTGGGCAATGCCGTTGCCCATGGTGCCAGCGCCGATCACAGCAATCTGTTCAATGCTCATGTGTCAGGCTCCCTCAGACGCGCTCGAAGACCACGGCGATGCCTTGGCCGCCGCCGATGCACATGGTGGCCAGGGCGTAGCGGCCCTGGATGCGCTGCAGCTCATGGATGGCCTTGGTGGCGATGATTGCGCCGGTGGCGCCCACCGGGTGACCCAGGGAAATGCCCGAACCGTTGGGGTTGACCTTTTCCGGGTCGAAGCCCAGTTCGCGAGCCACGGCGCAGGCCTGGGCGGCGAACGCTTCGTTGGACTCGATCACATCCAGGTCCTGCACCTTCAGGCCGGTCTTCTCCAGCACCTTGCGGGTGGCCGGGATCGGGCCCAGGCCCATCAGTTCAGGCTCGACACCGGCATGGGCGTAGCCCACCAGGCGTGCCAGCGGCTTCAGGCCCAGGCGGCGCACCGCATCACCACTGGCCAGTACCAGGCCGCCAGCGCCGTCGTTGATGCCACTGGCGTTGCCGGCGGTAACGGTGCCGTCTTTCTTGAACACGGTCTTCATCCCCGCTAGTTGCTCGGCGGTCACTTCGCCACGCACATGCTCGTCGGTGCTGAACTGCACGCTGCCCTTGCGGGTTTTCAGTTCCAGCGGGACGATCTGGCTGGCGAAGCGGCCTTCGGCAATGGCGCGGGCGGCGCGGCGCTGGCTGGTCAGGGCCAGTTCGTCCTGCATTTCGCGGGTAATGCCGTGCTTGGCCGCAACGTTCTCGGCAGTGATGCCCATATGGAAGTGTTCGAACGGGTCCTGCAGCACGCCGACGGTGTAGTCGATGCCTTGCAGGTCACCCATGCGAGCGCCCCAGCGTGCCTGCGGCAGCAGGTACGGGCCACGGCTCATGGATTCTGCACCGGCTGCCACGGCCACGTCGGTGTCGCCGAGCAGCAGGCATTGGGCTGCCGAGACGATGGCCTGCAGGCCCGAGCCGCACAGGCGGTTGACGTTGAATGCCGGGGTTTCCTTGGGGATGCCGGCGTTCATTGCCGCTACGCGGGCCAGGTAGGCGTCACGCGGTTCGGTGGGGATCACCGTGCCCATCACCAGGTGGCCGACTTGCTCGGCGGCCACGCCCGAGCGCTCGATGGCGGCGCGGGTGATGGCGCTGGCCAGGTCGGCCAGCGGCAGGTCCTTGAGGGAACCGCCAAAGCCACCAATGGCTGAACGGACGGCACTGACGACGTAGATTTCTGCGCTGCTCATAGGGGCTCCGATTGCGAAGGCATGGCGGGACCGGGCCAGGCTCTGCGAGAATGGCCGACGATCCCGGAGTGGGACCGAGTCTAGGCAAAGGCTCTGTTGCAGCCTATGCCGGAACTGTTCAGACAACCTGGCACTTTTTGCCACTCAGCATAGACAGCGAAAACCGCCATGCGCGATAGCGATTCGGTCGCCGTGTACTTCCTCAATGCCATGCTCCACGCCCTGCGCGACTGCCCCGCCGAACGCGATGCGCAGCTGCGTGCGGTGGGCATCGACCCGCAACTGCTCGAGCAGCCCCAGGCCCGTGTACCGGCCAAGGCCTTCGCCCAGTTGTGGCTGGCGCTGATCCAGCGCCTGGACGACGAGTTCTTCCGCCTCGACAGCCACGGCATGCCGCCGGGCAGTTTCGCCCTGATCTGCCGGGGCCTGATCCTGGAGCCGAACCTGGAAAAGGCCTTGCGCCAGTGCATGGGCGGTTTTGGCCTGTTCCTGCGCGATTTGCGCGGCAGCCTGACGCTGCGTGGCGGGCGGGCGCTGATCAGCGTGCAGTCGAGCATCGCCGACCCGCTGACCCGGGTGTATGCCGAGGAAACCTACCTGGTGCTGATGATCGGCATGCTGTGCTGGCTGGCCGGGCGGCGGATCGCCATCGACCGCACCGAGCTGGCGGTGTCGCGCCCGGCCCAGGAGGACGACCTGCTGCTGTGGGGGCCGGACCTGCGCCTGGGCAGCGGGCGCACCGAGGTGGAGTTCGACAGCGCCTACCTGCGCCTGCCGGTGGTGCAGGACGTGGCGGCCCTGAAAACCTTCCTGCGCAGCGCGCCGCAGGGGCTGGTGATTCGCTTTCGCAACCAGAACGGGCTGGTGGCCGAGGTGTACCGGCACCTGCGGGCGCGGCGCTATGGGCAGTGGCCGACGCTGGCGGCGCTGGCGCAGCAGCAGGGGGTCAGTGCCAGTACTTTCCGTCGGCAGCTGGAGCGGGAAGGGCGTTCGTACCAGCAGATCAAGGATGAGGTGCGCCGGGCAATGGCCTTCGAGCGGTTGCGCGAAGGGGAACTGAGTATTGCCGAGATTGCCGAGCAGACCGGGTTCCAGGAGCCCAGTGCGTTTCACCGGGCGTTCAAGAAATGGACCGGGCAGAGCCCCGGCAGCTACCGGGCGCGGTTGGCCGGGCGTTGAGATGTTGCCTGTGCGGGCCTCTTCGCGGGTAAACCCGCTCCCACAGGGGACTCACAGAATCTGAAAAATGTGCTGTACCTGTGGGAGCGGGTTTACCCGCGAAGAGGCCGGTACAGGCTACCGATCAATGATCAGGCCGGCACCATGGCAAACCCGACCCCGAAGCGGTTCCAGGCATTGATGGTGGCGATTGCCAGGGTCAGGTTGGCCACCTCGGCCGGCTCGAAGTGTTCCTGCAAGGCTTCATATTCGCCCTGCGGCGCGCCGTGTTCGGGCAGCCGGGTCAGGCTCTCCACCCAGGCCAGCGCAGCACGCTCGCGCGGGGTGAAGTAGGCGGTTTCCTGCCAGACGCACAAGGTCTGCAGGCGTGCCTCGGTCTCACCGGCCTTGCGCGCATCGTTGGCGTGCAGGTTGACGCAGTAGGCGCAGCCGTTGATCTGCGAGGCCCGCAGGCGCACCAGTTCCAGCAGGGAATTCTCCAGGCCGCTCTTGGCCAGGGCCTGCTCCAGGCCGACCATGGCTTTGTAGGCCTCGGGGGCGTGCTTGGCCCATTCGATACGGTTGTGCATGGCTGTCTCCAAAGGGTGTGGGGTGGGGATGGCGCTACTGTAGCGCCGCACGTTGGCCTCCCCGATAGCCAATCGCGCGCATCAGCGGGAGGCCAATCGGCCATTCGGGAGGCCACTGACAGGCATCCAATCTCTTCATTTCTGCCAGGCCGCCCAAGCCCGGATAATGACCAGGTCTTGCAACAGGAGAACCGATTCATGTCCGAAGAACGCTACATGCGCGAAGCGCTCGACCTGGCCCGCGCCAACATCAAGGCCGGTGGCCGGCCCTTCGGCGCCGTGCTGGTGTACCAGGGGCAGGTGCTGGCACGTGCGGTCAACGAGATCCACAGCACCCAGGACCCGACCGCCCACGCCGAGATGCAGGCCATCCGCAAGGCCAGCCACGCCCTGGGCCAGGCGCGCCTGGATGGCGCCGAAATCTACGCCAGTGGCCACCCGTGCCCGATGTGCCTGGCGGCCATGCACCTGTGCGGCATCGAGCAGGCCTGGTTTGCCTACGACAACGCCGAGGGCGAACCCTATGGCTTGTCCACCGCGGCGGTGTACGCGCAGATGGCTCGCCCGCCCCAGCAGCAGAGCCTGCCGCTGCGCGCACTGAAGCCCAGCGGCGAAGCCGGTCTGTACCTTGAATGGAAACAGGCCAACGCACAATGAGAGCGGCATTGAACCTGTTGCTGGTCATGCTGCTGGCACTGAACCTGCGGCCGATCCTGACCAGTATCGGCCCGTTGCTGGAACCCATGCGCGCCAGTACCGGCCTGGGTTACCAGCAGGCGGCCTTGCTGACGGCGTTGCCGGTGCTGTGCATGGGCCTGGTGCCCCTGCTGCAGCCCTGGTTGCGGCGCTGGATCAGTGAACATGGCGGCATGCTCGCTGGCCTGTCTGCCATCGCCCTGGCCTGCCTGTGGCGCCTGCAACTGGACAGCGCCTGGGCGCTGATTGCCAGTGCGGTGGTCGCCGGCCTGGGGGTGGCGGTAGTGCAGGGCATGATGCCGGGGCTGGTCAACCGCTGGTTCCCCGGCCGCCTGGCGGGGGCGATGGGCCTGTATTCGGCAGCGCTGATGAGCGGCGGCGGCCTGGCTGCCGTGCTCGGGCCGCACATCAGTGGCTACTTCGGCCACTGGCAGGTGGGCCTGGGCGTGTGGGCGATCCCGGCTGTGCTGGCGGTGCTGGCCTGGGCCGTGCTGCGGCCACGCCAGCAGGCGCCGAAGCTGGCCGGTTCCACCGGCGGTCACTGGTTCGGTACGCGCCGGGCCTGGTTGCTGGCGCTGTACTTCGGCTTGATCAACGGCGGCTACACCAGCATGGTGGCCTGGTTGCCGGCCTATCACATCGAGCATGGCGGCAGCGCCCAAGGCGGTGCCGACCTGGTGGGCCTGATGACCATCTTCCAGGTGGCCGGCGCACTGGGCCTGCCGCTGTTGCTGCGGCGCTGGGCAGACCGGCGCCCGGGCCTGTGGCTGGCCTTGGCGATCCAGCTGGTGGGTTTCCTCGGCCTACTCCTGGCACCCACGCTGGCCTCGGGGCTGTGGGTGGCGATGATCGGTTTCGGCCTTGGCGCCTGCTTCAGCCAGAGCCTGACGCTGACCCTGGAGCACCTGAAGACGCCTGCCGAGGCTGGCAGCCTGGCGGCGTTCGTGCAGGGCATCGGCTTCATCATTACCGGCATCGTGCCGTACGTCACCGGCTGGTTGCGCGACATCAGCGGTGATTTCCAGGCCTCGTGGACGCTGCTGACCGTGACCGTGGTGGCAATGCTGCTGGTTACCGCCTGCTTCAACCCACGCGGTTATGCCGCGGCCATTGCCCGCCCGGTAGTGGCGGGCAAGGCCGCACCGGTCAACTGAGGCGCTGCAAGGTGTCGCGCACCCGGTCCAGCGCTGGGTCGATGTCCAGCAGCTCGATGGCGCCGAAGCCCAGCAACAGCCCCGGGCGCACTGGCGCTTCGCTGAAGAAAGGCGCCAGCGAGTACAGGCCGACCTCCACCTTGCGTGCGAGGTTGGCCAGCAGCTCGACATCGACCCCAGGTTTGGCCAGGGCGCTGAGGTGGAACCCGGCGCTGGCGGGGATGGCGCTGAACCACGGTGACAGGTCGCCGCCCAGCCGTGCGAGGATGCGTTCGCGGCGGGCGCTGTAGACCTCGTGGCAACGGCGGATGTGCTTGTTCAGGTGACCTTCGCCGAGAAACCGCGCCAGTGCCCACTGCAACAGGGTCGGGCTGTGCCAGTCGCTGAGGTGCTTGGCCACGCAGGCGGCCTTCAACACGGCGGGCGGCAGTACGGCGTAGCCCAGGCGCAACTCGGGCAGCAAGGTCTTGGAAAAGGTCCCCACATAGGCCACCAGGCCATGGCGGTCGAGTCGCTGCAACGCTTCCGCGGCTGGGCCGTGGTAGCGGAACTCGCAGTCGTAGTCGTCTTCGATGATCAACGCACCCAGCTCGGCGGCCCGTGCCAGCAGGGCGTGCCGGCGTGCCTCGCTCATCGGCATGCCCAGCGGGAACTGGTGCGAGGGCGTCACGTAGATCAGCCGAGTGCCGTCGGCGATCTGTTCCACGCACAGGCCTTCATCGTCCACCGGTACCGATTGCAGGCGCGCGCCCAGGGCCAGGAACAGTTGCCGCGCTGGCGGGTAGCCCGGGTCTTCCATGGCCACCTGGCAACCCGGCTCGACCAATACCCGGGCGATCAGGTCCAGAGCCTGCTGGGCGCCGTTGCACACCAGCAGGTCGGCGGCGCTGCAGTGCACGCCGCGGGCGTAGGCGACGTGATGGGCAATGGCCTCGCGCAGCTCTGGCAGGCCCTGGGCCGGGAACTGCCGCTCGGGATGGCGCTGGCTGCGGCGCAGGGCATAGTTCAGGCAACTGCGCCACTGGTCGAACGGGAACTGCGCCTTGCTCGAGGCCCCGCCGATGAAGTCGTAACGCGAGGGAGCGTCCAGCTGACGTTGGCTCAGCACGGTGGCGCGCTGCTGCCAGCGCTCGAGGGACGCGGCAGCGGCCAGGGGAATCGCGGTCGATTCGCTGCTGCGCAGCGGCTGGCGCGGGGTGATGAAGGTGCCCCGGCCGACCACGCCGTTCAGCAGGTTGTCGTAGGTCAGCCGGGAATAGGCCTCGGCCACGGTCTTGCGCGACACGCCTAGTTGCTCTGCCAGCAGGCGGCTTGGCGGCAGTTGGGTGCCGGCGGCCAGGTGGCCGCTATCGATGCCGGCGCGCAGTTGCTGGTAAAGCTGGTCGGCCAGGCCTTTGCGCCCTTCCAGGCGAATGTGCAGTTCCATGGAGCGGTCCGGAGCGGGGAAGTGCTCAGGATAGCGGATTGGTCGGGGAAGGGCATGGGGCCGCTTTGCGGCCCATCGCCGGCAAGCCAGCTCCCACAGGGATAGCACATGGCTTGAGGTCTTCGCGGTCTGCCTGTTCTGGCCCCATCGCTGGCAAGCCAGCTCCCACAGGTACTGCACAATGCTTGAGGTCGGTGCAGTCGAGGTGGGAGCTGGCTTGCCGGCGATGGGCTGCAGAGCAGCCCCCAGGCAAGCGACCGGTAATCAGAAGCGTGCCGTACTCACCGTGATGTAGCCCTTGTCCGCCAGCGCGATACGTATCACTGTCTCGTCCGCCGGCGCCTTGCGGTTGCGCTTGATGCGCACGCCTTCCACCGCCGCCGCTTTCATATGCTCGGTAATGGCCCGCCCGTTCGGGTCGAAGAACAACTCGCTGGCCAGCAACTCGATACGCTCGATCAGCTGGCGGGAGCGTTCATCGGTGGCGCAGAAGAACATCACCCCCGACAGGTGGGGGTCTTCGTCCGGGTTGTTCATGTCATGGGCCAGCAGTTCGCGCAGGGTGCTGCGCAATTCGGCAGTGGGGCGGGCGTACAGGTGCATGCGGAACCTCCTCTGGATCGCGACCTTGCGTCATCCAGTGCCGATCATGTTTTCAGTGGGCAGGGGGCAACAAGTAGGACGCATCCGAGCAACGCGTAGGAGTTTTCTGAAGATGCAGGAGTGACACCCCAAGCTGGCGGGAGGACGGCGCCTGCGGCACAATTTGCCGCCCGCTACCCGCCTTGCCGAGGATTGCCATGAACAGCCATTTCCAAGCCGTCGACCTGAAAAAGGCCTATCGCCTGCTGAACCACGGCCCGACGGTGCTGGTGTCGGCCAGCCACGAAGGGGTGGACAATGTGATGGCGGCCGCCTGGGCCTGTGCGCTGGATTTCGACCCACCCAAGGTGACCGTGGTACTCGACAAGACCGCCCGCACCCGGCAGTTGGTGGAGGGCAGTGGCTGGTTCGTGATCCAGGTGCCAACCGCGGCGCAGGCGCAGCTGACCCATCAGGTGGGTACCCGCAGCCTGTTCGACCAGCCCGACAAGCTCGCCAGCATTGGTGTGCAGCTGGCGCGGGTCGAGGGGCATGCGGCGCCGTTGGTGGAGGGCTGTTCGGCCTGGTTGATGTGCCGGGTGATCGACGAGCCGCACAACCAGAGCACCTACGACCTGTTCATTGGCGAGGTGGTGGCGGCCTGGGCCGATGACCGGGTGTTCCGCGATGGCCACTGGGCCTACGAGAATGCCGACCCGCAGTGGCGCAGTTTGCACTACGTGGCGGGTGGGCATTTTTATGCGATAGGCGAGCCGGTGGTGGTCGATTCGCAAAGTTGATTACACCTGGCCCGGCCTCATCGCCGGCAAGCCAGCTCCCACAGGTATCACACCAGGCCTGAAGCCTGTGCAGTACCTGTGGGAGCTGGCTTGCCGGCGATAGGGCCGCATAGCGGCCCCTGTCAGCATCAGCGCCCGACCTCCTGCTTGAAGCGCAAGCGCCAGCCATGCAGCAACGGTTCGGTATAGCCACTGGGCTGCTGCCGCCCCTTGAACACCAGCTCCCGCGCAGCGCGGAAAGCATGCGATGTCTCGAAACCGGCGGCCATCGGCCGGTACGCCGGGTCCCCGGCATTCTGCTGGTCGACCACGCCGGCCATGCGTTGCAAGGTCGCCTCGACCTGCTCGGCATCGACCACCCCGTGGTGCAGCCAGTTGGCAATGTGCTGCGCCGAAATCCGCAGGGTCGCGCGGTCTTCCATCAGGCCCACATCATGGATATCCGGCACCTTGGAACAGCCGACCCCTTGCTCGACCCAGCGCACCACGTAACCGAGGATACCCTGGCAGTTGTTGTCCAGTTCGGCCTGGATGTCGGCTGCGCTCCAGGGCCGCTCGGGGCTGACCGGGACACTGAGCAGGTCATGCAGCAACTCGGCGCGCTGGGCATTCAGGTCAACCTGTTCCAGCGTTTGCTGCACGGCCGCCACATCCACCTGGTGGTAGTGCAGCGCATGCAGCGTCGCGGCTGTGGGCGAGGGCACCCAGGCGGTGTTGGCGCCGGCCCTGGGCTGGGCGACTTTCTGTTCGAGCATGGCCGCCATCAGGTCGGGCATGGCCCACATGCCCTTGCCGATCTGCGCCTTGCCGCGCAGGCCACAGGCCAGCCCCACCAGTACGTTGCTGCGCTCGTAGGCCTGGATCCAGGCACTGCCTTTCATGTCACCCTTGCGCAGCATGGCGCCGGCTTCCATGGCCGTGTGCATCTCGTCACCGGTGCGGTCGAGGAAGCCGGTGTTGATGAATACCACCCGTGACGCGGCGCTGGCGATGCAGGCCTTGAGGTTGACGCTGGTACGCCGCTCCTCGTCCATGATGCCCATCTTCAGCGTATGTGCGGGCAGGCCCAACAGGGCTTCGACGCGGCCGAGCAGCTGGTCGGCAAAGGCCACCTCGGCCGGCCCGTGCATCTTCGGCTTGACGATGTACAGGCTGCCCTCGCGGGAATTGCCGCGGCGCTTGAGGTCATGCAGGCCGATCAGGCTGGTTACCACGGCATCGAGGATGCCTTCCGGGATTTCCCGGCCATCACGGTCGTGGATGGCCGGGTTGGTCATCAGGTGGCCGACGTTGCGGATGAACAGCAGCGAGCGGCCCGGCAGGGTCAGGGGCTGGCCGTCTGCGCCGTGGTAGTGGCGGTCTTCGGCCAGGGTGCGCTCGAAGGTTTTGCCGCCCTTGCTAACCTGTTCGCTGAGGTCGCCCTTCATCAGGCCCAGCCAGTTGCGGTAGACGTTGACCTTGTCGTCGGCATCCACGGCGGCTACCGAGTCTTCGCAGTCGATGATGGTGGTGAGCGCGGCCTCCAGCAGGATGTCCTTGACCCCGGCCGGGTCCTGCTGGCCGATGGCGTTGGCCGGGTCGACCTGGATTTCGAAATGCAGCTGGTGATGCTGCAACAGGATCGCTGTTGGCGTGTTCGGCTCACCTTGGTAGCCACGCAGTTGCGCGGGGTGCATGAGGCCCACCTGGCGGCCATCGGCCAGGGTTGCCTGCAGCGTGCCCTGGCTGATCGCGTAGGCCTTGGCGTCGTTGTGCGACGCACCGTCGAGCGGGGCAGCGGTGTCGAGGAACTGCCGGCCATAGGCGATCACCTTGGCGCCGCGTCGCGGGTTGTAGCCCTGTCCACGTTCGGCGCCATTGGTTTCGGCGATGGCATCGGTGCCGTACAGGGCATCGTACAGCGAGCCCCAGCGGGCGTTGGCGGCGTTTAGGGCGTAGCGGGCGTTGCTCAGTGGCACCACCAGTTGCGGGCCGGCCTGCACGGCGATCTCGCGGTCGACGTTGCGGGTGCTGACCTGCACGCTTGCCGGGGGCTCCACAAGGTAGCCGATGCCTTGCAGGAAGTGCTGGTAGGCGGCCATGTCACGGATCGGGCCGGGGTGCTGGCGGTGCCAGTTGTCCAGTGCTGCTTGCAGGCGCTCACGCTCGGCGAGCAGGGCGCGGTTTTGTGGTGCGAGGTCGTGGACCAGGGTGCTGAAGCCTTGCCAGAAGGTGCGGGCTTCGATACCGGTGCCGGGGAGGGCTTCGTCTTCGATGAAGCGCTGCAGGGTGGGGGCGATCTGGAGTGGATGGTTTGGCATTGTCTGTTCGCTCGATGTTCAGGCTTCTGGAAAGTTTTTGCTTGTGCCGGCCTCTTCGCGGGCTTGCCCGCTCCCACAGGTACTGCACAGGACTCAGGTCTTGTGAAAGCCCTGTGGGAGCGGGCAAGCCCGCGAAGAGGCCGGCACAGGATTCAGAGAGCAGCCGCCCCGGCCTTGGCCACCTGGGCATCCTGCTCGGACTTGACCCCGGACACGCCGATCGCCCCCACCACCTGCCCATTCACCCGCAGCGGCACGCCACCTTCCAGGCTGGTCAGCAGCGGCGCGGTGACGAAAGCGGTACGGCCACCATTGACCATCTCCTCGTAATCCCGCGTCTCCTTGCGCCCCAGCGCGGCTGTGCGGGCCTTTTCCATCGCGATGTAGGCGCTGGCCGGCGCGCAGCCGTCCAGGCGCTCCAGGGCCAGCGGGTGGCCACCGTCGTCGACCACGGCGATGGTCACGTTCCATTGTTGCGCCTGGGCTTGCTGGCGGGCGGCGGTCAGCACGAGGGCGACTTCGGCCTGGCCGATCACGGACTTGCTATGCATGGTGGTTCTCCGGGTTCAAGGCTGCTTCGACGATTTCGATCCAGTGCCGCACCGGTGTGCGCCCAGCCCCGTCGAGGTGGGCCTGGCAGCCGATGTTGGCGGTGGCGATGACTTGCGGTTTGCCGCTTTCCAAGGCGTTGAGGCGGTTGTCGCGCAGTTGTAGCGACAGCTCGGGCTGGGTCAGCGAATAGGTGCCGGCCGAGCCGCAGCACAGGTGGCCGTCCGGTACCGGGGTCAGGGTAAAGCCCAGGCGTGTCAGCAACGCCTCCACCGCACCCCCCAGCTTCAGCGCGTGCTGCAGGGTGCATGGGCAATGGAAGGCCAGGCGCTGTTCGGCGCAGAGGCCCAGTTGCTCGACCGGCTCCTCGCGCAGCACCTCCACCAGGTCGCGGGACAGGGCGCTGACCCGTGCGGCCTTGGCGGCGTAGCGCGGGTCCTTTTCCAGCAGGTGGCCGTAGTCACGTACGAATGCGCCGCAGCCGCTGGCGGTTTGCACGATGGCCTCGGCGCCGGCTTCGATGGCTGGCCACCAGGCATCGATATTGCGCCGCGCCCGTTGCAGGCCTTGTTCCTGGGCATTGAGGTGATAGTCCACCGCGCCACAGCAGCCGGCCTGCCGGATCGGCACCACGCTGATGCCCAGGCGGTCCAGCAGGCGTGCGGCGGCGGCATTGGTGTTGGGCGACAGGGCCGGTTGCACGCAGCCTTCCAGCATCAGCACCCGCCGCGCATGGCGCGGTGCGGGGCGTTGGCCGGGGGCGGTGACCCGCGCCGGCAGCTTGCGCTTGAGCGTGGCCGGCAACAGTGGGCGCAGGGCCTGGCCGCTGCGGGTCAGGGCCTTGAACAGCGCCGGCCGTGGCACCACTGCACGCAGGCCCTGGCGTAGCAGGCGCTGGCCGAGCGGGCGTGGCACCTGCTGTTCGACCACGGCGCGGCCAATGTCCAGCAGGTCGTGGTACTTCACCCCGGAAGGGCAGGTGGTTTCACAGTTGCGGCAGGTCAGGCAGCGATCCAGGTGCAACTGGGTGCTGGCGGTGATCGGCGCGCCTTCGAGCATCTGCTTGATCAGGTAGATGCGCCCGCGTGGGCCGTCCAGTTCATCGCCCAGCAGCTGGTAGGTGGGGCACGTGGCGGTGCAGAAACCACAGTGCACGCAGGAGCGCAGGATGCTTTCGGCCTCGTCGGCGCGGGCCAGTTGCCGGGCGGTTTCGCTCAGGTTGGTTTGCATGGTCTGGCCTCACAGGTCCGGGTACAGGCGGCCAGGGTTGAACACCCCCTGGGGGTCGAGTTGCTGCTTGAGCGCACGGTGGTAGCGCATCAGCGCGGCGGGCAGCGGAGGGCTGCTGGCAGCGCCAGGGGCATGGCAGGTGGCGTGGCCGCCAACCTTGGCGACCTGCTCGCGGATCTCTTGCGCCGGTGCCGTGGACTTGAGCCAGCGCTGCGCGCCACCCCAGTCGATCAGCTGCTGGCCGGGCAGCTCCAGCTCGCCGGTGGCGTTGGGCACGGACAGGCGCCACAGCGGCGCGGGGCTGGCAAAGAACGCCAGGCGCTGCTCGCGCAGGTCGCTCCAGAAGCAGCTGTCCAATGCCTCGCCGCCCAGGCGCTGGCGTGCCGACTGCACCGAGCCTTCGCCGCCTTCCAGGCGCAGGTACAGCGCGTCGCCGTCATGGCAGGCCGCGCTGATCGGCAGCGGCTGCTGGCCCCATTCAGCCAGCTCCGCCAGCGCCTGGTGGCGGCCCATCGGCAGACGCAGGCTGAGGCACTGGCGCGGGCGTGGCAGCACTTTCAGCGACACCTCGGTCAGCAACCCGAGGCAGCCGAAGCTGCCCGCCATCAGCCGCGACACGTCGTAGCCGGCAACGTTCTTCATCACTTCGCCACCAAAGCGCAACAGCTTGCCGTGGCCGGTGATCACCCGCGTGCCCAGCACATAGTCACGCACCGACCCGGCCCACGGCCGCCTTGGGCCGGACAGCCCGGCCGCGACCATGCCACCCAGGGTGGCGTCGGGGCCCAGGTGCGGTGGTTCACAGGGCAGCATCTGGCCAGCCTCGTGCAGCGCCGCCTCGATCTCGCGCAGTGGCGTGCCGGCGCGGGCAGTCAGCACCAGTTCGGTCGGGTCGTAGCTGACGATGCCGCGGTGGCTGCGGGTGTCCAGCACATCGCCGGTCACCGGGCAGCCGAGCATGGCCTTGCTGTTGCCGCCCTGGATACGCAGCGGCGTGGCCTGGTTCAGCGCCTGGTTGACCTGCTCCAGCAGGGCCTGGCTGATGTCGCGGTCCATGCTCATCAGAAACGCTCCAGTTCGGGGAAGGGCAATTGCCCATGGTGCACATGCATGGCGCCGAATTCGGCGCAGCGGTGCAGGGTGGGGATGTTCTTGCCGGGGTTGAGCAGGCCCTGTGGGTCGAAGGCGGCCTTGACCGCATGGAACAGGGTGATTTCGTCGCTGTTGAACTGTGCGCACATCTGGTTGATCTTCTCGCGCCCCACACCGTGCTCGCCGGTGATGCTGCCGCCCACGGCCACGCACAGTTCGAGGATCTTGCCGCCGATGGCTTCGGCACGTTCCAGCTCGCCTGGCAGGTTGGCATCGAACAGGATCAGCGGGTGCATGTTGCCGTCGCCGGCGTGGAACACGTTGGCCACGCGCAGGCCGTATTCGCCGGACAGTTCGCTGATGCCCTTGAGCACCCGTGGCAGTTCGCGGCGCGGAATGGTGCCGTCCATGCAGTAGTAGTCCGGGGAGATGCGCCCCACCGCAGGAAAGGCGTTCTTGCGCCCGGCCCAGAAGCGCACGCGCTCGGCCTCGTCGCAGGCCAGCCGCACTTCACGCGCGCCGGCCTGGGCCAGCACGGCGGCGACCCGTTCGCAGTCGTCATGCACATCGGCCTCGACGCCATCCAGCTCGCACAGCAGGATGGCCGCCGCGTCCACCGGGTAACCGGCATGGATGAAGTCCTCGGCGGCGCGGATCGCCAGGTTGTCCATCATCTCCAGGCCGCCGGGGATGATCCCGGCAGCGATGATCTCGGCCACTGCCCGGCCGGCGTCCTCGACGCTGTCGAAGCTGGCCAGCAGCACCCGCGCCACCTGGGGCTTGGGCAGCAGCTTGACGGTGACTTCGGTGACGATGCCGAGCATGCCTTCGGAGCCGGTGAACAGTGCCAGCAGGTCGAAACCGGGGCTGTCCAGGGCATCGCTGCCGAGGGTCAGGCGTTCGCCCTCGACCGTGAGGATTTCCACCTTGAGCAGGTTGTGCACGGTCAGGCCGTACTTGAGGCAGTGCACGCCACCGGCGTTCTCGGCGACATTGCCGCCGATGGAGCAGGCGATTTGCGAGGACGGGTCCGGCGCATAGTACAGGCCGTGGGGCGCGGCCGCCTGGGAGATGGCCAGGTTGCGCACGCCGGGCTGCACACGGGCGAAGCGGCCCTGCGGGTTGACTTCGAGAATGCGGTTGAACCGCGCCATTACCAGCAGGATGCCTTTGGCCAGTGGCAGGGCGCCGCCCGACAGGCCGGTACCGGCGCCGCGTGCCACCACCGGCACGCCACGCTGGTGGCAAAGCCTGAGCAGCGTCTGCACCTGCTCCAGGCGCTCGGGCAGCACCACCAGCAGCGGCACCGTGCGGTAGGCCGAGAGGCCGTCGCATTCATAGGGCTTGAGCTCTTCCTCGCGGTGCAGGATCTCGAGGTCCGGCAGGGCAGCGCGCAGCGCTTGCAGCAGCGCCGCCCGGTCCACGTCGGGCAGCGCGCCATCGACGCGTTCGTCATACAGGATATTCATCGGCTCACTCGGCAACGGTTTTTGTTGTTGTTGGCAAAGCGCTCACCCTTGCAGCCTGCGCGTGGCCGCCGCCCGGGTCGAGCACGGGGTGAACTGGTCCTACCAGTTTTTGCGACGGGTACTGGTTATTGACGGCTTTGCCTGGCTAGATTGAGGCAGGTGGTCGAAGTGGTCCTACCAGCAGGAGGGTACGCAGTGGGTACTGAAGGCAAGGCCAAGGTCGCCGACCAGGTGGCCGAACGGGTCGAGCGGCTGATCGTCGAAGGCGTGCTCAAGGTGGGCCAGGCCCTGCCGTCGGAGCGGCGCCTGGTGGACAAGCTGGGCTGTTCGCGCTCGGCGCTGCGTGAAGGCCTGCGCATCCTGCGCGGGCGCGGCATCATCGACACCGAGCAGGGGCGTGGCTCGTTCGTTGCCGACCTGACGGGCCATGCGGGCGCCACGCCGTTGATGCACCTGTTCGGATCGCAGCCGCGCACGCTGTTCGACCTGCTGGAAGTGCGGGCGTTGCTGGAGGCCGAATCGGCGCGCCTGGCGGCGTTTCGGGCCACCGAGGTCGACCGTTTGCTGATCCGCCGGCGCTATGAAGAAATGCTGGCTGCGCACGAAGCCCCCGAAGCGATCGATGCCCGTGAACATGCCCGCCGCGACCATGCCTTTCACCGGGCGATCAGCGAGGCGTCGCACAACCCGGTGCTGGTGCATACCTTGCAATCGCTCAGTGACCTGACCTTGAGCACGGTGTTCGCCTCGGTCAACAACCTGTATTGCCGACCGGCGCAGAAGCGCCAGATCGACCGCCAGCATGCGCGGTTGTATCACGCGGTGATGGAGCAGCTGCCCGAGCAGGCGCAGCGCGCGGCGCGCGAACATATCAACGGGATCCGCGACAGTTTGCGGGAGATCGAGCAGGAGGAGCAGCGGCTGGTAAGGGCTACCATGCGCATGGATGGCTGGGGGTGAATGTATGCCTGTGCCGGCCCTTTCGCGGGCTTGCCCGCTCCCACAGGGACTGCACCGGGTCTGATGCCTGTGCAGTACTTGTGGGAGCGGGCAAGCCCGCGAAGAGGCCGATGCAGGATTACCTCAATCAATGATCGGCTATGCGGTCATCCTGCGAGAGGAGGGCCCGGGCCAGCTCTTCATCATTGGCCTGCAAGCCAGGGTTGTCCTTGCGGGCTTGTTCCAGCGCCGACTCCACATAGGCGCCACGGATTGCACCACCGCTGGCGACGTAGGCCGAAAGCTCGTCACGCGCCGGGATGATCCGTTTGTCGTCCTTGAAGGTCGAGTAAAGCGAGGCGGAAACACCGGCCGAGGTTGCGACGTCGCCTGCGTCGACGTCAGCCAGGGCAGCACCGGCAGGCAGCAGGAGCAGCAGCGCAGGGGCGAGGAGTAGGTGGCGCATGGTGTGATCTCCAGTAGCATGAAGCCCAAGTAATTGAACCACTCAGTGTTTAAGAAAGCGCAGGTGGGGTGGTAGTTCCCTTGTTCACGCTGGAGATTGCCGGGGCTGCTGCGCAGCCCATCGCCGGCAAGCCAGCTCCCACGTCGACCGCGCTGCCCTTAAGGCCTGTGCAGTACCTGTGGGAGCTGGCTTGCCGGCGATAGGGCCCTGTCAGGCGAGTTGGTAAGTGGTCTTCACCCGGGTAAAGAACTGCCGCGCATGCGTCCCTTGCTCCCGCGAGCCCAGGCTCGATGCCCCATTCCCACCAAACGGCACGTGGTAATCCACCCCGGCCGTAGGCAGGTTGACCATCACCATCCCCGCCGAACTGTTGCGCTTGAAATGCTCGGCATGGCGCAGCGAGGTGGTGACGATCCCGGCAGACAGACCAAAGGCGGTGTCCTCGGCGGCAATGAAGGCTTCCTCGTAATCACGCACCTTGAGCACGCTCAGCACCGGCCCGAAAATCTCCTCGCGGTAGATGCGCATGTCCGCGGTCACTTCGGTGAACAGCGCCGGGGTAAAGAAATACGCCCCCGCCGGGTTGTCGATGCGCTCGCCACCGCACACCAGCTTCGCGCCCTGTTCAAGGCCGGCGGCCACGTACGACAGGTTCTGCTCCAGTTGCCGGCTGTCGACCACCGGGCCGATGTCGGTGCCAGCTTGCAGCGCATCGCCCACCTGCAGCGCGCGGGTACGCTCGGCCAGGCGCGCGACGAAGGCGTCATGAATGCCGGCGGTCACTATTACCCGCGAGCTGGCCGTGCAGCGCTGGCCGGTACTGTAGAACGAGCCGTTCAGCGCCACCTCCACCGCCTGCTCCAGGTCGGCGTCATCCAGCACGATCAGCGGGTTCTTGCCGCCCATCTCCAGTTGCACCTTCTTCATGCCTTCGGCCGCCAACCGGGCGATCTGCCGGCCGGTGTGCTCGGAGCCGGTGAAGCTGATGCCATCGACCAGTGGCGAGCGGATGATCGTGTCGCCCACGCTGCGCCCCGGGCCGATCAGCATGTTGAACACGCCCGCCGGCAACCCGGCGCGGGAAATGATTTCGGCCAGGGCCCAGGCCGAGGACGGCACCAGTTCGGCCGGCTTGAACACCACGCAGTTGCCAAAACACAGCGCCGGGGCGATCTTCCACGCCGGGATGGCGATGGGGAAGTTCCACGGCGCGATGATGCCGACCACGCCCAGCGGTTGGCTGAACACATCGATGGCCACGTCCTGGCGCACCGACTGGTACTTCTCGCCTTCGGCGCGCAGGGCTTCCTGGGCGTAGAACTTGAACGAGCGCCCGGCCCGGTCCACTTCGCCCAGGGCTTCGCGCACCACCTTGCCTTCTTCGCGGGCCAGCAGCGTGGCCAGCTCCTCGCGGCGGGCGAGGATTTCCGTGCCGATGAAGTCCAGCGCGTCAGCGCGCTGCTGCGGGTTGCTGCGCGCCCAGGCCGGCTGCGCCCGGCGGGCAGCGGCGATGGCCTGTTCGGTCAGCACCTGGCCGGCGCGTTCGAAGCGTTCGACCACTTCACCCGGGTGGGACGGGTTGCGGTTCTCCAGGATGTCGGCGCTGCTGCCCAGGGGGATGAAGGCGCCATCGACGTAGCTACTCTTGGTCACGAGGGTCATGCGGTGCGAATCCTTTTTTCAGAAACCTGGCGGGCGACAAAGTCGCTGATGTTGTCCACGGCGCTGTCCATCAACTGTTGCATGGCGTCTTCGCTGCTCCAGGCGATGTGCGGGTTGAGCAGGAAGTCATCGCGGTCGATCAGCTGGAACAACGGGTTGCTCGGGTGCAGCGGCTCTACCTCGACCACATCCAGTGCCACGCCGCCCAGGCGACCTTGCTGCAGTGCCTGGATCAGCGCCGCTTCGTTGACCACGCCACCACGGCCAGTGTTGATCACCAAGGCATCGGGCTTCATCAACGCCAGTTGCCCGGCGTCGATCAGGTTGTAGGTTTCGGGCGTGAGCGGGCAGTTGATCGACAGCACATCGCAGCTTTTCAGCAGTTCGGCCAGCGGCCGGCAGTCGGGGCCCTTGCGCTTGCCGCCACGGTCCTCGAACAGCACCTGCATGCCGAACGCCCGCGCCAGGTGCGCCAGGCGCAGGGCGATCGGGCCGCTGCCGATGATCGCCAGCTGCTTGTCGCGCACATCGCGGATGCGGTGGTTGAAGTAGATGTTCTGGTGCGGCTTGTCGCCGGCATGCACCTGGCGCATCAGGCGGGTGAAGGCGGCCGGGCGGCGGAACAGTTCGAGGATCATCGCCAGGCTGTGTTCGGCCACCGTGTTGGCGGCATAGCCCGGCACGCTCGACACCTCGATGCCGTGGGCCTCGCAGTAGGCGACATCGACGATGTCGCGGCCGGTGAGGGCCAGCGAGATCATCTTCAGCCTGGGCAGCTGGCGCAGGTGCTCTTCACGCAGCGGCACGCTGCAGGTCAGCGCCACGGTGGCGTCCTGCAGGTGCTCCAGCACCTGGTCGGGGTGGGTGTAGGCAAACTGCTGCCAGCTGTGCTCGCAGTCAGGGCGCTTGAGGCGGGTGGAAGGCGCCAGGCCTTCGTCGTCGAGGAAGACGATATGTTCGCTCACGGTATTGTCCTTATTTTTTCTGCGCGGGCACGTAGCCGGCGGGTGCCATGCCGACCAGCTGGCGGGTGATGAAGCCGGCGTCCTGGTCGTGGTCCTCCAGCGATTCCTTGCGCACCAGCGCATCGCGCACCAGGTGTGCGCCAAAGAAGCGGAACGGCTCTGGCGGCAGCAGTTTCATCTTCTGGTTGACCAGGCCACAGTTGGCCCATTCGTCGTTGGCATGGGTGGCCAGCGACTTGATGATGCGGCTGGCGAACACCGTGGTGGCCACACCGTTGCCGGAAAAACCGATGCCGTAGCTGACAGTCTGGTGATGGTCGAGGTAGCCGAAGTTCGGCAAGCCTTTCATGGCCCGGTCGATCGGCCCGGTCCAGCTGCTGACCACTGGCACGTCCTGCAGTTGCGGGTACAGGCGGCGCAGTTCGGCGGCAACCTTGTCGGCGGCCGGCGACGGCTTTTCATACAGGTTGCCGATGCGCCCGGCATAGGCGAACTGGCCCAGCGGCTTGCCGAACACCACGCGCCCGTCCGGGGTGTTGCGCCAGTAGTTGAGCACGGTGCGCGAGTCGGTCATGCATTCGCCGCCGCTGAAGCCGATGGCGTCGAGCTTGGCCTTGACCGGCGCGGTGGCGACCATGTCGCTGGACATGATCGCGATCATCCGGCGCAGCTCGGGGAACTGCGCGCCCCAGGCGTTGAGTGCAAGTACCACGTGGTTGGCCTTCACATGGCCTTTGGCGGTGTGTACCACCGGGTTCTTGCCGCGTTCCAGGTGGGTGAACGGCGACTTCTCGAAAATCTGCACGCCCAGCTTCAGCGCCACGCGGCGCAGGCCGCGGGCCAGCATGGCCGGCTGCACGGTGGCGGCGTTGGGGTCGTAGATGCCACCCAGCACCAGCGGCGAGCCGACCCGGCCACGGATGGTCTGGCGGTCCAGCTCCTGGAACGGGTTGACGTCGAGCTTCTGCAGGCCGTCGGTGAGCACGCGCCAAGAGTTCATCTGCCGCTGGTTGGTCGCGGTCCACAGCCAGCCGTCCTTGCGGTACTGGGCGTCGATACCGTGTTCCTGGCAGAAGCTGCCGATCTCGTCGATGGCCGACTCGGCGGCCTGGCAGATGCGCCGAGCCTCGACGTCGCCGCAGATGGTGCGCACCGACAGGTACTTGCCCCACCAGTTGGTAGCCACGCCCCCGTTGCGCCCGCTGGCACCGGAGCCGCAGCGGTCGCGCTCGACGATGACGATGGTTTTTTCCGGGTGGGCCGTTTTCAGGCGGATGGCCGACCACAGGCCAAGGAAGCCACCGCCGACGATGCACACGTCGGCTTGAATCGAGTCCTGCAGGGCAGGGGCGAGGTCGCTGTCCAGGTCAAGCGCCTGGGCATACCAGAATCCACGGTACATGAGGGGTGCCTCTGAGCATGTTTGTCTTGTGGGCACATGATGCTCAGCCGGGCCGGCGGGCCGATATTACAGTCATGACAATTGATAGAACGGTGCCGCCTTTTGTCACGGATTTCCTATTTGTGGGGATGCATATGATATGACGGACGCAGGGCGCACTTTAGAATGGCGCTATTGCGAATGTCATGAGGCTTGCGTCCATGGTTGCTCAACAACAAATAGAACAACGGGAAGAACCGGCGCATGCCCCTGTCATCGCTGCGCAGGTAAAGCCGGAACTGCGGGTGGGTTTCGTGCTGATGAACCACTTCACCCTGGTGCCGGTGGCCGGGCTTGTGGACTCGCTGCGCTTTGCCGCCGACAAGTCGTTCCGCAGCCAGCAGGTGTTTTGCCAGTGGGACTGGATGACCCTCGACGACCAGCCGATCACCGCCAGCTGCGGCATGCCCATTTCGCCGACCAAGCCGCTGAACCTGTTCGCCCAGTACGACTACATCGTGCTGGCCGGCGGCCTGCTGGACGAAACCCGCAACCCGCCGGCCTGGTTGCTGGATGCGCTGCGCGAGGTGCATGCCGCGAATATCCCGATCATCGCCCTGTGTTCGGGCTCGTTCGTGCTGGGCAAGGCCGGGCTGCTGGATGGCCGGCGCTGCGCCCTGCATTTCACCTTGCGCGATGAGTTCAGGGAGCGCTTCCCGCTGTCCACGGCGGTGATCGACAAGAGCTATGTGGATGACCGCGGCATCATCACCTGCCCGGGTGGCACCGCCATCGACCTGGCAGCCAACCTGATCCGCCGGCATTGCGGCGCGGTGCGGGCGCAGAAGGGGTTGGAATACCTGCTGGTGGACGAGCGTGCCGACGAGCAGGAGGGCAAGGCGGCCAGCGAATGCGTGTACCAGAACGACAGGGTGCAGCGGGCGATCAGCTTCATGCGGGCCAACCTGGATGCCTCGATGACGCTCAAGGCCGTGGCCGAAGCGGTGGGCACCCACCCCCGGCAGTTGCACCGCGAGTTCGTCGCCAATACCCAGGAACCGCCGGCCAACTACTGGCGCAAGCTGCGCCTGGACCATGCCCGGCGGTTGCTGGTGAATACCAGCCAGAACATCACCACCATTGCCTTGGCGTGCGGGTTTTCCGATGCGTCGCACTTCATCCTGTGGTTCCGCAAGCAGTATGGCGAGACGCCGTACAGCTTCCGCAAGCGGCGGCATGAGGTGGAGCGGTTTGACTGGCATGGTGACAAGGTGGGGCTGGACCCGGAGTTGTGAGCGGTTGGCGCTCTTCCTGCTGTGGATCGCGGTCGCTGCAGGAGCGGCCTTGTGTCGCGAAAGGGCTGCGCAGCAGCCCCAGGGTTTCAGCGCAAATGCATAAATTGCCGGGGCTGCTGCGCAGCCCTTTCGCGACACAAGGCCGCTCCTACAGGGACCGCGCTGGTTATCAGAGCTGGCCGAAGGCCTGGATCTCGATACGGTAATCCGCTGTCGCCAAGGCCGCGCCTACACAAGCCCGCACTGGTGGCTGATCGCCAACCCAGGCGTCATACACCTCGTTCATCGCCGCAAACTCGCCCATGTCGGCCAGCCAGATCTGCACGCGGGTCAGGTTGCCCTTGCCTGCGCCGACCTGCGCCAGCCACTGCTCCAGTTGCGCCAGTACGCAGCGGGTCTGCGCGGCGATGTCGCCCGGTTGCAGGGCGACGATGCCCGAGGTTTCGATGCGGCCATCCACCAGCACCATCTGGCTGGCCCGTGGGCCGGGGTTGATACGTTCGATCATCGACAGTTTCCTTAGAACAGCACGTAGGTCTTGCGCAGGGTTTCGCGAATGTCCCACACACCCTCGCAGTTTTCCGGGAACAGCACCGCGTCGCCCGCGCGCAGCTCCACCGGCTCGCCACCGTCGGGGGTGAAGGTGCACGAGCCGCTGACGATGTGGCTGAATTCACGGTTTTTCAGGTGACGGCGGAACACCCCCGGGCTGCTTTCCCATACACCGATGCTGGCGCCGACGGCCTGGTCGGTCTGGTCCTGGGCGGTGGCAGCCTGGGCGACGGGTTCGCCGATCGGCAGGCGGGCAGGGGCCGGGGTGCCCAAGGGGGAGGCGGGGGCGTTGCGGACTACGGTCAGGACTTGGCTCACGTATGGGTTCCTTTGGTTCATGCAGGGATTGCGCAGCACTATCGCACTGGCCTGATGGCGGGCCATATAACGGCTGGGACGGGTCGTTGGATGCTGCTGTCGGACAGTTGCAGATTTGCGGTGAGGCTGATGGCCCTATCGCCGGCAAGCCAGCTCCCACAGGTACAGCGCATGGCTTGAGCCCTGTGGAGCCCTTGTGGGAGCTGGCTTGCCGGCGATAGGGCCGGTGCAGGAAAAACCTATCGGTCAGCCAACCGCGACCGGGTCAACAACCCATCCAGCACCACCTCGCACGCCGCGCCCCAGGTGGCACTCACCGGCTGATGCATCAGCACCTCCAGCCCATCGGCGGTAAAGGTCCCGGGGGTGGCAATGGCCTGCCCCAGGGCCTTGAGCGTGTATCCTGGCTGCTGCCCGGCGCTGGCCACGCAGTCCTGCAGGTTGCCCAGCACCAGTGCGCGTGCCTCGGCCGCCGGCAGGCCTTTGTCCATCAGCCACTGTTGCAGGTCGTGCAGCAGGAAGTAGAACCAGCCATTCATGCAGGCTGCCACGGTGGCCAGTTCGAACTCGGGCTCACCCCGCAGGACTACCAGCTTGCCCAGTGGCCCGAGGTATTGCGTGGTCAGCGCATCCGGCGGGCAGACCACCACCGTGGACTGGTTGTACTGCGCGGCATACGACAACATCGCACGCACACAGAGGGCGCCGGGGAAGGCGCTTGCCAGTTGCCCAAGGCTCACCCCGGCAGCCAGTGACACCAGGCGCTGGCCGGGGCGCAGGCGTACTTCGCCTGCCAGTTCGCCCAGCGAATGCGGGCGCACGCCAAGGATCACCAGCTCGGCCTGGTCGACCACCGCCTGGTTGCTCGTCAGTACCTCGCAAGCGTGCTCCCGGGCCAGCAGGGTTGCCCGTTGCGCATTGCGCGGTGACAGCAGGATGGGCCCGTCGAAGCCGCTGCGGCGCAGGCCGATGACCACTTTTTCGGTCAGCTCGCCGACCCCGAGAATGCCCAGGCTATGCATAGTGCCTCCTTGTCAGCTTTCCAGGCCGGCGCGGCGCTGGCCCCAGTGCAGGTTGAGGTTGACGCCCACGCTCAGCAGCGGCTCCGGCGGGTTGCGGTTGGGGCCTGCCGAGCCGAGCAGAAAGTCGATCAGTTCGTCGTGCTCGCCGCTCAGCCAGTCGGCCAGCAGGGTGCCGGTGGCGGTGCCACGGGTAATGCCCAGGCCGTTGCAGCACAGCGCCGCATGCACGTTGGGGGCAAGGGTGCCAAAGTGCGAAAGGTGGTTGCGCGACAGGCACATCGAGCCGCCCCAGGTGTATTCGAATGGCATGCCCGACAACATCGGGAAGCGCCGCTCGAACGACTCGCGATGCTGGCGCCCGGCGCGGGCAATGTGGCGCGGGTTGGCACGGCCGTCGGCGTTGAAGCTGAAGCTGTTGCGTACCAGCAGGCGCTGGTCCGGGGTACGACGCAGGGTGCTGCCGAACGGGTCGGCGGGGATGATGCCCCAGCTGGCCTTGCCGCCCAGGCGCGCCTGTTCTTCCTCGGTCAGCGGGCGGGTCATGCTGGCGTAGGTGAAGATCGGCAGCAGGCGGCCGGGCAGGAAGCCAAAGTGCGAGGCGAAGGCGTTGTTGGTCAGCAGCAGCTGGTCGGCGACGATCTCGCCGTTGGCATGCTTGAGGGTGATGCGCCGGCCCTGCTCGATGTGGGTGATGGTGGTGCGCTCGTGCAGGGTCACGTTACCCGGCAGGCTGTCGGCCAGGCCTTTGGCCAGGGCGGCCGGTTGCAGCAGCTGGGTGCCCGGGGTGTACAGTGCCTTGCGGTAGAACGCGGTGCCGAAGTGCTCGGGCAGGTCGCGGGCGTCGATCATCTGGTAGGGCTGGCCGAGTTTTTCCAGGCCGCTGCGGTACGCCTCGAGCACGGCCAGGCCTTTGTCCTCGACCGCCGCCTGGTACTTGCCGTCCGG
Organism: Pseudomonas sp. B14(2017); assembly: GCF_002113255.1. Lineage (NCBI taxonomy): Bacteria > Pseudomonadati > Pseudomonadota > Gammaproteobacteria > Pseudomonadales > Pseudomonadaceae > Pseudomonas > Pseudomonas sp. B14(2017). The sequence continues at coordinate 180,543 of NZ_NEJY01000013.1, forward strand.
GCGGATCTGGCAGTCGATGCCGTGCTGGTTGATCAGCCCGCGCAGGATCGCCTGCGCGCGCAGGTTGAGCTTGAGGTTCATCCGCGCGGTGGGCAGGTCGCCGATGTAGTCGGCGGCACCGATGTCGTGGGGCAGGTCGATGGCGAAGCCGGAGTTGCGCCCCGAGGCGCCGAAGCCAACCTCCTGGGCTTCGACCAGGATCACCTCGTCGTCAGGGTGATGCAGCGCCAGTTGCCGCGCGGCGGCAAGGCCGGTGAAGCCTGCCCCGAGCACCACCCAACGCGCCTCGCTCCGCCCCCGGTGCGCGGCGCGTGGCTGGCGCCCGGGGCTGAGGTGGAACCAGCCGCAACCGTTGTCGTCCGCGGGGGTAGAGGTGTTTCTGTACATGGGATTTTATCCGTGTTGTTTTCTCCACTATGGCATTGGCGTCCGGGTGGGGACTATGACGGGAGGGACGGGGAATAAGATGTTCTGGCTGCGCGCATTGACCCTGTCGGGCCAGGCGTGATCTGCTCGGCCTGATGGCCCAATCATTCAATGGATACTGAAGGATCTCACCCATGCCCGACTACAAGCTGCATTGTTTCGCCGAATCCGGTAACGCCTACAAGGCCGCCCTGATGCTTGAGCTCACAGGCCAGGACTGGCAGCCGGTGTTCGTCGATTTCTTCAATGGTCAGACTCGCGAACAAGTCTGGCGCGACGAAGTGAACGAGCAGGGCGAGGTGCCGGTGCTGGAGCACGCCGGCAAATCCTTCACCCAGTCTGCGCTGATCCTTGACTACCTTGCGGAGAAAACCGGGCAGTTCGGCCCCCGCGACGAAGACGAAAAGCGCGAGATCTGGCGCTGGATGCTGTTCGACAACCACAAGTTCACCAGTTACTACGCGGCGCTGCGCTTTCTTTTCTGCCTGAAGAAAACCGGCGAAACGGACGTGACCCGGTTCCTGCGTGAACGTGCCGTGGCAGCCTACCGTATTGTCGACGCGCACTTGGCGAAGACGCCATTCATGGTCGGTGGCCGGCTGACGATCGCTGACCTGTCGTTGGCCGGGTATGTGTTCATGCCGGAGGACACTGGCATTGCGTTGGCACAGTTCACCCACATCGAGGCATGGAAGGCGCGAATCCAGGCGTTGCCAGGGTGGAAGCACCCGTATGATCTGATGCCCCGCGCGGCCTCCTGAGCAACCCGGCTCGCCAGGCCATGGTGCAGCGGCCTTTGGCGAGCCAGCCATTCTGATGACCGGTCGGTGACAAGCGCAGCGGCGTGGCTACGCTCAAAAATCAAGAAACATCCTGAAATATTTGGCCGGCAGGCCCTGAAGGATCTCGTTCAACCGCTGCAGATGGAAGGCCGCGCTGGTTTGCAGGTTGCCCCAAGGGGGGCCGGAAATCACAGGGTGCGTCGTGCAACCCGGTGCTACTCCAAGCGGAGGCTCATCATGCTCAGGAAATGCTTGTTGGCTTTGGCTATCGGTGCAGTGTTGTCGGCTTCGGCCGTGTTGGTGCCTGACTCCATTGGCGGTACCTCCAGCGCGTATGCGAAGGATGGTGGCGGTGGTGGCGGTGGCGGTCACGGTGGTGGTGGCGGAGGCAGCGGCGGCGGTGGTGGCCATGGCGGCGGAGGTGGTGGTAGTGGCGGCGGCGGTGGTCATGGCGG